>JBIKSY010000459.1:0-18934 GCA_044348365.1 Chthoniobacteraceae bacterium
AGGTTAATGTTGCTGGAGGGTATGTTCGTGTTTCTGATGGCGGTGCTCTGGGGATGAACTCGATACCTATAACGATTTCCAATGGAGGACTCGAGTTTAGGCTTGGTGCGAATTCTTTAAATTCATTTGGAATAAAAATATTAAATCTAACCGCGTTAAATTCAATATTTGTTGACCACGAAATTGGAGTTCAAGCTGTGGGACAAAATATTAAAATTGGAACTCTCAGCAGTAGCAGTATTGGTCCGACAAGTGTGGTCGGAAGAAATGGATTTGGAGTCTCTATTGGTGACAATCTGAAAAGTTTGTTGGGAAGTGTTTGGAGTTTAAACAATAGTTCGAATGGCTTGCTGCTTTTAAAGGGCGATATTTTTAGTGGTGCTGGCGGTGGATTGGTTAATATGACATTCGGTGGAAATGGTGACTTTTCCGTCGAAGGAAACCTTTTGTCCAATCCCGCATCGACATCTGTAGGTTTAGTCAAGAATGGTTCTGGTAGTCTGGCTGTCTCTGGTTCTGTTTCGACGATCCAGGGAACAACAACCGTAAACGGTGGAGTTCTTCTGGTAAGCTCTTTTGGTTCTCTTAATAATACAAACGCCAGTAACCCCTTAATCCAACTGAATGGAGGGGCGCTCAGTTTTGTGGGTTCAATTGGGGAGAATACTTCGAAAGCCATCAACTTGCCGGGATCCGGCAACGGACTGTTTCTCGCCAATCAAGCCGGGCACACACCGATTGTGCTTGGTAATGGCATCGCATCTAGCGGTTCGGGATCAAAATCACTTGTACTTGGGGGGAGTAGCGGCGCTGCTAATACGATTTTGGGCCTAGTGCGTCAAAGCAGTGGAATCACTTCGGTTTTCAAAGCGGACGATGGCACTTGGGTTTACGCCCCCGAATCCACGGCAATAATTCTTGGTGGCACCACCACAACTGTAACTGCAGGCGCGATTTATTCGGGTTCTCTGGTGGTTTCTTCGACTGCCGGGATTGCAATAGGAATGACTCTTAGCGGAGTCAATGTGCCCTCCGGATCAGTGGTTACCAACATTGTCGGCAACACCATCTGGATGTCCGCATTGGCAAATGTGGGATCCATTGCTTCCGGCACACTTCTCAACTTTGGCTCGCTCACCAGCTTCACCGGCAACCTCTCCCTCTCCGCCGGCACCATGCGTTTGCAGGCCGCCTCTGCGACGGTGGATCTCCTTGGCAACTCCAGCGCCGTTGTCTTCACTTCCGACTCCGTAGCGCCCGGCTTCGGTAAACAAAATGCCGGCGGCCGTCTGGAGTACCTCGCCTTTGGCGGCTCCTCCACCGAGCTGGCTGGTTCCCTCACCGCTACCGCAGGCGCCGCAACTGTTGCGCTGACCAACGGGGGCACATTCGTCTTCTCAAACCTTGGCGCCCGATCTTCCGGCGCAACCGTCGATTTTAAGCCGGGGCTCGGCACGCTTCGATTTAACTCTCTGAGCACCACCAACGGCCTACTTGGCGGTTGGACGACATTGAATGGCGTCGACTTCGCCGGGACCCTCGCAGGCGGCACCCTCACCGCGGCCACATACGCCGCCTTTCCCACTGCAGGCGGCACCTCCACCGCCAACTACCTGCTCTCAGGCGGGACTGCGACGACTGCGGCTCAAAGTGCAAATTCGCTCAAACTCACAGGCGCCGGGACGCTCACCCTCGGCGGACAGCTCTTCCTTACCTCGGGAGGCCTCCTCTTTGACAATTCCTCCGGTTCCATGACCATCGCAGGAAGCACGCTTGCTGCGACCAACTCGGAATGGATCGTCACCACCAATGGCAGCGTGTCCGGTAACGCCCTGAGCATCGCTTCGCTTCTTGCCTCCGGTTCGCTCACCAAATCCGGGAACGGTCTCCTCATTCTTTCCGGCTCAAACACCTACACGGGAAACACCACCATTAATGAAGGCACGCTTAGACTGGATTCGGGCAACGCCCGGTTGGGAATCGCTGGCGCCGCAACGGTCGTCACCGTCCGTCAGAATGCGCTGCTGGACCTAAACGGCACGGGCGTCTCGGGTACCTTGTACACCGGCGGGCCTTCCTCGCTGATCCAAACGCTGGGAGTCCTTTTGGGGGCTGGCATCTTGGACAATTCCAACACCGCGGTCACGACGGTTTCTTTGGGCACCAGCGCTTCCACCGGGAGTGCCGTCTTTTCGGGAGTCATTCAAAATAGCGGTGCTCCGCTCACCGTAATCCGCAACGGCACAAGCGGCGCGCAGTACCTCACCGGCATCAACACCTACACAGGTGCCACCATCCTCAGTGGCGGTGCGACCCTCGCCGTGAACACCCTCGCCAATGGCGGCAGCGCCAGCTCCATTGGCGCCTCCTCCAACGCAGCCTCCAATCTGGTCTTCAACGGTGGCACGCTGAAGTACACTGGGTCCGACTCCAGCTTCGTCCAATTCACCCAGACGCCCTCCATCGCCATCGACCGTCTGTTCACCCTCGCCAGCAACGGGTTCATCGATTCGTCCGGGAACTACGGCAACAACAACCTTTCCACAGGCGTCCAGAATAACGCCACGCTTGTCTTTGCCAACACCGGAAGCATCGCCTTTTCCGGCACCGGCGCGCGTACTCTCACCCTCACTGGCAATTCCACCGGCGACAACGAGATAGCCCTCAAACTTGTCGACAACGGCACCGCGGCTCTTTCCGTCAACAAGACCGGCGCCGGTCAGTGGTTGCTCACCGGTGCCAATACCTACAGCGGCACGACCACTGTTTCAGGCGGAGTCCTTCAGGCACAGGACGGTGTGGGACTTCCTCTGTCGAGCAACCTCACTCTAAACGGCGGTGTGTTCCAAAGCGACGGCACCTTCTCCCGCGAGCTCGGCACGGGCCCCGGCCAGATACAGTTTGGTGCGAACGGCGGCGGCTTTGCAGCGTCCGCAGAACACCTGAACGTTCGCCTCGGCGGCACCCTCCTTATGGGTGGGAGCCTGTACCCCGGAAGCCTGCTTCGCTTCAATGCCGCCAACGCACCGGGCGACGTGGATTTTCAAAGCAACATCCACCTTGGCACCGCTGCCCGCACCATTCAGGTAGATGACAACATCAATACCGGCATGGATTTCGCCACCATCAGTGGTGTGATCAGCGGCGGTTCTGGGGGGATTACGTCGCTCACCAAGACGGGAGCCGGCAACCTGATCTTGAGCGGCGCCAACACCTACACCGGCAACACAGCCCTCACTGCGGGCGCGTTGATCGTGCGTTCCCTTGGTGCTGCCGGCGCGACTTCGAGTAATCTCGGCACCAATGTGGGAGGCGGTTCGCTTCTGCTTGGCAGCACCACCTATGGAGGCACGTTGCTCTACGTCGGCCCCGGTGAAGTCACCACGCGTCCCGTGGTGATGGCGGGGACCACCGCCGGCCCGACGATCGATGCTTCCGGCAGCGGACCGCTCACGTTAGCCAACGTGTTCAACACCGGCGCCGGGGCAAAGACCCTCACCCTGCGGGGCCAGAGCGCCGACATGAATATCATTTCCAGCACCCTGACTAATGCGGGATCCAGCGCACTTAGCGTGACCAAGACGGACGGTGGCGTTTGGGTGCTGGCTCCGGAAACTCAGAACTCTTTCTCGGGAGATATCAGCGTCCAATCTGGACTGCTCGGACTGACTCAACTGGGGATCGGTTCGTCTAGGGTGCGGATGAGTACCGGTGGAACCGGAGGAGTTTTTGCGTTTAAACAGCCGCTGGTCAGCTCCTCAACGTGGTCGATTTACATGAATTACACCGCCGTGTTCACGGGCGAATATTCGATCTCATTAACTGCTGGCCTCGCGGTGACAAGCATGAACGGACCAGGTAACACAAACTTGGTCAACACGTTGAAGGAAGGTGCAGCACTCTCTGTGAACGGGTTAACAAACCAGGAATTATCAACCAGTCCACGCACCTTCAGCATCCGCGGCACCGGCTCTACTGTAATTACCGGCCCCATCTCCAACGGCTCTCTTTCCGCTATTGGCCTCGACATTCGCACAGCTAATAACGGCTCCGTGACCCTCGGTGGAACGAGCGCTTTCACCGGTGGCGTTGCGCTCTATCAGGGCACGCTGCTGCTCAACAACCCGACGGTGTCCGCCGGTTCCAGCGCAATCGGTGCGTCCTCCGGAACGCTGACCCTTGGTGGTGGCGAGTTGCGTTCCAATTTCGCCATGACTGGCGCTTCCGCACTACTCAACTCCGTCACTCTCGGCGGCGATCCCGCGGTTATCTCCGGCACGAGCAGCATCCAGTTCGCCGGAACCCTCACCAACAGCGCTGGCAACCGCGTCCTCCAAAACGACCTCACGGGTGGCGCGTCCCTCAATTTGGCCGGGTCTGTGGCCTTGTCCGAGAGCGCCACAATCAGCCGCACGCTCACTTTGCAAGGCGCGGGCAACACTCTCATCAGCGGAGCGATCACCAACGGTGGCACTGTTGCCGGCGGGCTGACCTACCAGGGCTCCGGTACGCTCACGCTGACGGGGACAAGCAACTTCACCGGGGCGCTCACCATCAACCGCGGGACTGTAGTGTTGAGCGGCACTTCGGGCGGGAGCGCCACAGCTTTATTCGGAGTCACAATCAACCCAACGGCAGTTCTGCGGTTGGACGACTCTTCCGGCGTCAACGCCGGAGGACGCCTTAGCTCTGCGACGCCTGTCACGATGGGGAGCGGGTTGCTGGAGGTTGTCGGCAATAACTCCGCGTTGAGTCTCGGGAGTTTGGTCGCGGCTTCTTCGGGGAAAATGAATGTCAGCGTTCGCGGTGTGGGCAACAACAGCCTGACCTTCGCCGGCGCCAGTTGGGGCACGCAAGGAATTCTCGATGTGAGTTCGATCAGTGGCTTGGGCGCCGCCAACAAGGTATTGTTTGCAAACAGTACAGGCGTTGGTGTTCTCAACGGCTTGGCGTCGCGCGTTGTGGTGGGGAGTGACTTCGCCCGTTACGATTCCACGAACGGCCTCGTGCGCTTCGATGCGTATTCTGCCAGTCCGTTAAGTGGCCTTGGCAGTGCCGACGTCGGCAGCCTCACTGGAAGCAATGTGCTTCCCGGTTCCAAAGTGGTGAATGCCCTGAAGCTGAATGGCGCGACTGTTGATGGAGCGGGAGCCATTCTCACCTTGACCAGCGGAGGACTGCTGGCCGTTGGGGGAACCAGCGTTCTCAATGTCTCGCAACTGGCTTCGACGAGCCCGTTGGTGTTACAGGTAGGTGGAGGGTCCGTGTTGCGGTTAAATGGCGCGCTAGCCGCCAACCAACCCATCCACAAAGTCCAGGATGGCACGCTGGTGTTGAACACAAAGTCGTATACAAACCATGCGACTAACATTTGGGCGGGCACGGTGGTTCTCAACGGAGGCCTCAATACCATCCAGCAAGGGCAGTCGGTTAATTTGGCTGCGGGTGCAACTTTAGATCTCAACGGCAATGCCCAGTACCTGACCGGGGTGTATGCAGGTGGAACGGGCAACTTCTACCCGGGCACCAGTGGGACTGTGGTTTCCAACGGTGGCTCCGGGCTTCTCGTGTTCAATCCAACCAGTGGCATGAATTTTTCAGGCCGGATCGCTGGCGACGTGAGTGCAGTGTTTTTGGGTGCCAACGCTGTTTCTCTGGAATCCCCTCAAACCTATACGGGCCGGACTGTGCGCTCAGGGTCTTTCCTGTACCTCGAGAATGACGCCAGCCTGCTGAGCACCTCTGCGATTGAACTCAACTCCTCAATCCTCTCACTCAGCAACAACAGCGTTCTGCAAACCCAGATCAACGACCGCGTGAGCGACACCGCTCCGATCGTGCTGCGCTCGGGAGCGATCACGCTGAATGGTCGAGTGAAGTCCGCCGCCACCGAAACGCTGGGCGTCGTGACCGCTTCCCTTGGGGCGAATGCCTTCACGGTGACGCCCAACAGTGGAACCAACTCCGGCTACCAGTCCGCCGACCTGACGCTCGCGGGCCTCGTCCGTAGCCAGGGGGCCACTGTCAATTTCAGCGGCACCAATCTGGGAATGGAGGGCAACACCTCCCACCTGTATCTCGCTCAGGCGCCTGTGCTCGCCGCGCCCGGTGTGCTGGGAGCGTGGGCCGTCGCAAACAGCACCGACTTCGCGGCCTATAATCCGGTCACCGGTGTCGGGCCGATCGGGCAGGGCGGTTACCGCGGGTACGAAGGGGAGTTTGGTTCGGGCAAGCTTACCAACCTCGTCTTCACCTCCGCAGGCGTGGCCGCCGGCACCAATACCGTCGTCGCCGGAGGCACGGTGACGGCCATGCTGCGGATCGGCGGCGCGTTCCAAAACGACCTCGCCTTCACCAACGCCAATGACGCGCTCAACCTCGACCTGGGTGGCTTGTTGCGTTCCAGCGAAGCCTTCGCCACAGCGATCGGGACGACCTTGAGCCGGGGCATCCTCACTGCGGGCGGAACCGCGCAGAGCAGCGTGCGTGAACTGGTCGCCTACAACAACAGCGGTTCGCTGACCATCCATTCGGTGATCCGGGATCTGAGCCAGGTCTCGGGAAGCGGGTCCGCGACTTTGGCCTTCACCAAATCCGGATTAGGGACCACCGTGTTGACTGCTGCCAACACCTACACCGGCGGCACCACGGTTTCGCAGGGCAATCTGCAACTCGCGGGTGCCGCCGGCACCGTGGTTGTTCCAGGCGGCGGGCTCACGATCTCTGGTGCAACGGTGACAATGCTCAACACCCCGGGCCAGATCGCAGAAAGCAACGTGGTGACGCTCAACAATAACGCGACGCTCACTCTGGTCGGGAACAACACGCTCAAAAGCCTCGCTTTTAACAACTACGGAGCGCCCTGGAATGCGAGCGTTTCCAGTGGCGGGGTATTGACCCTTTCAAGCAACGCTCCAGTCAAAGTGACGAGCAGTGATGCGAATTCCTCACCGACCATTTCTGGAACGATCGCGTTACAGCCAGGAGCAAATGACTTCAACATTGGCGCAATTCAAATAGACGGTCGGACTTACACTGAAACAGTCGCATCTTTCGGCATCAATTCCGCAGTGATCGGCGCAGGCGCTTCGATCCTGAAGACGGGATCTGGCGTCATGTACATCGCGGCCCAGAGCACTTTTGATGGAGGTGTCACTGTGGCAGAAGGCGGGCTCGCGATCGCTGGAGGGAGCGGCGCTCGGTTTACTCCAGGATTGGGGGCCGCAATGTCCTTCACAGGTCCGCTCGGCACGGGACCTCTCACCATGGCGTCCAATACACGCCTGCTTGTGGACGATAATTTTGTTCGTACGATTGCCAACGCGGCCTTCTTTCAAGGCGCTATGCCTGTCTTTGACAAACTCACCGGCACCAACTCGTCCACGCTTACACTCAACGGGCCGATTGCCTTTGCGACGAACGCTCTTTCGATCAACGTCGTCCACCCGAATCTCACCGTTAATCTCACCGGACAACTGGCCAATGCCGGTTCGCTTGCGTCCATCACCAAATCTGGCTTGGGCAGCATCGGCCTCAACCTAACCGGCGTCCCGACGAACATCCCCATCAATATCAACGGCGGCACCACCCTCGGGCTTTATCATGACGGGGACGGCTCCGGCACGGTGCAGGTCCTCAATCTGGGAACGCTGACATTCAACAGCACCGCGACGACGCAGCCCCAGATCATAGTCGGGCGCGCCGGGCAGACGCAGCTCTGGAATCAGGCGGCCAACAAGGTCGTGGCTCCCGCCGCGTTGGGCGGCTTTGATTTGGGCAACGGTCTTTCCGTGACCAACAACATCGGCTACGGATTGCTTCTGAAGGACAACTTCTTGCTGAATTCGGGCGGCACCTTCACCGTCTCCACCGCAAGCGCCTCCAATCTGGTGCAGGGGCTCACACTCAATGGCGTGCTCAGCGGCACGGGCGGCTTTAACAAGGCGGGCATGGGAACCGTCGTTCTCGGTAACGTAGCCAACACCTTCGGCGGAGATGTGAATGTGACCGCTGGCGTGGTGGCAGCGGGATCCGATGCCGCGCTGGGCAGTTCGGCGAACTCCGTGAGACTCGGAGCGGCCGGTTCTGCGACCTTCCGCGCGACCAGCAGTTTTGCGACGAACCGCACTTTCCTGCTCCAAAACGGAACCGTGTCCAATAACAACATCGATGTGGTGGGGGGCGCGACGCTCACTCTTGCAGGCAGCCTGAGCGGCGCGAACGGGTTCTCCAAAAACGACAACGGCATCCTCGTGCTGGCGGGCAACAACGCGCTGTTGAGCGGCTCGCTCAACATCAACGCGGGGGTGATCCGCGCCACAACCTCCACGGCGCTCGGGACGGGGATGGTGAACATTTCGCCTTTCGCGGCAACGCTCGAAACCGCCCTGCAACTGGCTGGCGGTGTGACGGTCGCAAACACGATCTCGCTGCAGGGAAGCAACAGCCAGGGCTGGGGTGGAGTGAACTTCGGAGGGCAGTTGCAAAGTGTTTCGGGCACGAACACCACTTCGGGCAGCCTCCTGCTCAGCTACGACGCAGTCATCGGTGCGGATGCAGGTTCGACGCTGAACGTGAACGGCGGAATCTACAATCCGACGACCACAGCAAGGGCGCTGATCCTTACTGGCAGCGGGACCATCAATATCAACAGTCCGATGACAGCCGCAACGCCGACGCCGAACCAGTTTTCCGCAGTCTCGAAATACGGCGCGGGCACGGCGACTTTCACAACGGTCCAACCGGCTGTTTTTAACTCTATTGGCGTTAGTGGAGGCACTCTGGCAATCGCGGGCGCCGGCCGGATTGTGGCAGGATCTGTAAACGTGGGTTTGTCGGCAGGTTCTACGTTGCGACTGGACGATTCCGGAATTGCTGTCACGAACCGGTTGGGAGGGTTTCCGGTGGTTCTAGCCGGGGGCACGATGGAGTACGTTGTGAATGGAACAGCAGCTTCCAGCGAAACAGTTGGATACCTGTCTTTGTTTCTGGGCAGCAACACGGTGCGGGTGGTTTCATCCGGCCAGAACTCCACCCTCACCTTCCCCAACGAGATTGGCTACACTGCGAAGTTTCTGCTGTTTGAAGCCGCCGGTACCGGGGCGTCCTTCGGATCCGCGGCCAACAAGGTTCTGTTCACCAGTGCGCCGACCCTCACCAATTCCATTTGGACGCGGACCCTTGTCCAGGACGGAACCGGCATCAATTTTGCCACCTACGGTGCCAACGGTGTCACCGCATTCGCCGGTTACAACGCCACCAACGCCCTGCAGAACACGGCCGCCGTGGATACGGTCCTGCTTTCTTCCAGCGCATCGACCAATACACGCACGCTAAACGCGCTCGCAACCACCGGTCAGGACATCCTGCTCGGCACCGTCGCCGGCCCGCAAACCCTCGCGCTGACCACCGGCGGTGTTCTTGTGAAAAGCGGGCGGGCAACGATCGCCAGAAACCTGACGCTGAGTTCCACAAGCGAACTGAATCTTCAGGTGGCCGACGGCGCGACAATGGGTTTCGCCGGCCAGCTTTCCACCACTTCCGGGATTGTCTCCAAGGGCCTGGGCGGAACGCTTGAGTTTCAGAACCCCCAGTACTCTGCGGCCAGCAGACTGGTGGTGAGCGGGGGGACAGTGCGCCTTGCGGGCGGTGTCAATACCCTCTATCCGGACACCTCTGTGAATGTCGCAACCGGTGCGGTCTTTGATCTCGCCGGCAACAGCCAGTGGGTTAGCCGGCTTTCGGGAGTGAACGGTTCTACCTGGCTTGGCAGCGACGGCACCGTCACCAACTCCAGCGCCATCCCAGCGGTGCTGGTGATGAACCAGAACAACGGCGTTTGGGTGAACTTCGGCGGACAAATTACAGGCAACCTCGCGTACGCCAAGGCAGGCACCAACAGCAATATCCTGTACGCCGACCAAACCTACACTGGGCCGAGTCTGTTTAACGGAGGCGCGGTCATTTTGAGGGACTATGGGGCACTTTCCAACACCAGCAGCGTCGCGCTCGCCTATGCCACCCTGACGATCCAAAACGACGGAAGCTACAAGGCCGGCCTCGCCAACCGCATCAACGATGCGGCGTCCGTGTCGATGCAAGGCGGCGCTCTCACGCTTAACGGACGGGACAACATGGAACTGCTCGAGAAAATGGGCGACCTCACCCTTGAGGGCGATAAGAACAGCATCGCGGTCGGAAATGGCTCGGTGGGGGTCCGCTCGACGGATCTGCAATTTGGAGCGCTCACGGTGCGTAAAAACGCCACGCTGTTCGTTCCCTCCGGAGCCGTGGGCAGTGCCGGGAGGCTTCTCTTTAGTAATGGGGAAAGCCTTCTCCAAAACGGGATTCTGCCCTTCGCCTTTTCGGGCGTCGGAACGGAGCTGGCCTCGTATGTTCCGGGCCTCGGCACGGTTTCTCTGAATGCCGCGGGTGCGCGCGGATACGATGCGTCCTTCTTCCCCCCGGTCCCTTCCGCGACCCAGAACCTGCGACTGAACGGCGGAACCTTCACCATCCCGGCCGGTTCCTATGCAGCCAACGCGATTGCTTTCAAACCCAACGCCACCGGACAGGGCCTCCTTTTCACAAACGCTTCCGACACGCTCAACCTCACTTCTGGGGCGCTGCTCGCAAACCTGTCCGGCACCAATGCTATTGGCGCCTTTGCGGGCGAAGGCCGCCTCACCGCCGGCGGTACGCAGGTCTCCGGAGTAGCCCCGCTTTATTTGACGGTCTCGCCCGGCACCTTGAACCTCAACAGTGCCGTCGTGGACAATGGCTCTGGAGCCGCTACTCGGTTGGTTTATACACCGAACAATTCACCCACGACGTGGATGAACACCCCGAACTCGCATACCGGGGGAACGGTTTTGAATGGCGGTATCGCTGGCGCCGGTACTTTGTATCTCAATGCTGGAAATGGCTATGCGATTCCTGCGGGCGACTTCATCGTGAACGAACTGGCGGTCAGGCTGAATGCCTCCAACCAGATCGCTCCAAGCGTGGTGCCTCGGCTTGTGGCTGGGGCCAGCCTGAATCTGCAGGGGTACGCCCAGACCTTGGCCGGGCTTGCCTTTGACAATGCGGGCGGCGCCACTGGAGCATCCGTCAGCGGCGGCACGCTTTCACTCACGGGCGGTATCACGGCGACGAGTGCGAACGTTGCCTCTACCGCGGGCATCTCCGCCACGCTGGATTTCGGCGGCGCCTCTCAGAGCATCGACGTGGCGCCGATCACGGTGCTGGGTGCGAAGGTGGCGCCGTGGTCGCCAACGCTGGCAATCAGCGGTGTCGTTCAAAATGCGGGACGGCTTAATGTGGTCGGTGGGGGGCTTTTGCAGGTGGGCGGTTCGAGCACGTTCTCCGGCGGCTTCAATGTCGCGGGCGACAGCGGGCTGCTCATTGCGGGAAGCTCCGCCCAGACGAGTGTGGGCACGCTCGTCACTGCGGGCCCGCTGGGGACTGGGACGCTCTCGCTCGGCAGCGGTGCGAAGCTTGTTTCAAGCGCCGCCTATACCGTGGCCAATCTTGTGGCCGCTGCGGGGAGTCTGACATTCGGGGGCACCAGTAACCTCACCCTCAACGGCTCCGTCCTCCTCGCACCGGGGACTGCCATCTTTGACGTGGTTGCCCCGCAGGTGACCGCGACCCTCGGCGGTTCGTTGGTCGCGGGTGGCGCTGCACTGGTGAAGAACGGCTTGGGCACGCTGGCGTTGACGGGTTCCTCCACAATGACCGGCCCCGTGCGGATCAACGACGGTCTGCTCGCAGTGGGCGGCGACGCCTCGCTCGGTGCGGTTCCCGCCGCTTTGAATCCGGCGGCCATCGTGTTCAACGGAGGCGGCCTGACCGTTTCCGGCTCAAGCAGCCAGGTCCAGATCAACGCAAACCGGGGCGTGCTGCTGAATGCCAACGCCTCGATTGTCACGACGGCGGCTTCGCAGTCCCTGCGCTTGGATTCGGTGCTTTCCGAGAGCGGCGGGAGCTACGCGCTGGTTCAGAGTGGTCCGGGGACGGTGGTGCTTGCGGCGAACAATACCTACACCGGTGGGACGACCATCGCCTCCGGCACGCTCCGACTCGGTGCTGGCGGCAGTTCCGGCTCCGTGCTCGGAAGCATCGTGAACAACGGGATGCTGGTGTTTAACCGCAGCGATGCCTTCAACGTGGGCAATGTCATTTCCGGCACCGGGACGATGACGCTGGCTGGCAGCGGAACGCTCACATTTGCGGGATTGAGCACGGTCAACATCGGGGGGCTCTCGGGTACGGGGCCGCTTTCTCTTTTGAACGCATTGGGTGAGCCGGTCACGCTGACGCTGGGTGCAAATAACACCACCTACAGCGGCGTGCTTTCGGGCGCGGGCTCCCTGGTCAAAAACGGCACGGCCACCCAGATCCTCACGGGCAACAACCGTTACACGGGCGGCACCTTCCTCAATTCAAGCGCCCTCCAGATCGGGGCCGCGGGAATCTCCACAGGGTCGATCACCGGAAACATCTTCAACAACGCGAGCCTCGTCTTCAGCCAGCCGTTTAACTTCGACTTCACTGGTTCGATCAGCGGTACCGGGGGAATGCAACAGAATGGGACGGCGACCCTTTCTCTCACGGGCGTGAACCCGTTCACCGGCAACACATGGTTGAATGCGGGCACCCTCCTGCTCGGCCACCGCTACGCGCTGCAACAGAGCACGATCGTCGCCAACTCCAAGGTCGTCTTCGCGCAGTCCGCCGGCACCCTTTTCACCGTGGGCGGCCTTGGTGGAAGCCAAGGCATCCCGCTTCAAAACACGGGAGGCACTGCGGTGACCCTCGAGGTGGTTGGCGGCAACTCCACCTACACGGCGACGCTCTCCGGCGCCGGTGGCCTTACCAAGGTTGGCCCTGTCAATTCAACCGCGCCTCAGACAAACACCGGCTTTACGCTCGCTTCAGCGCAGACCTATACGGGCGCCACCACCGTGACCGGCGCGGTTACGCAGCCCAGCGGCAGTGCTCCAAATGCGCTGATCCTTGATTTTGGAACCGTCTCGGCCCCAGTCTCCAACATCATCTCTGGGAGTTCCGGATTGGTGTTTGGCGGTTCCAGCTATTCCAGCGGCGGTGTGCTCTGGCTCAAGGGCAAGGCATCCACCGCCAACGCGCAGTCCTTTGCCGGCACCACCGTTAACCAAGGCCAGTCTTATTTGAACATCGTCAGTGGGACGAGCGGTTCGGTGAACGTCAACCTCGGGACGCTGACCCGGAGCACGGGCGGTCTGTTGAACTTCACGCTTCCCACCAGCGGGTCGGTCGCGCTGAGCGCAGGCACGGTCAACGGCATCCTTGGTGCGTGGGCCACCGTCAGCGCGGGCACTTTGGGCGCCGGAGTTGCCACGGATTGGGCAACCGTGAGCGGGGGGACCGTGAGGGCCTACACCGGTTACACGGATATCACCACGACCGGCGCAACGCTCACGAGCAACGCCGCGAGCAATCTCCGGCTTAACGCGGGCTCTCTCATGACGACGAGCAATGTTGGCGCAGGCGTCACGGACATCAATACGTTGTTGATGCACGGGACCAACACGGGCTCGGGAACCTTAAATATTGATCCCTCCGGGATACTGCGTTTTGGCGTCAGTGGCGGCATTCTTCTCGGTGGAGGTGCCGGTAACTTTACGGTCAACGGTGGTAGCATCACAGCGGGGGGCTCCGTGGACACGGGAGGCGAACTGGTATTTCACACCGCTGGCGCTGGGACTGGCGGCTCAAGAGTTATCAATTCGAGGATTGTCGACAACGGAACGGGCGTTGTGACTTTGGTGTTGTCAGGCCAGGCTGACAAGGAACTCAAGGGGATCAACACGTTCTCGGGAGGTACAGTTCTGGAAAATGGCAGGCTGTTACTCGGGACGAACTTCAGCGCGTTCGGAAGCGGTCCGGTCACCGTAAAGACGGGGGCGACCGTGCTCACCTCGGGAGGTACATTCACCAATGACTTTTTTCTCTCGGGGACAGGCGCGACTGATAATGCATCCGCCGGTGCACTGCGTGTAGACGCTGGAACCATGACGGTGACCGGAAAAGTCACGCTTGTGACAGACGCGTCCATCAGTGGACCCAACACCGCCCAGTCGGTCGTGACCGGGAGAGTGACAGGCCCGGGTGCGTTTTTGAAATTGGGCGGAAATACAACCACGCTCACCAATCCTCTGAACGACTACTTAGGGGGAACCATCCTCACGGGCGGCAGCTTGCAGGTAACCTCCGACGGCAATCTGGGCACCGGCGGCCTTACCCTCGGCGGTGGTCGCCTTTCGATTGCGGGCACCACGGCTTTTGCCTCGACCAAGAGCGTTCTACTGAACAATGGAGCGCAACCCGTCTTCAATGTAACCAATTCCGGTGGCGCCGTGTTTTCTGAGAGTGTGGCTGGTAAGGGCGGGCTCGTGAAGACCGGGGCCTCCGCGCTGACCTTCTCGGGCCAAGTGGGGTACACCGGCAACACCACCGTCGATGAAGGCACGCTGCGTTACGTCAACACGCCGACCGTTGCCGGCGGTTCCCTCCTGTTTGGCAGTGGTACGCTTGTGACCACCATGGGCGCGTTAGACCTGAGTTCCGCCAGTGCGACCTTCACGGGTCTGCGCAACCAGACCAACAGCGCCGTTGCCGGCAACATGGTGACCGTCGGCACGGGACGCACCCTTGCCATTAATGGCGTTATCAGCCTTGGAAACACGGCCGTGGCAGGGGCCACAACCCAGCTGACGTTCAACGGTAATGGGGCGGTCAATGTAACTCCTGATTCGGGGGTTGCGGTCACCTTTAAAGCCAGCAACCTCCCGGGGGGCATGGCCACCTCGGTGCTCAATCTCACTGGGGGGGTGACCTCGCTCGGCGGTGGCATCAACGTTGAAAGCGGCTCGGGCTCGGCGGTGGCCGTGGTGAACCTCGCGGGAGGCACGCTCGATCTCAACGGCAACGCCATCTTCAGTGCCGTCAACACCGGGTCACTGAACGTAACCTCCGGTGGGCTGCAAAACGTGGGAACTATCAACGGCGGCGAAGGTCTGCTCAAGACCGGCACCGGCACGCTCACCCTCGCAGGCTACAACACCTATTCCGGTCCCACTTCCGTAACTTCCGGTACGCTCCTGCTCAACGGCACGCTCACCTCCAGCGGTTCGCTGGTGATTGCAGGCGGCGCGACGATTGGTGGAATGGGCACGGCCAATGGCACCGCTCTGCTGGCCTCGGGAGCGGTGTTAAGTCCGGGCTCCGCGTTTGCCGCCGGCCGGCTCACGCTAGGCGGTCTCGCGCTGTCTGGGGGGAGCGAACTCAATTTCCGCCTGGGCACCCCGCTCCAAAGCGATTCCATCGCGCTCACCTCTGCCGGCGGTCTGCTGGCCTCGGGTTCCAACACGATCCGGCTGTCGCTCGCACCGGGTTCCTCCTTTGTGACTCCGGGCACTTACTCGCTCCTCTCCTACAACGGAGGAGGTCCGGGTGCGGGTGCGCTGGCCCTTGTTTCCACGACGGTGGGCGGCCTCTCCACACAACTCGTCACCACGGGAAGTGCGGTGGCCGTGGAGGTGTTCGCCCGCCTGACGCGGACGCCCGACCGGCCGGTCTTTGCAGCCGGCGAATCGCTCACCTACACCATCGAGGTCCCCTCAGGCGGCTCCGTCCAATGGTACCGAAACGGCGCCCCGCTCGCAGGAGCGCAGGCTGCGGCGTTGACGATTGGTTCGCTTGGGCTGGCAGACCAGGGCGCCTATGAGGCGCGCCTCACAGGGGGAACCCAGACCTTCAGCGTCGACGCCGGTTCGCTCGCCGTGGTGGCCGCCGTCCAGCAGCCAGCAGCCACCACGCTCATCACTTTGGGGACACCCTTTACGCTGTCCGTGGCGGGCGACAGTACCGCGCCCCTTTCCTACCAATGGTACCTCAACGGCGGCACGCTCGTAGGGGCCAATTCGGGGACGCTCACCGTCTCCAATCCGGACTTGCTTAGCCTTGGCACCTATACGGCGCGCGTGAGTTCAGGCTCGGTGGGTGTGGTGAGCAATCCTGCGCAGGTGCGTCTCCAACCGCTGGTTACCGGGACGCTGCGGGCTAGCGGAATTGCAGGGCAGCCGTTCACCTACCAAATCACAGGGAACGTCGCCGCCACTTCCTACTCCGCCAGCGGCCTTCCGGCAGGTCTCTCGGTCAGCACGAGTGCTGGCTCCATTACGGGCATCCCAGTCAGCGGCGGTACCACCAGCGCCACCATTGGATTTGCCAACGGGGACGGCAGCGCAACGGCTTCCCTGCAGATTGAGGTGCTCGGCGCCCCGGTCCTCTCTGGGACCTCGAAGGCGACCGGAGTGCTCGGAACCGCGTTGAGCTATCAGATCACTGCGTCCAATACGCCCACTTCCTACGGCGCAACCGGTCTGGCGCCCGGCCTGTCGGTGAATACCGCCACCGGGTTGATTTCCGGGACGCTTTCGGCCCTCGGGGTCTACACGGGCACGCTGTTTGCCTCGAACCCTGCAGGAACCGGCTCGCAGTTGTTGGAGGTGAGCGTCGTACCACCGCCCCTTCAAGCCCCCGTGCTGACGGGCACAGCCAAAGCCGCTGGAATCCAGGGTGGATCCTTCGCCTACCAGATCAGCGCCACCAACTTCCCCACGGCGTTTGGAGCCACAGGCCTCGCTCCGGGTCTTTCTGTGAACACGGCCACCGGGTTGGTTTCGGGTACGCTCGCCGCCGCCGGCATTTTTAACGGCACCATCACCGCAAGTAACGCGGTGGGAACCGTTTCGGGACCGCTGGAGATCACCGCGCTGATTCCTGCCCCGGTGCTGACCGGCACGCTGATGGCGAACGGGATGGTGGGCAGCGCGTTCAGCTACCAGATTCTCGCGACCAACACGCCGACCTCCTACGGCGCGACCGGCCTCGCGCCTGGGCTCACGCTCAATGCGGCGACGGGTGTGATCAGCGGGACGCTGACGACCGCGGGCGTGTTTGCGGGCACGTTGAGCGCGACCAACTCGACGGGCACCGGCACCGCACCGCTGGAGATCACCGCGTTGATTCCCGCACCGGTGCTGACCGGCACGGCGAAGGCCAGCGGGATTGTGGGCAGCGCGATTAGCTACCAGATTCTCGCGACTAACACGCCGACCTCCTACGGCGCCATCGGCCTCGCGCCCGGACTGACGCTCAACCCGGCGACGGGTGTCATCAGCGGGACGCTGACGACGGTGGGCGTGTTTGCGGCCACGTTGAGCGCGACCAACGCCACGGGCACCGGTACCGCGCCGCTGGAGATCACCGCGTTGATTCCCGCACCGGTACTGACCGGCACGCTGAAGGCGAGCGGGATGGTGGGCAGCGCGTTCAGCTACCAGATTCTCGCGACCAACACGCCGACCTACTACGGCGCCACCGGCCTCGCGCCTGGGCTCACGCTCAATGCGGCGACGGGTGTGATCAGCGGTACGCTGACGACGGCGGGCGTGTTTGCGGGCACGTTGAGCGCGACCAACGCCACGGGCACCGGCAACGCGCCCTTCGAGATCACCGCGTTGATTCCCGCACCGGTGCTGACCGGCACGCTGAAGGCGAACGGGATGGTGGGCAGCGCGTTCAGCTACCAGATTCTCGCGACCAACACGCCGACCTCCTACGGCGCCACCGGCCTCGCGCCCGGACTCACGCTCAACTCCGCCACGGGCGCCATTAGCGGGACGCTGACGACGGCGGGCGTGTTTGCGGGCACGTTGAGCGCGACCAACTCGACGGGCACCGGCACTGCGCCGCTGGAGGTCACCGTGACGCCGATGTCGCTTCAGGCGCCCGTGCTGACGGGGACGTTCCAGGCTTCCGGGGTGTACGGCTCCTCTTTTGCTTACCAGATCTCTGCCACCAATACGCCCGCCGGGTTCAGTGCAACGGGCCTCCCGCAGGGGTTGGCGGTGAACACGCAGAGCGGTCTCATCAGCGGCATCCCCCTGCAGTCGGGGACCTTTAGCATCGCCCTTGGCGCCACCAATGCGGCGGGTGCCGGCTCGGCCAGCCTGCTTCTGGGCGTTGCCCAAATCCCCCCGGTGCTTACGCCGCTGGCCAATGCGACGGCAGTGGTTGGCACAGCCCTCAAGCTGAACCTCGCCGCCTCCAACGAACCCGGCACCTTTACCGCCAGCGGTCTGCCCGCCGGCCTCGCGCTCAACGCCCTCACCGGCGAGATATCCGGCACGCCGACGGCCAAGGGCATCTCCAAGGTCACCCTCTCCGCCAGCAACTCCGCCGGCACCGGCACTGCGCCCTGGTTGCTGACGGTTTACCCGCTGGCTCCCCAGTTGGTTTTGGGTGGCACGGTCCTTTCGGCGACGGCCGGCATGCCGTTCCAGTACACGTTGCCGGTGCAAAACGGACCGGCGGAATTTGCGGCCACCGGCCTGCCGCCGGGCCTGGCGTTGGACCTCCAGACCGGCTCGCTCTCGGGGGTGCCGACGGCCGTCGGGACGTATCCGGTGGCGGCCGTGGCCTACAACGAAGGCGGGACCTCCTCGGGCACACTCACCCTCAACGTGTTGCCTCCCGCACCTGTGGTGGGCGGTTCGCTGGCGCTGCTGGCCAAGGCGACGGTGCCCTTTAGTTATCGGATCGTGGCGAGCAACAGCCCGACGCGCTTCGGCGCCACGGGCCTCCCCGTTTGGCTGAGCCTGGACGCGGCCGCCGGGGTGTTGTCGGGCGTGCCGGCGACGGCGGGCACGTTTTCGGTTGCGCTGGAGGCTACCAACGCCGGCGGCACGGGACGGGCTTCGCTGGTGCTCAACGTCACGACCCTGCCGGTGCCGCCGCTTATCTCGAGTGTGCTGGCGGTTTCGACCACCGTGGGACAGCCCTTCGGCTATCAGATCACCGCGGCCAACGCGCCCGGAAGGTTTGG
>JBIKSY010000091.1:0-13911 GCA_044348365.1 Chthoniobacteraceae bacterium
CGGAGAGGGCCAAATCCTTGATCTCAGTTCTGAGCGGCTCGTTTCTAAGCCTCCCATGCGAAAACACTACCGGATCCCCCGTGCCGGGAACTACCATCCGCTCACACCCCACCCGCCCGGGCAGCGACACTCTCCACCGGCCCCAGAGTTCCCGATGAACCGTCGACAATTTCTCCTCACCAGCACAGGCATGGTCGCCGCCGCCTCACTTCCAGCCACCGCGGCGCCCGTCAAAAAAAAGACGGTCTGGGGCATCCCCGAGCTCTGGCAGTGGCTGTATCAAACCCAGCGCACCAGCGGCCACGACTCTGCGGACTGCCTGCAAGCCCACCTCGACGTTGGCATCCGTCAGGTACTCTGGTCGCTTGGGCGCAGCACGCTCGACTACCAAAGTGCGCTGCCCACCTCGACCCTCTATACAGGCGACACTCGCCCCCAGACGAAGGTCATTGGCGAGTCGTTCCAGCGGGAATGCCCGCTGCGCGCCGCCCTCACCTTTGCGGCGAACAACGACATGGTCCTCTACGGACGCCTCGGAATGAACCGGCACTACGGGGACGCGCTCGGCGGCGGCCTGCGCTCCCAGTACATCGCCGCCCATCCCGAATGGCTGGAGCGGCACCGTGGCGGGCAGCAGGACGGCACCAAGGTGAGTTTCGCCGTGCCCGAGTACCGGGCGGAGCGCATCGCCGTCCTGTTGGAGGTTGCCCAAATCGGTGTCCACGGGCTGTGCCTGGATTTCTGCCGGCAGCCGCCGCTTGCGCGCTACCATCCGCGCTTGCTCGAGCCCTGGCTCAAGGCAGGCGGGGCCGATCCGCGCGAGCTGTCCGTGGGCTCGCCAAAGTTTCTCGCCTGGTCGCAGCACCGCTGCTGCTTCATCAATCTTTTGCTGCAGGATCTTCGCACCCAACTCCGTGAGCTGGAGCGGACAAGCAAGCGGAAGGTGCCCGTGCAGGTCCGCATTCCGGAGGCGACTCTCGGCCTTAATTTGATGGAAGGCATCGACTTGCACACCTGGCTCCGGGAGGGGTGGGTGGACGAAATCGTCCTGGATCCACTCTGGATCTGGGATTTTGACTACCCCGACACAGCCCTTCCCTACATCCAACTGGCCCGCGCCCACGGCGTCCAGATTCATGGCGGAGCCAACACCGTCACCGGCAAGGGAGTGCAGGCCAACGCTCGGGGCTTTCTCGAAAGGATCGCCCGGAACTACACCGAGGGCGTCGATGGGATGGCCCTCTTCCAGACGGACGCGGCGCTCCTTGTGCCGGAGCTCAAAGCTTTGCTTGGGCCGCTGTTCGCCCGTCTTACAGATACCGACGCCGTTTCGGAACAGTTGGCTGCGGCCCGAAAGCTCCAGCCTGAAATAAGCGAGGCTGAGCGCCACTTCGGCTTGGACAACCACAGTCTTCTACCACAACTCGGCAGAGCGCCCCGCCTCAGCCTTGATACCCTCTAAGGGCAGAGAGCGCTCCGCCTGAGGCAACGCCACCAACCGCCCCCCCTCCATGAAGCTCTCCGGATCGCGCCGCAGATTGTCCACCCTCGCCCGTCACCTGTTTCTTATGTTTCTGGCGGCACACCCCGCCTGGCTCCCAGCACAGACGCAGCAACCGGAACAATCCCCTCTGCTTTCAGTGGGTATGGGACGGCGCGATATCACGCCCGATTACCCGGTCCGACTGAGCGGCTACGGATCCCGGCGCGAACCGCACAAGGGCGTTGCGCAACGCATCCACGCCAAAGCGCTCGCATTTGGAGAGGACTCCGGGGACGGACCCGCGCTCCTGCTCACCGTCGACAACTGTGGGATTCCCGCGTGGATCCGCACCGAGATTCACCGGCGGATCTCCGTCAGGTTTCCACTCAAGGACGAACGGTTCGCCGTGTGTTCCAGCCACACGCATTGTGCTCCGATGGTCTCGGGAATCCTTCCGAACCTCTTCGGATTGGACCTGCCCGCCGAACACCAAGCTGGGATCGACCGCTACACCGGGGACCTCATCGACGCCATGGAACAGGTCGCCCTCGAAGCGCTGGCCAGTCGCAGGCCGTCGCGGATGGCGTGGGGGGTGGGCTCCGTCCCCTTCGCCGCAAACCGGCGCAAGTTTCCCAACCGCCCGGTCGACCACGCCCTTCCCCTTCTGCGCATCACCGACACGCAGGGAAGCGTCACCGCCCTGCTCACCAGCTACGCGTGCCACTGTACGACCATCGGCATCGACAAAATCCACGGCGACTGGGCCGGCTGCGCGCAAGAGGCTCTCGAAAGGGAGTTTCCTGGTGCAATCGCACTCACCGCCATCGGCTGCGGCGCCGATCAAAACCCGAGCCCCCGCTCCACACCGGAACTCGCCGTCGCACACGGTGAATCACTCGCCGCGGAAGCCTCGCGCCTGGCGCGCTCCACCCTGCTGCCGCTCTCACACACGCCGGAGGGCCGCACCGAATCCATCCAACTCGCCTTTGACACACTGCCCACCCGGGAGGAATGGCAGTTGCTCGCCGGGTCCTCCTCGACGGCGGTTGCCTACCACGCGCGCAAAAACATCAGCCGTCTCGACGGAGGCGACGCCCTGCCCACCTCGATTCCCTATCTCGTCCAAACGTGGACCTTTGGGGATGATCTTGCGATGGTGTTCCTTCCGGGAGAGGTGGTCGTCGACTATTCGATCCGCCTCAAAACCGAGTTCGACCACCGCCGGATGTGGGTGAACGGCTACTCCAACGACGTGCCCGCCTACATCCCGTCCAAACGCATCCTTGAGGAAGGCGGTTACGAGGGCGGGGGCGCCATGATGTACTACGACCGACCCACCCGGTTCGCGCCCGACGTGGAGGGACGGATCATTTCAGCAGTGCGCAACCTCGTTCCGCCAAGTTTTCTGACCGCCAAAACGCCGAAACCCCCGACCGAAGGAAACGCCCCCTCCCCCTTCGTTCCCGGCAACCCGCGGCTCACACTTTCCCCCCACCTGTACGCGGTCTCCGGCGAGGAGTGGAACGCTTTTCCTGCAAACACCATCCTGGCCGAAGCCCCCAAAAACTTCCGCTTTGAGGTGGATTGCCCCGTGGGAAAAAGGGAGGGCAACCGCTGGAGCATTCCCGCCGGCGCTGCCCAGGCCGGCGAGTATCCGTTCCGGCTGCGCCTGCTGGACTCCGCAAACCGTGCCGTCGCGGTCTCCTCCTCCACTCTGCACGTCAGTCCGGCGCAGTCCGGCGCCTCACGGACTGCGTGCACCGTTCTCGTCGTCGGCGACAGCCTGACTGCGGGCGGCATCTATCCTGATGAGATTGCCCGCCTCTTTGCGCGCCCCGGAAATCCCACACTCCACATGCTGGGCACCCAAACACGCAGGCCTTCGGCGTCCACCTTGGAAAATGTGGCCCACGAGGGCTTTGGCGGCTGGACATGGAAGGGGTTTCTGACCCGGTACGACCCCGGTGAGCCGGAGCCGGGCAAGACCAACAAAAGCCCGTTCGTCTTTGCCACAGCCGAACCGCCGGGAAGCAAGGCCGATGTGCAACGTTACCTCCGGGAACGCTGCGGGGGCCGCGTGCCCGACTTCATCACCGTGCTGCTCGGCATCAACGATTGCTTCGGGCTCAAGGCCGACCAACCCACCGCCTTGGACAAGGGAATCACCGAGATGCTGCTCCAAGCCGAAAATCTCCTCCTCGAATTCCGGAAGGCCGCTCCGGACGCAGTGATCGGGATCTGCCTTGTCCCGCCGCCCAACGATCGGGAGGGTGCTTTCGTAGCCAACTACAAGGACCAATACCCCCGGTGGAATTGGAAGCAGGTTCAACACCGTATCGTGGAACGCCAACTCCAGCACTTCTTCGGCCGGGAAAAGGAGAAGGTCGAACTGGTCCCCGTCGGGCTGGGGCTCGACACGTGGAGCGGCTATCCCGAGGGCAACGCGGTGCATCCCAACGAGAAGGGCTCCCGCCAGATCGGAGCCTCCATTTACGCCTGGATGAAACACCACCTAGCCCGGCGCGAATCAGCCCCTCCGAACCCCTGAGCCCGCTGCATTGGCGGGGACCCCTCCCGCTCCCGGGTGCATCGGCTCGGGCCCGCAACGATTCAGCGCATGGACTCAGAAAAGTTCGCGAAGTACGGGGCCCCCGGTCAGCCGGATGGGGCGACCGTCCGCCGTCTCGTTTTCATCAAAGTTGGTCTTTCGGATGTTGGGCTCTCCGGATGGCCGCGCGCGGTGCCCGAAGCCAATCTCAGTGTTCCCGAGTAATGGATATGAAGTTGGTTCCAATTATTTATTCCACGGCCACACACCCTCAGAACAGCAACCGTACGGCCATCACCACCGCCACGACCACAAGCACCGGACGAATCACACGGGCGCCATTCCGCAAAACGACCCCCGAACCCGCGCGCGCACCAATTAACTGGCCGCAAAGCATCACCCCTGCGCAAGCCCAGTCCACCTTCCCGGCACCCAAAAAAACCACAAGCGAACCGAGGTTGCTCGCGAGGTTGGCCGCCTTTGTGTAGGCGGTCGCGTGCAAAGTCCCCAGTCCAAGGAGCGTCATGCAACACACAGTCCAGAACGCGCCCACGCCGGGCCCAAAAAAACCGTCGTAAAACCCGAGCGCCATTCCAACACAAAACCCAAAGGCCATCGGCCCCAACCTCGCAGCAGCAAGGGCCGGCGCCACCCCATCCTTTTCCCCTGCCCCTTTCCTGAGTGTACTGGGCTCGCGGCTCAGAACCATGTACACCGCGACGAAAATCAAAAGCACCGGAACCCCTTTGCGTAAAATCGTGTCGGGCAAATAGGCCACGAGCAACGCTCCTCCGATCGCGCTCAGGAAAGACGCCACGACGGCGAAGCGCACGTCTTTCCAGCGCACAAGCCCCGAGCCTGCATACCTGTACACGGCGAGCGCTGTGCCGCACGAGCTCTGGAGCTTGTTAGTACCCAGCGCAATCTGGGGCGGCAATCCGGCAAACAAGAGCGCCGGCACGGTGATCAGCCCACCACCCCCAGCGATGGAATCCACAAAGCCCGCGGCGAGACCGCTCAAAAACAACAGGAGAAGGGTGTTGGGGTGCATTGTGCCGGACTCCGGGATTTGGGGGGAGGTGCTTACACTTCACCGGGTGCCAGAAGATCAGCGCTCGCTCGCCACGGCAATTCCCATCCCACCACCGATGCACAGGCTGGCGATGCCCCTGCGCAAAACGGTGTCCTCAGACACGTGCGCGAGGTCAACGGCACCCGGGCTCCGCTCGCCCCAAGCTGATGGCGGAGGACGATCGCGTACCCGCGCAGATTCACCTTTTCCACGGTCACCCCAAGTTGCCGGATGCAGCATTCGGTCTGCACGGCAACGGCTGCGTTGATGTCAAAGGCGTCTAAGGAGGCCGCTTCCCAGCCAGTTTTATCAAATAGAGCGCGACTCGCAATCACCGAGCCAAGCCCCATGGTCGCAGGGTGCACCCGGTGGCGCACCAGCCCACCACGAGCGCCCGGCTCTCAAGGCCCAGCGCCCCGTGCGCGAGCAAAAGCATCGCCGCCCCGTCGTTTATCCCGGAATGCGCAAGGGGACGCACTAAAGCCCAGAGCCCCACGCAAGAACACCCACCCTGAAACTCAGAGTCCCAGCATCAGACGCATGGGATTCTCCAGACAATCCTTCACACGGATCAGGAAGGTCACAGCCTCCTTGCCGTCCACGATTCTGTGATCATAAGAAAGCGCCAGATACATCATCGGCCGCACAACCACCTGCCCCTTCACCGCCACGGGCCGTTCCTGAATCTTGTGCATACCCAAGATCCCACTCTGGGGCGGGTTCAGGATCGGGGTGGAAAGCAGGGAGCCGTAAATTCCACCATTTGAGATAGTAAAGACTCCTCCTTGGAGGTCCTCGAGGGCGATCTTTCCGTCGCGAGCCTTGACCGCATAGGCGACCAGGTCCTTTTCAATCTGGGCGAAGGACTTTTGGTCCGCGTCGCGCAAGACGGGAACCACCAGCCCGCGCTCGGTGCCCACCGCAACGCCGATGTCGAAATAGTGGTTCTGGATCAGGTCCTCCCCGTCCATTCTGGCGTTGATCCCCGGAACGCTATGGAGCGCGCTCACAACCGCCTTGATGAAGAAGCTCATGAACCCGAGCTTCACGCCGTGCTCCTTGGTGAAGGCCTCCTGCATTTCCGTACGCAGACGCATCACCGCACTCATGTCCACCTCGTTGAAGGTGGTCAAAATCGCAGCTTGGTGCTGGGCCATCACCAACTGGGCGGCGATCTTCCGGCGCAGGGGCGTCATCCGGCGGCGCGTCACACGGGTCTCCCCCGCCCCTTTTGAAGGCTGTGCGGGAGCGTTCAAGACGGTGAGGGATCCTGCTGCCGCCTCCACTGCTTCGCGCAGATTTGCCGCGCCTGCTGCCACCGATACCGGGGCAACGGCTGGAACAACGGGCGCGGGAGCAGAAACTGGAGCTGCTTTTGGCGCTGGAGCACTGGGTGCCGCGGGCGCTGCGGCGGCAACTGTGGGGGCCGCGGCAGAGGCCGTTCCCACCTCGATGATGGCTACCACCTGACCGATGGCGACCTCGTCGCCCACCGCGGCCTTCAAATGAATGACTCCGGACTCCTCGGCAGCCAAATCAGTCGACACCTTGTCCGTGTCGAGAGTGAGAAGTGTGTCGCCCTTGGTGACGGCCTCCCCTTCGGCCTTGTGCCAGGCCGATATCACGCCACTGGTAATGGATTCGCCGACCGATGGGATTTTGACTTCAAGGCTCATAAAAAGGCATCAGGGTGAGGGAGAGGGGGCGGTCTGGTCTAGCCGATAGTAAAAGCTGCCTCCAGAAGGGCGTGCTGCTCGATCTTGTGGAGGGAAAGCGCCCCCACCGCCGGACTCGCGGCGGCCTCACGCCCGGCGTAGTGCACCGGCTTGCCCAGCAGGTCAACAAGGCGCGGCCGAATGAAGGTGGATGCCCCCATGTTCTCAGGCTCCTCCTGACACCAGACAAACTGCTTGGCCTTGCGGAACTTCTTGACGACATCCTGAAGCTTCTGTGTGTGAAGTGGATAGAGTTGCTCCACTCGCACAATTGCAGCATCCGAATACGCCCCTGCCTCCCTGTGTTTGAGCAGGTCATAGTAAACCTTCCCGGAACAAAAGATTACCCTCGAGACCTTGTCCGCGGTTCCCAGCACCGGCCCGGGAAGGATCTCCTCGAAATGACCGGAGGTGAAATCCGCCTCCTTGGAAACGCATTCCGCAGCCCGGAGAAGACTCTTGGGCGTCATGATGATCAGCGGTTTGCGGAAGGAACGCTTCATCTGGCGGCGCAACACGTGGAAGTACTGGGCCGGGGTGGTTAGGTTGCAGACCTGCATGTTCTCCTCGGCGCACAACTGTAGGAACCGCTCCATGCGGCCGGAGGAGTGCTCCGGTCCTTGGCCCTCGTAGCCGTGGGGAAGCAGCATGACAAGAGCGCTCGGGCGCTGCCACTTGGATTCGCCCGCAGCCAGAAACTGGTCGATGATGATCTGTGCGCCGTTGCTGAAATCCCCAAACTGGGCCTCCCAGAGGCAAAGAAGTTCCGGAAAATGGAGCGAATAGCCGTAGTCAAACCCAAGCACCGCAGCCTCGCTCAGGAGCGAGTTGTACACATTGAACCGGCCCTGCTTCTCGCCCAGGTGCTGCAGGGGCGTGTAGCGTTCACGCGTGCGCTCATCATAAAGGACGGCATGCCGGTGTGAAAAGGTGCCCCGGCGGCAGTCCTGGCCGGAGAGGCGAACATGTGAGCCGTCGAGCACCAGAGAGCCAAATGCCAGTGCCTCGCCAAACGCCCAGTCGAAGGGACCACCCTCCTTCCAGGCCTGCAGTCGCTTGTCCAAGAAAAACTTCCGTAGCCGCGGAAGCATGTGGAAGCCCTCCGGCAGCGAAGTCAGCCCACTGCAGACCGTGTCGAGGGTCTGCTTGGAAATGGCGGTCTCAACCGGGTCGTGGGAAAAGGCGGGCTGAAAAACTGCGTTGGAGTGCGAGTACTTGTTGAGGTCCTTGTTCTGCTCGGCGGTCTTGACCTCCAGCAACGCGGACTCGTAGTGGGCCTCAAACTCCCGGTCCAAGGCGGCGGCGGCCTCCTCGGTCAAGATGCCGTTCCCTAGCAACTGCTTCCGATAGAGGGTGCCGAGGGTTGGATGCGCGCTGATCTCGCGGTACATCACCGGTTGGGTGTAGAGCGGTTCGTCCCCCTCGTTGTGCCCGTGGCGACGGTAACAAACGATGTCGAGAACCACGTCGGCGTGAAACTTCTGGCGGTACTCCAGGGCGAGTTCTGCACACATGCGCACCGCGACGGGGTCGTCTCCGTTCACGTGGAGCACCGGGGCGTTGATCATTTTTGCCACGTCGGTGCAATAACGGGAGGAGCGGGCGTCCGCGGGAAGCGTCGTAAATCCGATCTGGTTGTTAACCACGATGTGGATGGTTCCGCCTGTGCGGTAGCCTTCCAACTGGGACATGTTCAGCGTTTCGGCCACAACCCCCTGTCCGGCAAACGCGGCGTCCCCATGTACGAGCACCGCCACCACCCGAGAACGCTCCTCGCTGTCTTGGCGCACGTGCTGGCGTGCCCGAGCGATCCCCTCGACCACCGAGTTGACCGCCTCCAGGTGACTGGGATTGGGGCTGAGCCGAACCGACACCTGATGACCGTCAGGAAGCTCGCGCTTGGTCTTGTACCCAAGGTGGTACTTCACGTCCCCGTCCCCGCCCACCTGGTCCGGCACGTAGTTTTCGGAGAACTGGGCGAACATCACCGAGATCGGCTTTTGCAAAAAGTCATTGATGACGCTGAGGCGGCCTCGGTGGGCCATGCCCATGACGATCTCCTCCACCTTGTGCTGGGAACAGCTCTCAAGCACGCCGTAGAGGGCCACCATCAGGGACTCGCCTCCTTCGATGGAGAAGCGCTTCTGCCCCACAAAACGGGTGTGGAGAAACTTCTCAAAGCTTTCCACAGAAAGAATTTGGCGGATCATGCGCCGCTGCGTCTCCGCGGAAATGGCATGCGTGGTCCCCAGCGACTCAAAGCGGTCGCGCACCCAGTCCCGCACGGTAGGGTTGTCGATGTGGGTGAACTCGGCGCCTATCCTGCCGCAGTAGATGGACTCGAGCACACCGACCAGTTCGCGCAGCAGGAACCCCTGGCCATTGCGAAAGAGGGAGGAGGAAACCTGCCGTTCCAGATCAGTCGCCCCGAACCCGAAGGCCTTGAGTTCCAGCAGATCCACATGGGGCGGAGTGCTGGAGAGCGGATTCGTGTGGGCCTTCAGGTGGCCCAGCGAGCGATAAGTCAGAACCAACTGGTCCACCTTCGTCTGCCATCCGGCATCCGCCCCACCCGCGGGAGCAGCGGCGGACTGGGGGCCCGCTCCGTTTTTCTGGATTGCGTTGCCCAGTTCAAACCCCTCAAAGAAAGCCGCCCAGGTGGTGTCAACTGAGGTCGGATTGAGGCGCCACTGCTCGTAGTTGGACTCGAGCAGGTCAGCGTTTGAACGATGCGGCAGGGTGGTCGCCATAAAATTTTCTGGGTTAAGGGAACGAAACTCTAGATCACCAAGGCGTCGCGGGAGAACCTTTTTCTCCCGCCTCCTCCGAAAGCAAAAGCGACTCCACCGCCGAAACAACCTCCTCTGCACTCACTCCGCGCATGCAGGCGAAGTCAAGGTGGCACTCCCTCTGGAAGCAGGGCCCGCAAGGCACCCGGTGCTGTAATACGCGGTGCCCCGGCCCGAGGGGCCCCGTCAGTTCTGCATCCGTTGAGCCAAACACCGCCACGACCCGCACCCCAAGGGAGGCGGCGAGATGCATCGTACCGGTGTCGTTGGTCAAAAGCAGGTCACTTTCCTGCAGGACCTTAACAAGTTCACCCAGACTCGTCCCGCCAATCCGGTTGCTCAGCGTCACGCCCGGCGCCCCGGAGACCCCTGCGGCAATGGCCTCGCCCACCTGAGCGTCCCTTGCCACACCCACCAGCGTCCATTCCAACGTCCGCCGCTCGGAAACACTGCGGATCACCTGGGCAAAGCGCTCCGGCAGCCACCGCTTGGCGGGACCGTATTCCGCCCCCGGGCAATCCGCAACGCGCCACGGCCTCGCCGTCCCTGCCCCATCCGGGGTTGCCCGTTTGGCCACCCAATCAGCCTCCCCCAATTGGGGTGCACCAACAAAACGGGCTAGGTCTAGGTAGTGGTGGACTTGGTGCCGAACAACGCCATTCCGGTTTGGGTGTGCCGTTTCCGGGCAGACGAAGTTCAACAACCACCCCCGGGCATGGCCTCGATAGCCTGCGCGGACGGGAACACCGGCCAAGCGTACCTCCAGGCCGGTCCTCAGGGAATTCGAGAACACCACCGCCGCATCGTAGTTTCCGGCACGGATCAAATCCGCGGCATCCTGAATTCCCCCTCCCTCGGGCAACTCCACCACCCTGTCGACTTCGGACACCGTGCGCCAGAAGCCCGCCAGTTTCGACTGACACACCACCGCCAGCTCCAAATCCGGGCGTCCACGGCGCATCGCACGCACCGCAGGAGCCATCATCACCGCATCGCCCAGCCAGTTTACGGAACGAACCATCAAGCGAAACGGCTGGCTCACACCCGTTTTCTGGATACCGCGCTTGCCGCCAATGGCTAGAAAACGGGGCCTGGGGGTTTTCCAGCGGTTGTGCGCCCAGAGCCAGTCGGCAGGATCGTAGCGGATCAAATCCTCCAACTTAGCATTGAGTTGGCAAGTCAGCTCCGTTGTCTGGGCGAGTGCAGGAAGAATCAGGGGCTCGACTACGAGTCGCCAGCGGCCGCCCGGGCGCGTGTGCAGAACCAGCGCCATGAGCGCTGCACCCGTGCGCAGAGCCATCGTCGCGACCAGGGGCGTCGTAGAGGCAAGTCTGCCAAACAAGGGACACCAAACACCGCCGTCACCGGCGTGCTGATCACTCAGCACCCCGACGACACCTCCCTTGCGCAACAAATCCATCGCACTGTGAAATCCCTCCTTGCGTTCAAAGAGGAGCAATCCCTCCGCCTCACGCTGGCGGCGCATCCAGGCGTCGATGTGGGGGTTTGTTAGCCGCTGATAGACTGTCCCGCACGCCCGGCCAAACAACCGGGGGGAGAGCCGTGCCAGCAGTTCCCAGTTTCCCAGGTGGCCAATAAACATCACCACCCCCTTGCCCTCAGCTATCGGGCCGTCCAAATGTTCGACGCCCTCTAGATCCACCAACTGCATCAGCCGGTCCACTCCAACGCCAGAAAGGCAAGCGCCCGCCGCAAAGTTTCCCGCCAGCCGCGCAAAATGCTCCCGCCCGATCGCCGTCTTCTGTTTTGCATCAAACTCGCTTCCGAAGGCGATTCCAAGATTACGCCTGACCAACCGCCTGTAGCCGGGAGCGCAGTACCAACCCAACATTCCCAAAGCCCGTCCAAGAAAAACAACCAGCCGCAACGGGAGCCATCCCAAAACAAGCCACACCAACCGCGCCAGAATGTAAGTCAGAAACTCCATTCCCTAGGGGCGTTTCCAGCGAAAAAATCGCAGCGGATGCTCGTCCAACAAATTTGGAGAGATTCCGCCCAGACGCGTTGCGTCGTAAAACTGAATTCCCACGTAAAAATAGAGAGGGCACACCGCCGCCTCGTCCGTTACCAGAATCCTTTCCGCCTTCCGGAAATGCTCAAACCGCCGGGAGGGCACCGGCTCAGCTGCCGCCGCCGCGATGAGTGCGTCGTAGGCAGCGTTGCCCCAGCCGGTCCGGTTGTTGCCGTCACCGGTCACAAACATGTTCAGGAAGGTGTTGGGATCGTTGTAATCCGCCACCCAGCTCGAACGGCAGAGGTCATAATCCAGTGCCCCTTGAAGCGCTAGGTACACCGTCCATTCCTGAGGCTGGAGCAGCATCCTGATCCCAAGTTCACGTTGCAAAGTCCCCTGAATTTCCACCGCAATATCGCGGTCCAGATCGGAGTCGCCCTTGTACAAATAACGCACCACCGGAAAACCCACTCCGCCGGGGAACCCTGCCTCGGCAAGCAACCGTCTGGCCGTCTCCGGATCGCGGGGGGGCCCAGCCGGGGGCTCATACCCGCCGCCCGTTCCCGGCGGAACAAAGCTTTCCGCAGGAGGCTCCCCGCCGCGCGTGATCTTATCCACCAACCCCCTGCGATCCAAGGCAAGACCGATCGCCCGCCGGACCCGGCTGTCAGAAAACGGAGCCCGCGTTGCATTGAATCGGACAAAGTAGGTCGCTAGAAAAGGGTCTGAGTGAAAGTCAGGCCGTTTGCGCAATTCGCCCAACAGCGGGGTAGGAGCAAGGCCCTTGTCTAGCATCAAGTCCGCCGCTCCTGTCGCATAAAGATTGAACGCGGTGTTCGGACGCGAGGCCGGCAGCACATCGATGCTTCCAAGAGCAACTTCGGAGGCGTTCCAAAACCGGGGGCTTTTCACGAGGCGCACCCGGTCAAACAGACGCCACTCCTTCAGCAAGTAGGGCCCGTTTCCCAAAAAATGGGCAGGCTTAGAGGACCAGTCCGCATGCGCTTCCACCGTGGCCCGGTGTACCGGCAAAAAAGTGGAGAATGCGCACAAATCCAAAAAATACGGCGTCGGATGAGTGAGTCTGACCTCGAGCGTGTGGGCGTCAGGCGCGGCCACCCCAACTTGATTGAAGTCGGTCGTCTTACCTGTGTTGAAGGCCTCCGCACTCGCGATCGGATAAAATTGGGAGGCGTACTCGGAGCCCGTTTCGGGAAGAAGCGCCCGGCGCCACGCGTAGACAAAGTCCGCTGAGGTCACCGGTTCCCCGTTTGACCAGCAGGCATTGGAGCGCAGATGAAAAGTGTACACGAGCCCGTCGGCTGACACATCCCACCGTTCGGCCACCCCCGGCCGCACTTTTGCCTCCTGATCAAATATCACAAGCCCCTCAAACAAAGCATAGGCGACCCGCGAGGTCGCCTGAGCCGTGACTAATGCTGGATCAAGCAGCTCAGGCTCAGCCCCATTTATGAAAACAAGCTCAGCCCTGTCCAAACGACCTCCGCAACCGGTCACCGCAAGTCCGAAAGAGAGGATAAACAAGCAACTTCCACGGAGCGCATCACCAAAGCATCGGAGCCTCCCGCACCGCTCCACCAATCCTGAAAACCGCTGCCACAAAGTTTCCGGAGGCCGGCAGGGCATTGGGGCTGAGGAAAAGATCCTTGGCAACAGTCTCAGCCGAAGCAGCAGACTATCCGCGCAACAGAGACTCGCTGAGGGAGGAAAGTTTCCGGGACTCTCCAGATTGGTTCGCCTCTCCGCCAAGCTTGGGAGCCTCAGGCGCAGGTTTGGGAGCTTCGGGCGCAGGTTTGGGAGCTTCGGGCGCGGGCTTGGGAGCTTCGGGCGCGGGCTTGGGAGCTTCGGGCACGGGCTTGGGAGCTTCAGGCGCAGGCTTGGGAGCTTCAGGCGCGGGCTTGGGAGCTTCAGGCGCGGGCTTGGGAGCTTCAGGCGCAGGCTTGGGAGCCTCAGGCGCAGGCTTGGGTACTTCAGGCGCAGGCTTGGGTACTTCGGGCGCAGGCTTGGGAGCTTCAGGAGCGGGCTTGGGTACTTCAGGCGCAGGCTTGGGAGCTTCGGGCGCGGGCTTGGGAGCTTCGGGGGCGGGCTTGGCAGCTTCAGGCGCAGGCTTGGGAGCTTCAAGAGCGGGCTTGGGAGCTTCAGGCGCGGGCTTGGGAGCTTCAGGCGCGGGCTTGAGAGCTTCAGGAGCGGGCACTCCGTCAAGTTTGACTTCAGGCAGCCCAACCGGCAGCGCTGGAGCCGCTTCGACGGGCTTGGGCGCTGCCTGTAGCTTCTGCTCGACGTCAGTCCGCTCACGGCCCTGCCTTGC
>JBIKSY010000276.1:0-5001 GCA_044348365.1 Chthoniobacteraceae bacterium
AGAACAAAAAACAGCCCTCCAAGCCAACGGGTTATGGAGGCAAGTACGTTGGTCGTTTGTGCTCCAAAAAGAGAATCCGCGGTCCCGGCGCCGAACGCTGCACCAAGCCCTTCATTTTTTGGCCTCTGCATGAGCACAGCAAGAACGATCAACAAACACACCAAAATGTGAGCGACCAGGAGAAGATTGATGAAAATATTGAGCATGGCTGACCGTAATAAAAGCGACTTGCGAAACGCTAAGCTAATCAGGATCGCCGCTTCCGCTCAAGGAATCAAGCTTCGGTCAAAACGATCTGTAGGGGGTGCGGACCCAGCCGCCCCAGAAAGCCCAGGACCCCAAGCTCAACGCTCCGTCCTGCGGCTTGCCAACACAGAAACACAGGAAGCCGCAGCGCGTTTCCTCTAAGGATTCAGGAAAATCCGCCCGCAGAACGGATCCACGACGCTTGCCCCGTGAGGCAGTCCCCGCACATCCACCAGCTCCCTGCGTCCGTAAGGCGAATACACAAACCCATAACGCCCCGATTGACGGCCATATACCACCGGCTCGGCTCTCACAACCGTGTGCCGGTGTCCGTAGTACCGAGGCTGTGGAGGAGGAGCATAATAGACAGGAGGGGATGGGGGACGATACGCACCGCTAGCCTGTGCATATCCCCTGTTCCGCTCAGACTGGCCGTAGGCCCCAAGAACGTATCCCCCTGCAGCACCTATCGCCGCCCCTTGGGCCATCCCCCTTCCTGTTCCCTTGAGCATCCCTCCCATCACCGCTCCGGTTCCGGCACCAGCAAGGGCAGACTGTCCAGGGGTTTCACACCCGCTCAACAACAAAGACGCCCCACAGATCCCTAAAAACCCGAAGAAGGGGTAACTGAACCTAACCTGAGAAAGGAAATGGGCCAACAGGGAGGATGTTTGCTTCATAAGTATTTTCCGGACCTCAATCATTATGACACAGATCCTGATACAAACAACCCGGCCCTCGCTCTGTGCGTTTCCCTGCGCATCGCTCGCGCGGTTGCAATCGCCGTCCGAGTAAAAACAGAGGCCGCCAGCCAAACCTTCCGCCCTCGGCTGAGTCTGTAGGAACGATCCCAAACGCGGAACCCATCACTCGCCATCCGCTCAAGCAGGGTGCCATAAACCTCCCGCATAATCTCAGCGGCTACCATCACCCTCCTTTCGGAATCTGGCAACAATGCCCGAGCCGCAGCAAAATGCCTCCTCGCACGCTCCAACTGGAACTGCATCAAGCCGCTCCAGCCCTCCGGCTCTGAAATAGCCCAGGATCCCCCTTTAACGCCAAAGCGCTCCAACTCCTCCGCCGGAAGGTACACTCGCCCCGAAGCCAGGTAATCCTCCGCCGCGTCCCTCAAAATATTTGTCAACTGGAGCGCCAACCCAAGCTCCACCGCATAGGCGTCGCACTCCCTTCCGCCAAAAATACGCGCACTTACAAGTCCCACCGCGCTGGCTACCCGGTAGCAATAGCGCCTCAACTCCTCCCATGTGCGGTAATGAGCCCCCTCCAAATCCATCTCACATCCAAGAACAACCTCCACAGCCCACTCCACCGGTACCTGGCGCCTTACCAAAACCTCGCGTAACAAACTGGCGAGCGGCGGTTCGCCCATGATCGTCCCCGGTCGCCCCAAAAGAGCCTCCCTCCAGCGCCGCAACCCTACCCGGCGCTGCTCAAAGGGCAGATCCGGCTCGTCGGCCAGATCGTCCACCTGCCTGCAAAATGCGTAAAAAATACGCATGTCCCTCCGGCGACTCTGGGGAAGCACCCGCAGCGCGAGGGCCAGATTACTGCCACTCGCGGCGGTCAGCTTCTCTGCTGCAATGGCTTCCGTTTCCATGATTACAGCTCCGGGCCTATGCCCACCGACTGCTTTTGCATCCCACATACGCAGCAACCGTCCCCGCCACTACCTGCAAAACCAGCACCCACACCACCGACCAGACCGGCATCAGCGGGGTCTGCGTCAACTGCACAACCGCATTGTAAAACCTTGTCTCTGAGAGCGTCTGAAGGAAGCCCGACCACCCCCAATACGAAGCAATAAACGGCCGCGTCAGCTTTCCAAGCCATTCCGGCAGGGCCAGCACGGCACCACTCAGAGGAAGTTGAAACCCAACCAAATAAACCGACACCAGCGAACTCTGTTCCGCGGTGCGCATTAGACTGGAGATTCCCAAGGACACGGCCGTCATTGCCGCATTCACCAGCACCAACAAGAGCGTCTGTGCCAGAAGATTGCCTGGCATCCGCACCACAGCGTTCACAAAGAGAGACATCCAAACCGACTGCGCCAGAACAAGTACCCCCAGAAAGCTCACCTTCGAAAGCACATACGCTAGGGGACTCAACCCCGAAAACTTCTCCTTTTCCAATATCAGACGCTCACCAGCCACTTCCCTGGCGGCATTATTCGCCCCCATCAAAGTCAAAAGCACCACTTGGAACATGATCAACCCGGAAACCATCCCACCCACCCGGAGGTATTCAAGTTTTGTAGAGAAGTCACTCACCAGTTGCCTGAGCGGATCTTCCGGCAACTCCGCCGCCGCCCGCAATGCCGGCAGCCCGTGCAAGGCGAATACAACCACGAGACACGGAAACCCAAGCAGCAAAGAAACATGTAGCTTGACCTGCCCCCTATCCCTCCAAAACAAACGCCACCTCCGCCCCCACAAAACGCTCCACTGAACCCAAAAACCCACCCGTTCCCGATCCATTTGCCCGTTTCCCACAACCTGAGAAGTTTCCGACGGAACATAGGACGAAGATGAATTGGCCTCCTCAAGCAGCGCATAGGAATCGCGGTGCTTGCCCCACGACTGACCCCAATCCTCAGCTGCCCGCGTCGCAAGCTTAGGATATAAGTCCTCGTGATGCTCGATTCCAAAATAATGCGTCAGAAATTCCGCGCTGGAATGAAACGCGAGATGCCCGCCACAGAGAACCACCACTGAGTCATGCGAACTTAAATGCCTCAGACTGTGAGTTATATTGAGAACGATCCGCCCCCTGTCTGCGGCTCTGCGCAACAACCCGGTAATCTCGTCCTCTGCCTTCGGATCCAAACCGCTTGTAACCTCATCACAAAGAAGTAAATCCGGAGAGCTTACCAGTTCCAACCCCAACGCAAGACGACGCCTCTGTCCTCCGGATAGCACTTCCACCCGCTTCTTTGAGATCTCCTGCATTCCAGTCTCCTCCAAAACGGACTCGACCCTCTCCTCAACCGCAGCAGCCCCTAAGCCTGAACAACGCATCCGAACCGCGTCCTGAATGCATTCCCAAACTTCGAGATTCTCATGGGCTATGCTGAACTGCGGCACGTAACCGATCTCGTGCGGCTCAAAGTCTCCATCCTCCGCGAGGTTTCTTCCCTTCCATTGCACCGAACCGCTGGTCGCCTCACTCAGTCCAGCAATGACCTTCATCAGCGTACTCTTTCCACACCCGGAAGGCCCAAGTACAGCAACCAACTGACCTCCCCGCCTCACGCCCAGACTCACGTCGCGTAACAGATGGAGCGGCTCCCCCACGGGGCCAATGCAGAAGTTCAGATTGAGAAGTTCGAGCACGAAATCCTTTCTTGGCATCTGACTCTGCATCCCCATCCCTCCAAAACGAACAAAAAAGCGCATCCAACCTTCGCTGGATGCGCCTTTTCTAAGGGATGCTCTCTGTCTGGGAAACTAACCGCCTATCGGGAATAGAGCTCCACGATGAGCTGCTCGTTCACAATGGGGGCGATTTCCTCGCGGCTCGGAACCCGTACCATAGACCCAGAAAAACTCTCCTTGTCTACGGAAAGCCAGTCAGGCACGACCACAATTTGCGTTAACTCCAAGCCTCGAGCAGCGAGACCACGGGAGCGGGGATTCTCGCGAACCGTAACCTTATCACCCACCCTGACGTGGTAGGAGGAGATGTTCACTTTGCGACCGTTAACAGCCACATGGCCGTGGCCGACCATCTGACGGGAGGCGGACCTGGAACTTGCAAAACCAAGACGGAAAACGATGTTGTCCAAACGGGTCTCGAGCAACTGGAGCAAAATCTCTCCGGTCACCCCGCGACTGCGTTGAGCCTCGCCGAAGTAGCGCCGAAACTGCCGTTCCAAAATCCCGTACTGGTAACGAAGCTTCTGCTTCTCAGCAAGGGCAACCGAGTACTCGCTCTGCTTCCTACGAGAACCCTTCGGGCCGTGGATGCCGGGCGGGTAGTTCTTGCGTTCCAACGTCTTGTTCGAACCGAAAATCGGAACATTAAAGCGCCGGCTGATTCTGTCCTTAGGACCTGTGTAGCGTGCCATGGTAAAGCTGTCTTAAATTGAATTGATCCGTAAACTCAGACGCGGCGCTGTTTGGGAGGACGGCAGCCGTTGTGCGGCACCGGAGTCACATCCTTGATGAGTGTGATGTCCAACCCGACCGCCTGAATGGCGCGAACAGCAGACTCACGCCCCGAGCCCGGGCCCTTGACCCGCACTTCCACCTCGCGGAGACCGTGCCCCATGGCCTGACGGCAAGCGTCCTGAGCCACCATCTGCGCCGCATAAGCGGTGCTTTTCCTAGACCCCTTGAACCCGACCTTGCCCGCACTCGACCACCCAATCAAGGCACCGTTCAGATCCGTGATGCTCACAATCGTATTGTTGAATGAAGCCATCACATGAGCAACACCAGTGTGGACGTTCTTCGCCCCCTTAGCCTTGATCACTTTGATCGGCTCGATCACAGAATTGGGATCGAGGGAGAGATTCTCCACCTTCTTCTCCTCGGCGGGCGCGGCATCCTTCTTGGATTTGGCGGCCTTGGCCTTCGGCGCCTTGGGAGCCACTGCGGGTGCTGCAACCGCAGGCGCAGCATCGACAACGGGCTGGGCTTCTGCGGGAGATGGAACCTCCACGGAAGCCGTGTCGGTTGCTTTAATTTCGTTCTCGTCTGACATAAATCCTATTCCTTAAAAAACCTTAACCCT
>JBIKSY010000244.1:0-5770 GCA_044348365.1 Chthoniobacteraceae bacterium
CGTAAAGTCCGGGAGCGCAGTCTCCGGTTCAGTTCACGACGTTCAGGAGGCGTAAGGATCAACCGTTTTTTAGTCACCAATCTATGCTAGCATGAATGTATCCGTTTTCAATGGTACAATGCACTAGGGGTCAGGGTTCATGTTCTTTCACTTTCTCAGGAACCAGGGGTCATAAAATGAACACTGACCCCCAGTTCTCCCGACCACCGTTGATCGGCTCGTCACAACAGAAGAGCAGGGAAAAACCTGGGAGAACGCACTCGGTGAGTACTGAGGCGCGTCCCGGTGAAGTCTGGCTCGTTGACTTTGGCCTGGCGGCAAAAGTGCGACCAGTTGTCGTTCTTTCGGTTTCCCTGCCCACAGATGCACGGTCGCTGGTGGTGGTTGCCCCGTTGACTTCACAACTTCGCAGGCTTCGAGGTGAAGTGGACATCGGCAAACCTCGGTGGCTGCCCATGCACTCGGCCGTAAATGTGCAGGGATTGGCCAGTATCGACCACAACGCACTCGGAAAAAACTAGGCAAGCTGTCTCCTGGATAGTTCGAGGATGTGAACCCTGCCCTCCGCGAATTGTTGGAATTGTGAACGGAACCAAGGTTCCGGACGCACGCACCACAAGGGGCATTTTTACGAGCCAGCCTGCACTGGACTGGGACGGCACCTGTCTGGCGGGTGAAAAAGGCAACGTGTACTTTGGGTGAACCGCGGTGAAGGGTGAGCGGACGGACCTGCTTTCTGGATAGGCCACTCCGGCCACACGCCCTCCGGGCGGTGCCGGCTCCGCCGTCAACGGCTGCCTGCCTCGCCGGACTGGAGACGCCCTCGGGCCAGGCGGAAGCCGTAGTGGCTATCCGCGTACGCCGGGGTGCTGTAGTAGCGGTACGCGCTTCGCGCGACGTTCGCGCTGCCGCACCAGTCGCCCCCGCGCAAGACACGGTTCGCCTTCGAATGCTTTTTATCAAACCCGTCCAGCATCCATTCGGTAACATTCCCACCCAGATCGTAAAACCCAAGGGCATTCGGCTTGAAAGAGCCGACGGGGGCAGTTCCAAAAATCCCATCCACTCCGATTTTCTTCGGATCCTCCTTTCCGTCTGCCAGAATTGAGTAGTTCCCGTCATCCCACTTCTGCGGATAATAATCCCCCCACGGATAGGTAGAGGTGCCCACCGCCGCCTCCCATTCCGCGCTGGTCGGCAGGCGCCACTCTTTTCCCGTCACCTTGGACAACCATTCACACAGCTTAACCGCCTGATTCCAACTGGCGTAAACCACAGGATGTTCGTCATCCTGAATAAATTCAGGCACAGCACTTTTCCAGGTACCTGGTTGCCCCCACTCAGGAAAACCTTCCGCCCTTGCGTAGAGCTTCCATTCTCCCACGGTGAACTCGGTCTTGCTCAGTAGCACCTCCGTTCCCGGCACCGGCAGCAGCTTCGCTTCCAAGCGTTTCACGAGCTCGGGGATCACCGACAAATCCTGTTTCCGCTCCTTCCAGAAATCTCCCAATCCCTTTCCGAGAGCCAGCGCCTCCATCTGACGCCCCGAGGCACTCAGCCCTTCGTAAAGTGCCAACTTTGCCTTCGCCTCCCCGTCCTTCGCCACAACAGCCAGCACCGCTTCCGTGAGTTGCAGGCCATCCTGCGCGCCCTCAGCTCCCCCCATGGCCAGAGCCCGCTCGTAGGCTTTCTTAGCGTCTTCCCATCGCATCAGCACCTGCAAAGCGTTCCCGCGCACCACGTGGTTGGACGCGTTCCCCGGCTCGAGATCCACGGCGTTTTCGGCCGCCTCCAACGCCCCGTTAAAATCGCCGTCCCTCAACAATTCCTGCGCCCTCGCCGCAAACACCGGCGCACTCGCGGACAACCGCCGGATCGCGAGCGCCGCCCGTTGGCCGTCCACCACCACCTTGCCCAGCAGCACCAGCAACACCGCTGCCGATGCTGTAAGCGTGCGGTTTCTCGCAACCCAAAGCTGCGCCCGCCTCAGCAACCCGGCTGATTCCGCGCTGGTGGCAAATCCGTTCTGGTAGGACTCGATGTCCTCCGCGAACAACTCCACGCTCGCGTACCGTTTGGTGCGGTCCGTGGCCATCGCCTTGAGTGTGACCGCCTGCAGCGCAGGGGGAACCTCCACCGTCATCGGCTCGGGCCGTCCGCCGATCCCCTTGGCCATCCGGGTCGCGGTCCCCATCGGACTGAGCACACCGCTCTTCACGTTGCCCAACACCTCGGCCAACGTCGAGCCACCCACCGGCGGACGCAGCGTCAAAATCGCATACAGGATGCCACCCAGACTGTAGATGTCGCTGCGGATATCCAGTTCCGCCACCATTCCCTCGGCCTGCTCCGGCGACATGTACTGGGGCGTGCCCATGACCTCGCCCTCCAAAGTCATCCCGTAGTCGCCGGTATCCGTAGCCGCCGCTTTCGCCACGCCTGCGGCATCCCGTTCCCCCAGAATCTTCGCCAACCCCCAGTCCATCACCAGCACCTCGCCGTACTCGCCGACCATGATGTTCTCGGGCTTGAGGTCCCGATGCAGAATCCCCTTGGCGTGAGCGAAGGCCATGGCGTCGCACACCTTGCGGAAGATGGTCAACAGTGCCGCCTGCGTGTACTCCTTCATCGCGGCCGCGTCGCCGTCCTTGAGGGCGTTGAGCACCGCCTGTAGCGTGCGTCCCTTCACCAGCTTCATCGAGTAAAACGGCCGCCCCAGAGCATCTACGCCCATGGTGTGGATCGGCACGATGTTTGGGTGCGCCAACAGCGCGAGTACTTCCGCCTCCTTCGAAAACCGGGGATCCTCGCCGCCTTGGCTGACGCTGCTGACCTTGACCGCCACCTGCCGCTTGAGTTGGTGATCCTCGCCGAAATAGATCTGCCCCATCCCGCCTCGGGCAATTTCCTTCACCAACGAATATTTACCCTGATAATCCGCACAGGAAAGGTCTGCCCTAACTCTAACAGGCTGCTGCACCGCCCGTGGTGTCACCACCGTCACCTCCAGATCGTCGAATGGGGCGCCCTTCTGCTGGGGGCTTTGCACGATGGTCCCCGCCTGCGAAGGGTCTCCGCTCTTTTGCTCCACCACCAGCGTCAGCTCGCCTACCTGCACCGAAGCGGGATACTCCGCCTCGACGCGTCCAGTGATGGGATGTCCGTTCACCAGCGTCCCGCCCGCGAGGTCCTCCACCTGCAGACGGCCCTCCGCGATCCACACCCAGGCGTGCCGTCCCATGACTCCCTCTGCCGCGACCGTGAACATATCGCTTCCGGTCTCCGTTCCGATGACGAATTGAGTCTCGGTGCTGTCAACGCTGCTGAGGACACCTGAAGGTCCATGGAGAGAGATAGACCAAGCCTGCATGGGGATGACCTATACCAATAAACCCGATCACTCATTAATAGAACGCGCTCCGATGCAAAAGCCCGGCGTTTGAGACATCAACAACGGCTTTTCCAAGCCTCCCTTTCCCTGTGCTCTCCCGGGGAATCAGGAGATCAGAACAGACAAAGGGCCCAGTGAAGGAGCGGTAGCCAAAAATTGACCGAAAGGAAGCGGAATGCTACCCTTAGTTCACTATGCCAACCCTTGTCATCAAATCCTTCCCGGAAGAACTGCATGCCAAGCTCAAGCAATTGGCCGTATCCCACCGCCGTTCGCTCACTCAGGAGACCATTTATTTGATCGAGAAGGCTCTTTCGAGCGCAACGCCTTCCACAGCGCACCCCCCAGACTCCTACTGGGCGACGCGCAAACTCATCCCAGAGTTTGAAGCCGCTCTCAAGGTGGGGGCCTTCGGTGGGGGAACCGATTCCACCCAGATGATTTCTGAGGAGAGAGACGCCCGATGAGCCGCGCCTACTACGACGCGAACTACCTCTTCAAACTCCTCTGCACCGAGCTGGGCTCGAATGAAGTTCGCGCCCACGCAGCGACCCGACAGTTTATTTGTACCGCAGCACACGGCCGGGCTGAATTTGCGTCCGCCGCCTTCCGAAAAGTCCGCGAAGGCGCCGCCACCCCCCAGGACTGCCGACTCGCTCTTGCCCAGATGCGGGCGGATGCCGCCACTGGTAACCTTCAGTTTTTACCCCTTACCGATGCTGTCTTCGAGCGGCTCGAGACTGTTTATTCCAGCGCTACTGCGGACGTCTATCTGCGGGCCGCGGACGCCATTCACCTCGCCACGGCTGCGGAAAATGGGTTCGCGGAGATTCATTCGAACGACAAACATCTCCTCGCCGCTGCACCGCTGTTCGGTATTCAAGGGGTGAATGTGCTTTAATACGCCTCAAGTGGCATTCCCGAGCGGCCCCGCGAGGAAAGTAACAGGAGCCAAGAATTACCGACGGAAACTCGCAGGTTGTACGCCAATGTTACCAGCGTTCATTCCGTGCGCACATTCTTGAGACCGCGCAGGCTGAAGCGGAAACAGGGAAGCCGTTGTTATTATAGGTGTAGCTGACGGTGGACTGGTCGGGGGTGCCCGCAGCCTGAGTGACAGAAAGGAGCACCCCGTTTGCAAAGGGAACGGTGCCCGGACTGCCAGCGACCCCGTAGAGGGAACTAGGGTCAGAGGAACTAGGGAACTAGGAACTAGGGGTCAGTGTTCATTTTCTTTCATTTTCTCAGAAACAAACCGCCTCAAATTTCCTGAAACCTTCTCCTTGAGCTGCGATAAATCCTTGCGGTGTATGACTCTACTCACATTGAATGCATTTTTCATGCTCAGATGCTCCGCAATCCACGCTTGCGGGGAACTAGGGGAACTAGGGAACTAGTGTTCATTTTCTTTCATTTTCTCAGAAACAAACCGCCTCAAATTTCCTGAAACCTTCTCCTTGAGCTGCGATAAATCCCTGCGGTGTATGACTCTACTCACATTGAACGCATTTTTCATGCTCAGATTCTCCGCAATCCACGCTTGCGAGACCTCGTTCGCGCGTGTGGGCAGATTTAACGCATTGTAGGTGGTCGTTTGCACCGCGACGGAAGAACCGCTGCCCGTGAGGTTGCCGGTCGTGTTGGTTTCGACCACTCAAATTCCAACCGGTTACTCCGAGCCACGTGCGAACTCCAGCGGACGCAAATGACATCTGCAAACCATGGCTGAAAGAAAATGAACACTGACCCCCAGTTCCCCCGTAGCCGCTCCCCGTCACAGGGTTGAACGCATATGAAGCCCCTCCGTTCGCGCTGGTCGCGGTCAGCGCTGCCGTCCCGTACGTGTCGTTGAGGATGCTCGTCGTCACTCCGCTCGCTGCGTTGTACACCGCCTCAAGCCCGCCCGTCCCCTGCAACCCGCCGTACCTCCCGTTCAGATCAGGGCCGTGCACCTTCCAGTAACGTTCCGTCGGCGATGTTACCGCAAGCTCCAGGAACTCTACCTCCGGATCATAACTAGACTTCAGGGTCATGGCTGTTCCCACAAGGGTCCCATTGGTGACAGTCTGCTGGGTCGTTTGCAAACGGCGATTCAACCCGTCGTACACCGCGCTCCAGTTAAGGCCGCCGTTGGCGCTGTTGCGCCGGGTCACTCCGACCAAACGGCCCAGCGCGTCACCACCCTATTTTTAGGTACTAGTGCATTGTACCGTTGAAAACGGATACAGTTTTGCTAGTCTGGATTGGTGACTAAAAAACGGTTGATCCTTACGCCTCCTGAACGTCGTGAACTGAACCGGAGACTGCGCTCCCGGACTTTACGAGTGGAGGACTTCCGACGAGCGCAGGTCATCCTAAAGCGCGCCGAGGGCGTCAGTG
>JBIKSY010000245.1:0-5757 GCA_044348365.1 Chthoniobacteraceae bacterium
CCGGGTGAATTTGAGCGCGTTGCTGAGCAGGTTGGTCCACACCTGCCGGACCATGGCCTGGGTGCCGTGGGCGGGCGGCAGGGGGTGCACTTTGAATACGATTTTGCGGTGATTGGAGGCGAGCTCCTGGAGTTCCGCAAATGTTTCTTTTGCAAGAGCCTGCATGTCGATCAGCTCCGGATGAACCTGGGCCCTGCCCAGCCTGGAAAAGCTGAGCAGGTCGTCGATGAGCCGGCTCATGCGCTGCGCTTCCGAGCGGATCACGGCCAGCTTACGCTGCGCCTCCCCTTGGAGCTGCCCCGAGTAGTCTTCGATGACCATTCTGGAGAAACCGTCGATGGCCCGCAGGGGCGCGCGCAGGTCGTGGGAGACGGAGTAGGTGAAGGCGTCCAGTTCCTTGATGGCGAGCTCGAGTTTTTCGGTGCGGTCCCGCACGCGCTGTTCCAGCGACGCGTTCAACGTGCGGATCTCCTCCTCGGCGGCGCGTCTTTCGGTGATGTCGCCGATGACGCCCCGGACCGACTCGACCCCGCCGGCCTGGTTTGCGAAGCACCTTCCGCGCAACCAGATCCAGCCGGTGGTGCCGTCGAGCCGGCGGATGCGGCACTCCACGGCCCACTCGCCGGCCTGCCGGAGGCTTTGCTGGTAGAGCTGGTCGACGCGGGCGCGGTCCTCGGGATGCACGTGCTCTAAAAGCGTCTCGTAACTCCACTCGGCAGGGGGTTGGGAGTAGCCAAAGATCTGGTCGTGGCGGAGGGAGCGGGTGGTGGTGTGGTTGGCCAGGTTGAACTCCCAGTCGCCGATTCCCGCGGCCTCCACCGCGAGGCGCTGTCTTACCTCGCTCAGTTTGAGCGCCTGAGCGGTCCGTTCGCGGGTGTCCATTTCAATGCTGAGGCGGACCATGCCGTAGCTGAGGACGAGCATGCCTAGGAGGGCACCGGGGGGGAGGAGACCGAAGGTGCGCTCCAGCTCCCGGTACAGCTGTTGCCGGCTGGAGGAGACCCGGAGCGTTTCGCTAGCAACCATCTCCGAGAGAAGCCGGTAGACAAGCGCCCTGCGCTGCTGTGCTTCGGGTGCGATGAGCTGGCGGTGGGCGGCCTCCAACCCTTTGGGGTCCCGGAGCGCCATCGCCGACCTTTGGAATTCGACCCAGTGGCCGAGCGCCTCTTGCAACTGGCGGAGGCGTTCGGCCTGCTCAGGACTGCCCGCGGCGCTGAGGGCCAGTTTGCGGTGTAAAGCGGTGAGGGCCGCGGTGCCGGCGGTGCCGGCCTGTGCCCACAAGTGGCCCGGGTCCGCGTCACCGGCGACCAGGTAGGCGCTGGCGGCCGAATCCAGCGCATCGATGCCGGCCCTCAGCGCCCAGGTTCGCTCCAAAACTTCATTGGAGCGCCTGATTTCGGCCGCCACCTGATCGAACTGGGTGGCGCTCCAGTGCGCCATGGCAGCGACGGCAACCAGCAGCAGGAGGCCGCCTGCAAACTCGAAGGTGAGTTCGCGCCCGATGGCCCAGCGGAAGGCAGCCCTTATGGAGGCGGCCCAGACAAAGGCCCCGCCCTGCAGGACATAGAGGATCGCAGTGTACACGGGCATACTGGTCATGTTGAGCCAGTTGTAGCCCTCGCTTCCTACTTCGACATGGGCTGCAAGCGTCGCGACGGCGAGGGCCGAAATCAGGGCGCCCAGCCAGGCCACGGCGGCATTGTCAGTCCGGCCGGTTCGGGCCCGGCCCAGCAACCAGACGCAGGAGGCCGAGAGGAGCAGGCAGATGGCGCTGTTCAAGCCCATGCGCCCCGGAAACGACTGCGCCGGGGTGATCCGGTCGGCGACCAGGAGCTGGTCGATCCGCAGGTCTGTGTCGAAAAGGTACTCCAAAAGGGTGAGCAACGCGAGGCCTCCTGCAAGGGCGGAGCAGGCGAGGGCCAGACGGACGGCGGGGCGCGCAAGGCGCCCGTGGAGGGTGTACAGCAGCATGGCGCAGCCGCTGAGGACAAAACCGAGGGAGGTGTTGGCCTTCATGGTGGGGGCATGCGGGAAGACACCCACCACCCACGGAACCCGCGCGGCCCAGCCGGCAAGTATGACCGCACCACCGAGGGCCACCACGGCGCCGACACCCCGCAGCACCAACGCCTCCGAGGGCAATTTGCCCGAACTCCCTCCCGTGTTGGCCTGTTGCTTGTCCACGCTCATTCCCCCTTTGTCGCGATGTGTCCCCCCGCCCTGCCGCTTTCGCCGTGTTCCCCCCCGCCCAGAGCTCTGGGCCCTTTACCTCTGTCGCCCTTTACCTCTGTCGCCCTTTACCCCTGTCGCCCTTTCCACCCGCCGCCCTCCCAGCCTGTCGCCCTGTCGACTTATGGTTGCCTTGTTTCCCGGATTCCCATTACGGCGCGGGGGTGTCGCAGCCACAGCAACTTCGGCGGGACGACGGCAAGTGCAAGGGACTTTTTGTTTAAAAATATGCTTCCGACAGGCCGGTAGCCTTTGCCGGGGTGCGGGTCACAGAATTTGGCAAGCGGAAGCGGGTATTCCGCCGCCGCCGTGCCGCTCCGAGAACCGCCGCTGCAGGTGCAGGGGAGTCCCTATCGCCTTCGGTTGCGTCCGGCCCCCGCTAGAGGTAGGTCTCGAAGTCGGATTCCCGCAGGAGCTTCCGCCTGACCCGGAACACATGCGCGACACGGTGTTGGGGGTGGAGCTCGATGTAGTTGGCGGAGCCGGTCCACAGGAAGCGCTCATCGGTGAGCAGGTCGTGGACCTGATAGGTCTCGTCGGGGGTGCAGCCGGCCAGGTCCAGAGGCACCTGGACGATGCCCGAGTGGGCGTGCCAGGGGTCCAAAAGGACGGCCACCAGCAGGATATTGTCTTGGGCCTCGGTGGCCTTGGAGAAAAAGAGGATGTGGTCGCTCTCTGACGGATGAAAACGGAGGTTGCGGAACTGGTGGAGCGCCCGGTTTTCCTTCCGGATGCGGTTGAGGCGTCCGAGGAGTTCCTGGATGTGGCCCGGGGCGTTCCAGTCGCGCTCCTTCCACTGGTATTTTTCGCTGTCCAGGTATTCCTCCTTGTTGGGAAGGGCGGCGTTTTCACACAGCTCGAAACCCGAATAGATCCCGTAGACGGGGGAGAGCAAAGCGGCGAGGACGGCCCTGATTTGGAAGGCGGGACGCCCGCCTTGCTGGAGGAAAAACGGCAGGATATCGGGGGTGTTGGGCCAGAGGTTGGGGCGGAAGAACTCGGCCCACTGGGAGGTGGTCAGCTGGGTGAAGTACTCGGTGAGTTCGTTTTTGGAATTGCGCCAGGTGAAGTAGGTGTAGCTCTGGGTGAAGCCGGCCTTTGCGAGGGCGAGCATCATCTTGGGGCGGGTAAAGGCCTCTGAAAGAAACAGCGTGTCAGGGAAGCGGTCCTGCACCTTTGCGATCAGGTACTCCCAGAATGCGAGGGGCTTGGTGTGTGGGTTGTCGACGCGGAAGATCCGGACGCCGCGCTCGGCCCAGAAGGAGACGACGTCGGTAAGTTCGCGCCAGAGTTGGCGCCACTCCACGTTGTGAAAGTTGAGGGGGTAGACGTCCTGATATTTTTTGGGGGGGTTCTCGGCGTACTTGATGGAGCCGTCGGGGCGGGCAAAGAACCAGCCGGGGTGTTCGCGGACGTATGGATGGTCCGGGGAACAGTTGATGGCGAAGTCGAGGGCGACCTCCATTCCGCGGGAGCGGATTTCGGCGAGGAGCCAGTCAAAGTCCTCGAGGGTTCCGAGTTCCGGGGCGACGTCGCGGTGGCCCCCGCCGTTGGGGCAGCCCTGGTGGCGGTTGCCGATGGCGTAAGGAACCCCGGGTTCGCCCGGTTCACAGGAGACGGCGTTGTTGCGGCCTTTGCGGGCGCTGAGGCCGATCGGATGGATCGGAGGAAAGTAGATGACGTCAAAGCCCATCGCCTTGGCGGCGTCGACGCGGCCGAGACAGTCCCGGAAGGTGGAGCCCCGGTCGCCGCGGCCTTCGGCGGAGCGTGGGAAAAACTCGTACCAGGCCGCGAAGAGGGCTTCGCGTCTGTCGACAGTGACCCTGGGATAACGGGGGACGGCGCGTGGGAAGGGCGGGGCGTCGACCAACGAGAGGGTCGAGGGGGGTTCGAGCCAGAATTCGGCGGCCTCGGACAAGTCAGGGTAGGAGGCCATGAGGGCCTCGAGTTCGGGGGCGTGGGCGAGGGAAAAGACGCCGGCGTTTGGGCGGGAGCGCAGTTCTGCGGCGAGGGTGGAGAGGCGGTGTGCGTCGTCGGAGTGGCGGAGGAGAGCGGCGCGGGAGGCGGCCTGTTCGAGGAGGAGGGCGCCTTCGAGGATCTCGCTGCGCAACTCCTGGAGGCCGGCGTGGAATTTGAGTTCGAACTCGTGCTGCCAGGTGCGGAAGGCATCGCTCCAGGCTTCAAGGGTGAACTCGTACCGCATGTTGCCGAAGAATGCACACGTCCCCCTCCAGCGGTCGTTCCCGTTTGGAATGGGTTCCATGGGGGCGTGGTGCCAGTCGAGGGTACCGAGGGGGCGCCACTTGAGTCTGGCGGTGAGGATGTCGTGGCCGTCCTTGTAAATGTCGGCCTCGAGGACGAGCGATTCGCCGGCGACCCGTTTGAGGGGGTAGCGGCCGCCTTCATCAAGGGGGCTGACGTTCTCGATGACAACCGTGGATGGACGCAGACTCATGTCGCTGATGTTGCCTGTCCCCGCCGTGTGGGCTAGCGCAATCGATTCCGGGCTGAAAGAATGGGGTGACCGACGGGACTCGAACCCGCAACAGCCAGAATCACAATCTGGAGCTCTACCATTGAGCTACGGCCACCATCTGAGAAAACCGGCCCTGCAGGGTAGCAGAGAACTTTTGCTTGCCAATGGTTTTTGCAAGGCGCGGCGGGGGGCGGTCTTTTTTGAACAAACTCCTTGCGTCGTGCCCGCTGCTAAAGCATCTTCTCGACACCAAATCGCGGGGTGGAGCAGCCTGGTAGCTCGTCAGGCTCATAACCTGAAGGTCGTAGGTTCAAATCCTACCCCCGCAACCACATCCTTTGGGGTGTGTTTCCCGGCTGTTTTGCTCCCCAGCCCGCTTCAACTGCCATAGGCGGTTCAACTGCCATAGGCGGTTTAACTGCCATAGGCGCTTCAACTGCCGCAGCTCTCCGAAGCCTTCTTCGCTGGCTATCTGTTCGTTGCCTCTCTATCGCAAACGTCCCGCAGGAGTCGGGCTGTAGCCTCAAAGCAGCGCGTTTTCGTCGCGCTTCTCCAGACGCATCAGTTGCTTTTTCACCACCTCGACCTGCTTGGTCAGCTCAAACAAGGCCTTCAAAATCTCTCCCTGCGTGGGCGCGTCGCCCAGCCCGGGCACCAGCGGATGAATCCTCGTCACCACCGCCGCCAATAGCGCCGTCTCTGCCCGTATCTGGGAAATCGCACTTGTAGGGTCCATCCCCGGAGCTTTCCCGATGTGAGGGGAAAGCGCAAGCGCCAGGGGGCGGCCCGGTTTTTAGAACCCGATGGTGAAGTTGATCCCGCCGCGGAACACGTTTTTGCCCTGCAAAAACTCCTGCTCTCCGTAGAGCCGCAGCGTCCGCCGGTCGCCCAGCCCCAGTTCGATCGATCCCCCAACACGCAACAGATCCGACGCGCTCCGCCCGCTGCTGATCTTCCAGCGCCCGGCTTCCAACCCCTGCCACGCCACCGCCATCTCCCGCGACTCCGCCATAAAGTCGTGCACCCACGCCGCCGTCCCAGTCACACGCACC
>JBIKSY010000437.1:0-5703 GCA_044348365.1 Chthoniobacteraceae bacterium
GCCGCCTCCATTTCTAACAAGATTCTCGTGTCCGCCGCCTTCATCGGCGGCTCGGTGCTGATGGCCGCGGCCGCCCTGTTTCTTCATAGATAGATGAGAAACACCAATTTTGCTGACCGAGACATTTGCCAGACAAACCCGAATATCTAATGATGAATTCGACCTGCAAACAGAGACCCGCCCTAGCACGGCGTCTTGGCATCCTCAACAAAACGACACACCCACAGGCCTGGCCCATGAAAGAACCCCTCCCGCAAACCTCGCTGAGTCTTCTCTCCCGTCTTCGCCACCCCGAGAACGGAGTGCCCTGGCAGCAGTCCTGGAAATTGTTTCTCGAACTCTACAAGAAGCCCCTGAGATCGATGACAGCCACAGCTTATGCCAAGTACACGGGCGGCGCCCTTCCTCCCCAGGAGTTCGTCGAGGACGTGGTCTCGAATGTGATCGTTGAGGTCTTTACCAAGAACCGGTTCGACCCCGAACGCGGAAGATTCAGATCCTACCTCGCCACGCTGGCCTACCGGAGGACCGTGGACCTGCTGAGAAAGACCCGTCCTCTGGACAGTGTCTTGATGAAAGAGGAGAAGCTTGAAGGACCCGCACCCGAGTTGGACACGGAAGAATACAACAAAGCACTTCTGGCCACCATGATTGCGGAGTTGCGGGAAACCATTCCCCACAAATGGTTCAGCATTTTCGAGCAGGTAAAGCTCTTGGGAATTCCCGCGGTCAAGGTCGCCGAAGACCTCGATGAAGACCGCCGCGTGGTGGACAACACTGTCTACAAGGCGATGCAAAAGCTGAGAGAAATCGCCGTTAAGCCCGAATATCAATCTGAATACTACTTTAACAACTAAACGCTCCCCATGAACGATCCCATTTTTAAAAGCACGGACTCTGCCCTCAGCCCCGAAGAGGATAAGGATATCTCCGCGAGACTCGCGGCAGCTTACAAAGAGTACGATGAAGGTACGGACGATCCTGAAACCCAGAGCATCATCCGACGGGTGGAGGAGAAACTCAGGCATGCGTCGACTGAAGCGGAGCAGAACTAGAATTTTCCATCCACGTACCGCCCCGATGGAATGGGCCCCAAAACCACGACTTACCGCTTCCAATGGCGAGTCGACGGCCTTCGGAGGCTTTCGAAAAAAAGCAGGGACTCCCCTTTTTTAGACCGGTTGACGAAACGGGTTTTGTTGAAACGCGCCTCAATCCTCCCCCACACGTATGAATGAAACAGAGCACGATATTTTCTGCCAGAACTGCCGGTCGCCCATCCGAGTCAGGCACGCCTTTTATCTAGAGCTTAACACTCCCGATGAATGGGAGGCCTTGGCGTCCTTTGCCGAAGGGGCGTGCACCCCGCTTAACTGCCCGGAGTGCGCACACGAGAACACAAAGGACCTTCCCGTCTCAGTGTATGATCCGCGGATAAACCGGATGTATCACTACATGCCGGCAATCGGCATCGCAGGAATGGACCTGACAGAACTGTTTGAGTATGGGGGCGACGCCAGTGCCACCCTTATCGCATTGGTATTGGAGCACCTTCGAAACACGGGGGCTTTCGCATCGAGTGTTCTCGAACATGGCCTCAGACAAGAGTCCTTCAGCTTCAGGGTCTTCTTCAGTCCCATGGAGGTCTTCCACCAGGCGGTTGCGGGGGCGCAAATTGCCGAGGCTCACCACGGCAAGGTGGAGAAGTACAAATTGATCGAGCCGCCCGCCGACTTTCTCGAGCGCGGTTCGCGCATGTACAAGCGCAACAAACTGACCTTCCTCTACTGTCTCGGGCAAGGGTTTGAGGAGGGACGCACCTACAGCCAGGGCGATGTTGACCGCGTGATCCTGCACGAACGCAGATACCTTCAGGAGAATCAGATCGACGGCTCCCATGCGCGGGTGGCACTCGTGGAACTTGGCATCCTTGAGCGCAGCAATTGCGGAAGTCTGTACTGGCGCAAACCGGAGGCAGGGAAAATTGACGGCCTGAAATTTCCCTCCCACGTCGAGGGGTTCGAAAAATGGGGGTATACTTTTTACGACGAACCCAATCTCGGTTTCAGCGTATGCTACCGAAGGAAGGCTCTCGAAAGTACGGTGACCTTTTATGTCTACGGAGCCCCTGACTTGGAAATCAGCCCCGGGGCCATCGAGACGGAATTCTCGACCACCAGGGACGGCGTTCTCGTGCACTTTGAGAGCTTGGGGAGCACCACCGAAATTTTGCAGGAAAAGCGGCTCACCCTTAACAGGCACGACGGCCGTGCCGAAACGGTTTGTCACCTGACACTGCGCATCACCGATCCCGACTCCACTGCCTACCGTTCGCACTTCCTTCTGACCTCCTGGGACGGAAGGTATATCAAAGTGCGGATGACTTCACCGGATACAATTGTGGATGATGACGACCTCCTGTCCCGGTTGGTGGCTTCTTTGTTCAAAAAGATGGCAGGCGCCGCGACTCTCCCGGTGTCCACCGTTGACTAGCTCGGGCTGTCGCATAGTCCGGGCTTGGCTTTTGCATTTCACGCATTTATCTATCTCCTGTGATTTATCCAGGTGAAGTTCTCGACGGCTACCGTGCGATCCGGCGCATAGGGGCGGGAGGCTTTGGAGAAGTCTGGCTTTGCCGAAACGAGGCATTCGGCGACTTGCGGGCGTTGAAGTTCATTCCGTCATCAGACAGGCCGCGGCTCGATCGCGAGCACGCCGCGCTGGCGAAATACAGGGAAGAATCCGGAAGGCTCCTCAACAAGACGCTGATGCCTATAGAACACGCAAATCTCAGGGCTGACGGAATGTTCTATATTATGCCGCTCGCAGACGGGACCGGTTCGCCAGACGCAGCGGCCGAGGAGTGGCGTCCCTTGACCCTTGCCGCGCTCATTAAAGAGAGGGCCGCCGCCCCCTGCTGGTTTTCAAGCGAGGAGGTGAAGTCCTTGATCACTCCGGTGCTCAAGGCGCTGCAGATGCTCGATGACGCACGCCTCGTGCACAGGGACGTAAAGCCCGAAAACATTCTCTTCCGCGACGGCAGCCCGTGCCTGAGCGATATCAGCCTCCTTGATGATGATTTAACAGATCGTTCAACACGAGGAACCTATGGCTACGGTGCGCCGGGGTGGTACCTGGAGGCGGGTGGCCACCCGGACATGTACGGCGCCGCGGCTACGTTGTTCGTCCTGTTGACAGGCAAGTCGCCGGACAAGATGGCCCAATCCAGACACCTCTGGCCTCCGCAAGGAGAGGATTCCTTGCCGGACAGCGAGCGCCGGGAATGGCAAAGCATCCACCGGTTGATTTGCCGGGCGACCGACGATGAAGCCGCCAAGCGCTTTTTGAGCTTCAGTGATTTCGACAGAACATTGAACCGGAGCGATCCGGAGCGGGTTCCCGAGTCCGTACTCATGGAGATTAGGCGCCTCGAGAACGAATTGGAAATCGCCCGGTTGGAGCTCATAAAACAGCGGGACGAATTTGAGTGGGTTTCGGCGTCCACAATGAAAGCGCTGGAGGAGGCCTCACCTGACAAGTTCAAGCGTTTGGCTGGCGCAGGCAAGACACTCGCGGCGGTTGCCGAGCGGTTTGAAGCGGGGCTGACGGCAGCGAAGTCTGGGACGAACAGAATCAAAGCACTCGCTCTTACCAGGCGCGCTGTGCAGACATTGAAGGAGATAGGGAGTGCGCATGGTCCTGCGATTGTCTCGGGGCTTGAAGAGCTTCGGGACGGGATCGAGCGGATCCTCAAAACGGATCGTGAGTTCCACGTCGGTCAGGTTCGGGAGGTATTGGCCAGGGCTCTCTCCGTTTCAGGAATCGGTTCCCTTGTGACGCCCAACGTCTCCGCGAGGTTGGCTGGACTGCTCGGGGACGCCAAAATTCGAGGTGTGTTCAATCTGGCAGGGATCATCGCGCCGGCGGTTCTCCCGGAGGCGCAAGCCACACAGGATGCGGCCGCTTCGCTTCTCAGGATCCTCGAGTCAGCCCAGTCTTTTCTGGAGGATCAAAAAAACGAATTTTCCAGACTGGCCGAGAGATCCACCGAAACGTGACGAATGAAGATGGAGAGGACGTTGAGCCTCAGACTCACCCAATTACACCCCGATATGAGCGATACAAACTTTGGAGATGAATTCACGGAAACGTCCTTCTGGCAGAAGGTTAAAATGGGTGCCAAGACAGCTGGCTGCGAGCTGATCGAAAAAGCGTTGCTCATGTATTACGCGACCATGGACAAGGATACCCCCGTTTGGGCCAGGACAATTCTTGTCGGCGCGCTTGGGTATTTCATCTGTCCAATCGATGCGATTCCCGACGCGATCCCCGGCGGTGGGTACGCAGACGATGCCGGTGCGATTGCCGCCGCCCTCAGCATGGTGGCGGCGCACATCAAGCCGGAGCACAAAGATTTGGCGAAACGCAAGGTAGACGAGTGGTTCTCGTAGGGGTTGTAGAAAACTGGATTGGAACACCACCTGACGGTCACTCTGTCGACGACCGAATCACGGCCCTTAACGCGCGGCTTAATGACTTCTTCGGAATTTATTGGCCGAATTAAAGCCACCGAATTCAAGCGAAAAATCCTCCTTTGAGTTTGTACGAAATGAGTTCGTCGCGGATCTTCTTGGCAGCTTCAACCTCTCTAGCCAGATGATCCCGGCTTTCTCTTAGTGAGAGCGCGATTTTCTCTTGATAATGCCTTTCAATGATAGTTGGGACCTCGTCTCCAAAGGAAACGGTCAAATCCTTGGTACGCTGCTCGATGGCGTGCAATTCGGCGACGACGGATCGGATCTTCTCGCATTCGCCCGTTACTTTACGAAACCAATTTTCCAAGGCATTTACATCCGCCTCAATTTCGCCGCGAAAAACCTCCCGCCAGTGCCCTTCCTCAATGGCCCTCAGAAGCCGATACTCTCTAGCTAACGAGCGCTTGGCCATTCGTTGAGTAGAACGCAATCGAGAGCGCATTTGCGTAAAGACATTATGTTTTCCAAAATTCAGATTTTCGCATCTTTTCTGTTGTTTGATCTTCGGTTGGTCCGAGCGTATCGCTGCCTCCGTGGAATTGCTTTCGTGGGAATACTTGTGCTTTACCCCTTGGGAGGGCACGGCTGGGGGCAAGGCACTTTCTCGACTGCCGGGTTCGATGTAGGGGAGCAGGTCGAACTTGTTAGGGATGAGTTGCTAATGTTCAAGCAAACGCCTTTCCGTAAGGGGCTGAAAGGAGAGCGCTTTCAGGTGGCGGCGCACGATTCTGCGAGACAGCGAGTATTTTTGGTATCGAAGAGCGACGAAGGGAGTTTAATCGCAGTGAACGTGCCGGAACTTGCCGTTCGCCGTTTGACACGGGACTGGATCGGCCTCAACTACCAGGCCTTTGAATCACTTCGCGAAGGAAGGCTAGACGACGCAAAAAGATCCCTCTTTTATTTAGCTTCAGTCGACCCTGATAGGGCTGTCTGCAGCGAGATTGCAGGGAGCTTGGAGCGCCTACAAAAGGCTAAGGCTGAACAGAAAGTTCTACGTAGAAACCTCGAACTCATAGATATTGAGGTTGCTAAGAAACTCAAAAACGCGGCATCCGCAGAAATGAAGGCGAGCCGATAATGCGGACACAAAAGTGTTAATTGTTATAGGTCTGCTTTTCGAAGGCCACTGGGGATATGAAACCGAGAGCGCTATGGCGGCGCACCG
>JBIKSY010000051.1:0-18546 GCA_044348365.1 Chthoniobacteraceae bacterium
CCGGCTTTGACCATTGGAAGATCCTCCCCGGACAAGGGCGCTACCGGGATCCGATCCTCTACGACAAAGACGGGGCGAAGGTGTACGAGGGCTACGCTTCGGATGTCATCACGGACCTCGCAATCGCCGCCTTGAACGGCCGCCCCAAGGAGCGTCCGTTCTTTCTCATGTTGCACCACAAGGCGCCCCACAGGGAGTGGGAGCCCGATGAAAAAAACCGCGCCCTGTTTGCCGGGCGCACCATTCCGGAACCAGCCACGTTGCGGGACGACTACGCAACGCGCCCGGCGGCGCTGCCCGAAAACGCACAGACGGTTTTCAAGGATCTGACGCGGCGCGATCTGAAGCTGGAGGCGCCGCCGGAGCTAGCCGGCCCCAAGCGGAACCAGTGGCTGGCGGTGAAGCCGGACGAGGTGGAACTGGAAGAGGGCGGGGTGAAGCGGACGCTCAAGGGAGAGGAGCTCGAGCGGTGGAAGTTCCAGCGCTACATGAAGGACTATCTGGCCTGCGTGCAGGGCGTGGACGACAACGTGGGCCGGTTCATGGAATGGCTGGCTGCCGAAGGACTAGCCGCCAACACACTGGTCATCTACACCTCGGACAACGGTTTTTATCTGGGCGACCATGGCATGTACGACAAGCGCTTCATGTACGAACCCTCTCTGCGCGTGCCGCTTCTGGCGTCTGGTCCTGGGGTAAAGCCGGGACTTGTGAGCGAGGCTTTCGCGCTGAACGTGGACTTTGCCCCCACCTTTCTGGAGGTGGCCGGCCTTCAGATTCCAGCCGACATGCAGGGACGCTCGCTGGCGGCGGTAATGGCGGGCAAGCCGCCGCGCGACTGGCGCCAGAGCATGTACTACCGGTACTACCACGACCCGGGACACCACAATACCCGGGCCCACTACGGCGTGCGCACAGCCACCCACAAACTCATCCACTACTGGAAGAAGGACGCATGGGAGCTCTTTGACCTGCGTGCAGATCCCGACGAGTTGCACAACCTCTATGGCACTCCCGGCACCGAGGCACTCACCACGCAACTGAAGACAGAGCTGTCCCGGCTGCGGAGCGAGCTCAGGGATGAAGACCAGTTCGCCCAGGAGTTGCCCAAGGACGGAGTCGACGGCGGGGTCCTGCGGTGGGCCACCGGTTTTGGCCCCCAGGGGCCCAAGGAACGCGCCTTGCGCTAGGGCCGTCGAAAAAACGGCGCCCTCACGAAAAGAAGGGCGCAGGTTTTCCGATGTCCCCGGGAGTGGGTGCCTCCTTTTGACTGCGAGCCAAGAGCCTCCCGCGCAGATTCCGTGGGCGGCGCTCGAGGCTGTAACCTACGCGAAAGACACTGAGGCTGTGCCAGTCCGTTTTGGTGCCGCGCGTACGAGGTGAACCTGCGGCCTCTCTTGACAGCCGGGCGGTCAGGCCGCGTCATCTTTGGATGCGCTCCTGTCTCCCCCTCCTTGCGGCGACGTCCCTTGCCCTTTCTTCCTGCGGAATCTTTGCCCAGACACCCGAGCCAGCGCCCCTTGGGGAGCGGAAGGTTCCGCCGCTTGTCCAGGTACGGCCTGAGCCCCGGTGGGGAGCCTCGTTCTGGATAGGGGCCACCCGTGTCCTTGAGTTCGATGCGGGAGTCGGCATGCGCCGCCCCTTTTTGTATCCGTTGCTGGGGCCTTCCGGCCTTCCTTTAACCCGCATGGGACATCCGCACGATCCGGTATCCCACTCGCACCACAATTCGGTGTGGCTGTCCCACCACGATGTCGCCGGAACCGACTTTTGGTCGGACAACGGGGGCACGGTTGAAGTGTTGCACATCAGCCGCTTGGAGGACGGGGCCGAACGGGGCGCCGTGGAGGTGAAGGCGGTCTGGAAGGACAAGGCTGGGACGGTACTCCTCAAGGAGTGGCGGCGGATGGCTCTTGTGGTGCTCGGGGGAGACCTTTGGCGGATCGATGTGGAGACGGAGCTTTCCGCCGCAGACGAGGCAAGGACTTTGGGCCAGACCCCCTTTGGATTGTTGGGGGTGAGGATGGCAAAAACGATCGGGGTAACGGATGGCGGAGGGCGGATTCTGAATTCCGAAGGCGGCGTCAATGAAGTCGGCTGCTTCCGCAAGCCGGCTCGCTGGGTGGATTATTCCGGCCCCATCACCGCGGATCTCGACGAGGGAATCACCCTGCTGGACCATCCCCAAAACCTGCATCATCCGGTAGAGTTTCATGTGCGAAACGACGGCTGGATGGGGGCGGCAACCACCTTCCGCGCCCCGCACACGCTGGAGCCCGGCCAGCCGTTGCATCTTAAGTACGGACTGCTCGTGCATTCCCAGCGCACTGGCGCGCGCGAGTTGGAGAGGGAATGGCAGCGGTTCGCACAGGAACCGCTGCGCCCCCTCCCAACCAAGGGCAAATAGACTTGGCCCGGGGCGTAACCAGCTGCGCCCAAAAAAGTAAGGCCACCAAATAACGGCTCCCATCCTTCACTACCGAACAACGCGTAGAAACAAGTCCGTGGGATTTACCGGGCCGCCGCCCGGCCCAAGACAACTTTGGCGTTGTATCGGGAAGGCACGGCGGCAGATTTGGATGTCGTTATTCGGCAACCCCTCTTTTCCCCATGAAAACCCTCCCCCTCTTCCTCCACGCGGCCTCACTGGTCTTGTTTCCTGCCCTGCTTCCGGCCGAGGACTGGATGCAGTGGCGTGGCCCCAGCTTTAACGGTTCCAGCAGTGAAAAGGGCCTGCCAGTGAAGTTCGGTCCGGAGGACGGCGTGGCCTGGTCCGTACCGATGGCTGGAGCGAGCGCTTCGACTCCGATTGTGGCTGGGAACCGCGTTTTCCTCTCCGCCGCCGACACCGAAGCCCAGTCACTCCACGCCCTTTGCCTCGACAGACTGACGGGCAAGACGCTCTGGCAGCACAAGGTGGCTGATGGGAGCAAGCGTGACGACCGGAGCAACTACTCCTCTCCCTCGCCGGTGACCGATGGAAAGACGGTGGTGTTCTTCTTTGGAAACGGAGACCTTCTGGCCTTCGATGTGGAAGGCAAGCCGTTGTGGAATAAAAACATACAAAAGGAGCACGGGGACTTTGCCTTTCAGTGGACCTTTTCCGCCAGTCCGCTGCTGTTTGAGGGCCGGCTTTACATTCAGGTGCTCCAGCGGGATCAACCCGTCCACGACAAGGGCAAGGTGGGGGGTGAGTCCTATTTGCTCTGCCTGGATCTCTCCGGCAAAACCCTTTGGCGCCACGTGCGTTCCACCGAGGCGCAGGCGGAGTCAAGGGAAGCCTTCAGCACACCCGTGCCCCACCAGGTGGACGGAAAATGGCAACTGCTCATCGCGGGCGGCGACATGCTCAGCGGCCACGAACCCGCCACCGGTGAGGAGCTTTGGCGCTGGGGGACCTGGAATCCAACCCGGATCGGGCACTGGCGTTTGGTGCCCTCACCGGTTGCCGGCGCGGGTGTGGTACTCGCCTGCGCTCCCAAAAAGGCGCCCGTGTTTGCAGTCAAGCCGGGCAAGGGGACCCTCGACGACAAGGCCTTGGCCTGGACCAGCACCGACCGCGGGGTGACCTCCGACGTCCCCACGCCCGCCTTCGCAGAGGGCGACTTCTTTGTCCTCTCGGACCTTTCAAAGGCTCTCTCGCGCGTGTCGCCCGACGGCAGCATCAAGTGGACGCTCGAAACCCCCGGGCGCGTCAAATACGAGGCCTCGCCGCTGGTGGCCGATGGGAAGGTCTACATTGTAAATTTCAGTGGCGACGTCGTGGTTGTGGACGCCCAGGAGGGTAAGATCCTGCACCAAGCCGCCTTCGGTTCGGGCGCGGACAAACTGGTGCGTGCCATGATAGTCGCGGCCCATGGGCAGCTTTTCCTGCGCACCGACACCCGCCTGTTTTGCATCGGCAAAGGCTCCGGCGTCGCCGCACGCTGACCCGCCGGCACCAATCCGCACTCCCGGCAGGCCGCAGGCGCGATGTGCGCTTTTGCGTATTTGCCCTTTTGCCCTTTTGCCCTTTTGCCCTTTTGCCCTTTTACGCGCGGTGCCCGCGGTGTCCGCGGCCGCAGCGTGGGCCGCGGCCGGTCTTGAAATAACCCTTGCGCCGCGCCCGCGTGCTCCCGCGCCACCGGAGGCGCACCCGCGGCCGCGTACCGCCCACCAGAGCGGGACACATTGCGTGTCCAAACGCCGCAAACGGGGCGGGCCGGCGCCCTGGCCGCAGCCCTGGCGCGCGTGCCGGATTCTGGATTGTGGACGCTTCAGCACATCTCCCCGGCCCGCGCTGGAAACAGGCTGCGCAGCTCCGCCGGCAGCACCAGGCCCACCTTTTCCAGTTCCCCGTAACCCAGAAACCGCTCCAGCAGCGAGAAGACCTGCCTGGCCGTCTCCAGGGGGTCCACGATCCGGCCGGTGACAATCTTTTCGGCCACCCGGTCGAGAAATTCCTGCCGGGAAAGCCCCTCGGGCACCTGCGACGGCCTGTAGCCCTCGTAGAAGATTCCCCTGATGAGGATGGGCAGTTGCGCGGCAAAGTGCGCCGCCTCCGGCGCCGGCAGCCTGTCGCGGAGGGTCTGGAGCACCGCGCGCAACGCCTGGTAGGCGGTGTGGCTGTCCATGTGGGCCGCCTCCGCCAGCGAATCAATCCACTGGTGGGTCTTTTGCACGGTGGTTTCGAGGATTTCCAAGTGTTGTGTGCTCATAAGTTGTGCCCCTCGCTACGGAGGCGGCGGGTGAAAGGTTTGAAAAAAGTGAGCTCCCCGCGGCGGCATTTTACTTTTGCCCCGGGCGCCGAAGCGTTCCACCCTCAGGGGGTGATCGAACGCTACACCCTTCCTGAAATGCGCGCTGTCTGGACCGAACAGCGAAAGTACGAAATCTGGCTCGAAATCGAGGTGGCCGCCTGCGAGGCGATGGCCGCCGCCGGGTTGATTCCCACCGAGGACGCCCGCGAGATCCGTGCCAAGGCGCGGTTCGACGTTGCTCAGATCGAAGAAATCGAGCGGCGCACCCACCACGACGTGATTGCCTTTCTCGAGAACGTCGCCTCCTACGTGGGGCCGGCCGCCCGGTGGATGCACCAGGGGCTGACCTCTTCCGACGTGCTGGACACCACGCTGGCCGTGCAGATGGGGGCCGCCTCGGACCTGTTGCTGAAGGATTTGCGGGAGCTTTTGGCGGTGGTCGCCCGCCGCGCCAGGGAGTTCAAGATGACGCCCATGATCGGCCGCAGCCATGGCATCCACGCCGAGCCGGTGACCTTTGGCTTGAAGCTGGCCTTGATGCACGACGAATTCCAGCGCTCCCTCGAGCGTTTGGAGCAGGTGCAGCCGCGGATTCGCGTGGGTAAGCTCAGCGGGGCGGTTGGCACCCACGCGCACCTTCCCCCCTCTGTCGAGGAGACGGTCTGCCGCCGCCTGGGACTGGCCCCCGCGGTCCTGAGCACCCAGGTGGTGCAGCGGGACCGGCATGCGGAGTTTCAGACCGTGCTGGCGCTGGTGGCCTCCAGCGTGGACCGGTGGGCGACCGAATTCAGGCATTTGCAGCGCACCGAGGTGCTCGAGGTGGAGGAGTATTTCAGCGCCGGGCAGAAGGGCTCCTCCGCGATGCCGCACAAGCGCAACCCCATCACCGGGGAGAAGCTGAGCGGACTGGCGCGCGTGGTGCGTTCCAACGCGGTGGCGGCGCTTGAGAACGTGCCGCTCTGGCATGAGCGGGACATTTCCCACTCCTCGGTGGAGCGGATCATCATGCCGGATTCCACGATCCTGCTGGACTACATGTTGGTGACGCTCCGGAAACTGGTGGACCGGCTGCTGGTGTACCCGGAGAACATGGAGCGCAACTTAAAGCTCACGAAGGGACTCTATTTCAGCCAGAGCGTGCTGCTGGAGCTCACCCGCCGTGGAATGGAGCGAAAGGCCGCCTACGAGGCGGTGCAGAGGGCGGCGATGAAAACCTGGCAGGGGGAGGTTTCCCTGCAGGAGAACCTGGCGGCGGAGGCGGAGGTGGCGGCGCTGTTGGAGCCCGCGGAAATCCAGCGGCTCTGTTCACTGGAGGTTCACTTTGCGCACGTCGAGGACACGTTTCGCAGGCTGGGACTGGAGTAGGGGCGGCCGCGGGCTGGTGGGTGGGCGAGCAGAGAAGGTGTCTCTGCCGGCGCCCCCCTGCCTTGGGTGGGAGGCGGGGGGAAGGCTTTCGAAAAAGTCACTTGCGCCCCTTTAATGCGTGGCGACTTGTAGTATGTTAAGTCAACCGACTCGCACTTTATGAAATTCCGTACAATTTTGCAGTTCCTGTTTGTCGGCACCGTGGGTTTGGCCGGGCTGCCTTTGGGCGGCTGCAAGAAGCCGACGCTGCCCAACGCCGCGAAACCGATCGAGGAGGCGGCCCCGGCGGTGGCAGCTGCCGAGCCGGTGGTGGAAGCGCCCCCGGCACCAAAGATCCGGCACCCGGACACGAAGGGTTCGGTGATCGCGCTGTGTTACCACCGGTTTGAGGAAAAGCCCAAGGATGCGATGGCGGTGACGCCCGCGGCGTTTGAGGCGCAAATGCAGGCGCTCAAGGAGAGCGGTTTTACGGTGATCCCGATGCAGGACTTTCTGGCATGGCGCCGCGGGGAGAAGAGCATTCCGGAGAAAAGCTGTCTGATCTCCATCGATGACGGGTACCGCTCCGGGTACGACGTGGCGTGGCCGATTTTGAAGAAGTACGAGTATCCGTTTACGATGTTTATCTACACGGCGTTTGTGAGGGGAGGGGCGTTGGCGGGGGGCGGATCTCTTTTGTGGGCGGAGCTTGCGGAGATGCGGGATGCGGGTGTGGACATTCAGAGCCACACGACCAACCACCAGAGTTTGCGGGTGAAGAAGGGCAAGTTTCAGAACCAGTTTGCAACCTACGAGGAGTGGTTGCAGAGCGAGATTGCCGGGTCCAAACAGCAACTGGAGTCGCGTTTGGGTATTTCGGTGAAGGTGCTGGCCTATCCGTACGGAATCCACAGCGAACAGGTGCGGGCGCTGGCGTTGGCGGCCGGCTACGAGGCCGCGTTTACCACCTATGGGCAGAGGCTCACCTACCACAGTCCTGCCGACCAGCTGGGCAGGTACGCCATTGAGCACAACAAGCCGAAGATTTTCACCGATGCCCTGGCGATGATCGGCGGCGGCGGCGGGATGGCGGAGTCGGCCGCGCCCTCGGTGCCAGGCCAGATCGCGGCGGCGGGGATGGTCACCGTGCCGATGGAGGGGGAGGTGGTCCACGAGCTCAAGCCCCCGATCAAGGCAAATTTGGCGGCGCTGGGGGATGTGGAGCCCGGGACCGTGGAGATCCGGGTCAGCGGGGTGGGAGCGGTGCCTGTGAAGTTTGACCCTGCCACGAAGCTGGCGGTGGGCACGTTGCTGCAGCCGCTCAAGGACCGGCAGGTGACCGTGATTTTGTCGGCGCTGCTGCGTGGCAAGAAGGTGGAGGTGCGGTGGAATTTTACGTGCGACGCAGTGGCGCCTGCCGGCGCGCAGGCAGGGGTGCCGGCCGTTCCGGGAGCGCCGGCGGTGCACGCGGTCTCCGGCGTCGGGCCCGGGGCCCCTGCCCCAGCGGCCCCTTTGCCTGCTGAAGGGAACGCGGCGAACGCGCCGCGGTAGGGTTGGCGGGTTTGCGCCTGTGTTTTTCCCCGTGGCCTTCCTCCAGGCCTGTTTGACCCCTTCTCCAGTTTATACGGCCCCTGTTCTGAATGGCGGAAATTTCTTATCCGGAAGACCTGCCCATCACGGCGAGGAGGCTGGAGATTGTCGAGTTGGTCCGCGCCCACCAGGTGCTGGTGATTGCCGGGGAAACGGGATCGGGTAAGACAACACAGCTGCCCAAGATGTGCATCGAGGCCGGGTTGGCCGAGCGTGGCCGCATCGGGTGTACGCAGCCGCGGCGGGTGGCAGCCCTGAGCGTTTCACGGCGGGTGGCCGAGGAACTGGGGGTGGTCTGGGGAAGGGAGGTCGGGTGCAAAATGCGGTTCAACGACGACACGGGGCCGGAAACGCGGGTCAAGTTCATGACGGACGGGATTCTTCTGGCGGAAATCCAGTCGGACCCTTTGTTGCGGGCCTACTCGGCGCTGATTTTGGATGAAGCGCACGAGCGCTCGCTCAACATTGACTTCCTGCTCGGTTACCTTCAGGGGCTGCTTAAGCGGCGTCCCGAGCTGAAGGTGATCATCACCTCCGCGACGATCGACACGGCGGCTTTCTCCCAGGCTTTCGGCAACGCGCCCGTCGTGGAGGTGTCCGGGCGACTCTGGCCCGTGGACGTGCGCTATCGTCCGCTGGAGTCGGGCGGGCGGGAGGGGGGGCGGGACGGACAGGAGTCCGCCGGGCACATCGAGGCGGCGGTGCGGGCGACCGAGGATGCGCTCTTGGAAACGGATGACGGGGACGTGCTGGTGTTTTTGCCGACGGAACGGGACATTCGGGAGGCGCGTGAATGGATGGAGGAAAGTCTGGGAAGGGGGATCGAGGTGCTCACCCTTTACGGACGGATGCCCGCGGCCGAGCAGCAGCGTATTTTTGCGCCGGGGCCAAGGCGGCGTGTGATTTTGGCGACGAATGTCGCCGAGACCTCGCTGACGCTGCCGCGCATTCGTTGTGTGGTGGATACGGGACTGGCCCGGATCAGCAGGTACAATCCGAGGACCCGCACAAAGCGGCTGCCGGTGGAGGAGATTTCACAGAGCAGCGCGAATCAGCGCGCCGGCCGAGCCGGCCGGCTCGGGCCGGGGATTGCAATCCGGCTTTACGCTGAGGAGGAATTTGAGAAGCGCCCCCGATTCACCCAGCCCGAGTTGCAGCGCGCAAACCTCGCGGAAGTGATTCTGAGGATGAAGGCCTTCGGCCTTGGGGAAATCGAGACCTTCCCGTTTTTGAATCCGCCGGTGTCCGCCTCAATCCGGGCGGGATACCGGTTGCTGCACGAGCTTGGGGCGCTGGATGAACTCAACCAGCTCACGGCGCTGGGCAAGGAGCTGGCGCGGCTGCCGCTGGATCCGGTGCTAGGCAGGATGCTGTTGCAGGCGAGGCAGGAGCAGGCACTGGCCGAGGTGCTGGTCATTGCGGCGGGGCTGAGCATTCCCGACCCGAGGGAGCGGCCGGAGGAACACAAGGAGGCGGCTCAAACCGCACACCGGAAGTTTACGCATCCCCGTTCCGACTTTTTGGGGCTGCTCGAAATCTGGAGGCAGTGTCCCTCTGGGGAGGGGCGCGGTGGCAGCAACGCCCTGCGGCGCTTTTGCAAGGGGCATTTTCTGTCGTTCACGCGGATGCGGGAGTGGCGGGACATCCACCGCCAGTTGGAGGATGCCTTTCCGCAGGAGAGGGGCGCCCCGCTGCGGGCGCTGGAGGCGCCTGCGCCAGACGTGCGGACGGCAGCTGGCCCGGCGGGGCGGCTCAACCGGCCACTCAAACAAAGGGACGCGCGGGAGACCGATCCAGCCGCGGAGATTTACGCGAGCGTGCACCGGGCGATTTTGAGCGGTTTGCTGGGGCAGATCGCACAGCGACAGGAGCGCAACCGCTACAAGGCGTCCGGCAACCGACTGCTGACGGTTTTTCCGGGTTCGCATCTTTTCGAGCGGCAGGAAAAGGCGAGAAGGGAGCGGGGCGAGGACGGGGCGCAAAATGCGGTTGGCGGGAGGGGGGAGAAAAAGGGGCGCCAGCCGGAGTGGATCATGGCTGCGGAGGTGGTGGAAACCTCGCAACTCTTTGCCCGGACGGCTGCGGGAATCAATCCGGAGTGGGTGGTGGACCTCGGGGCACACCTGTGCGAGGCGCGCCATTCGGAGCCTTATTGGAGCGCGAAAGCGGGCCGCGTGTTGGTGCTTGAGCGCATGCTGCTCCACGGATTGGAAGTCTCGCGCAGGCATGTGGACTACGGGCGGGTGGATGGTGTGCATGCGACCGAGCTCTTCATCCGGGGGGCGCTTGTGGCAGCGGAAATCCCGATTCCGCTTCGTATTTTTACGGAAAACCAAAGGGTGCGGGAGAAGGTGGAGACATCGCTGACGCGGGTGCGTCACAACAGGGCGCTGGACATGGAGGAGGTGCTTTACCGGTTTTACGCCGCACGGATCCAGGGGGTCTCCTCGTTGCACGACCTCAACCGGTTCATTGCGGAGAAGTCCGCGAGGGACCCGGATTTTTGCCTGCTTGCAGAGGCGGACCTGCTGGGGGAGGCGGACGCGACTTTCGACCGGACGCTTTTCCCCGACCAGGTCGAGCTGGGTAACACCGCCCTGCCGCTTTCCTACCATTTTGACCCGGGCGAGGAGACGGACGGGGTGACGGTGCAGGTGTCGCTGCCCATGGCGGAGCAGCTTACAAGCGGCCAGATTCAATGGATGGTGCCGGGCCTGCGGCACGAGCAGATCCAGACGCTGCTGCGGGCGCTGCCCAAGGTGCTCCGGCGCGCGTTGATGCCGCTGGATGTACGGGCCGGCGAGGTGGCGCGGGAGTTCACGCCCGGCCGGGGGGAGTTTTTGCCCGCGCTCGCGGAGTTTTTGACTCGCAGGTACCGGGTTCACATCAAGCCGTCGGACTGGCCGGCCCAGCATCTGCCCGCCCACCTTTGCCCCAGGGTGGAGGTGGTGGACAGGAGCGCGCGCCCGATTGCGGCCGGCCGGGATTTGGAGGCGATTCAGCAGCAAATCGCGCAACTGGACCACCGTTCGGGAGCCTGGCAAAAGGCGGCGCGGCAGTGGGAACGGAGCGGGTTGTCGGGCTGGAGTTTCGGGGACCTGCCAGAGACGGTGGTTGTCGAGGAGGTGGGCGGTGCCCCGGTACTCGCGTATCCGGGGATTGAGGCGGTTGGGGAATCTGTGAACGTGCGCCTGTATAAAAAGGCTGCCGAGGCCTCTGCTGCGAGTGTGTCCGGCATCAGAAAGCTTGTGGAGCTTGGGATCAGCCGGGACCTGTTGGATTTGAGCAGGGAACTATTGAGCGTCGCCCGAAAAATGCAGGCTCCCAAGCGGGAGGGGCGGACGCTTGCAAACTCCTTCCAGCAACTGGGCAGCGTGGGGATTGGCCCGCCGGCGGGGTGCAGCCCCGAGGCGTTTCAGGCTGCGGCACTGCGACGCCTGTTGGAGCACGCGTTTGATTGGGCGCCGGTGCACCCGCTTGGGTTAAGGCGGTTTGAGGTCTTTTTGGAGACTGGACGCCGCGCGTTGCCCGGGCTGGCCTACCAGCTTGCCGAATGGACGCGCCAGATTCTGGCGCAGAAAGAGGCGCTGCAGTCTTTTCCCAAGCGGTACAAGGGGATGGAGGCGGATGTGGAGCGGCTTGTTCCGGGGAACCTGCCCGAGCACACGCCCTTCGCCCAGTTTCAGCACCTCCCCCGGTATTTGAAGGCGATCCAGATCCGGGCCGAGCGGGCGGTCCTCAAGCCGGCGAAGGACGCTGAAAAAGCGGCACAAATCTCCCAGTTTCTCGATTGGCGCAAGCGGGTCGCGCCCGAGCGGAGGGAGGCGTTCCGCTGGCTTCTTGAGGAATTTCGGGTGTCGTTGTTTGCGCAGGAGCTGGGAACGGCAGAGAGTGTCTCCTCCGCCAAGCTGAGTGCGTTGCTGGGGGGTTGAGGTTTGCAGGGCAAACCAGTCCAGGAAGGCGTTTCTGCCTGGGATTTAGCCGTGTATTTGCCCTCTGGCTCGCCCTTCCAAGCGCTGTGGATTTTGGGGCCGCTTTTCCACGGCGTTGCCGTGGGCTGACGAGTCCAAGGCATCTTCTGTGCGCGGAATGGAGACGCCACAACCCAAACGGCGCGCCCCAAACCGAAGGGCACGTCCCCAAGCAAGCCCGCCCAACGCCACCCACCTCCGCCCCAACGGGGCCCTCCGTTGAAAGCCCATGCCAACGCCATGGGAATCCCCTTCCCCCGGGCCAAAAAGAGCAGCCTTTTTCACGGCTGGATTTGTGTTGTGGGTTGCCTGAGAGCGTTTGTTGGCGTTCTTAAGAGGAGAAATGGGCCCGCTGCGACGTATGCTGGGCGCTTTGTTTGGAGCGCCCCACCCAAAGCCTGAGGATATTGTATTCGAACCGATCGATGCGGATTCCCCGGGGGAACCGTCGCGTCCTGATTCCGTGGCGCCAGCTGCGGAGTCCGCGGGCTTTCCGGAAGTACAGCAACGCAAGGAGGAAGCGCCGCCGGGACCCCTGGTGCCCAACCGCCCCACCAAGGGGCTGCCGCGCACTGTGGCCCTCGGGGAGCTGCTGCCCCTGGTGCCCTCCGCCTGGAGGCGTTCGGTACACTACGCGCCCGAACAAACCATCGTGCTGCCGGCCGAAGCGCGCCTCGACATGGGCATTGAACGGCCACTGGCATATTCACTGCGGTATCTGGCGAAGTCCCACCCGCAATGGTTCCGTGACCCGGGACCGTACGAGACGGATTTGGGGGTCGACCTGTGGATGGAACCTTTCCGCGATCCGGAAGCCTCTTCCTCGGATCTGGACGTGCCGGTCGAGCTTGTGCTCGAGGCCGCCGAGGAGAGGGACACCTTTCTGCAATGGGAGGACGAAAAACGCAGCTCGCGTGCGGCACGCAAGGAACAACGGGAAACAGAGAAGGCTCTGCGCAGCGTCAAGATGCCTCCGCTGCTGATGCGCGTGGAAGGTGGGTTTGAAGATTTGTTGCGGACGCCTTCGGAGGCGCCGCCGCCGACACAAACGGCCCTGCACAAGGCGCCCGCCCCGGCCGAAGAGACGGCGTCCGCACAGAGGACGGCGCCCAATCCGCGGCTGCGCAAAATCTTGGAGGCTTACGCGGACGGCCTGTCCAGCCCGCAACCACAGCCGCCCCAGCAGCCGCCTCCGGCTGCTGCGCCTGTCCGGCCCGCAGACTTGGAGCCCCCCCGGGGGGAGCAGTGGGTTTCAAAACAGGCGGCTGCCCCTCCGGTGCACCCAACTCCCCCGTCCCAGCGGGAGGTTCCAGCAGCAACGGCGGACGGTTATCAGATGCGCTTCGAGGAGCTCGGGCTTTCACTTTCCAGATTCACCGAGGTCCGGGGCTTTGGCCTGTGGCAGGGCGGCGTAGCCCAACACACGGGCGACCTGGGTTTTGACGCGCGCAATACGGCTGCCCGCGAGAAGCTTGAACGCATTTTGGAGGACGCCCTTTCGACCCAGGGGGCGAAGGACGGCTTTATGAGCGTGACGGTGCACCACGCTCGCGGGGGCATTTCCGTGTTTGGCGGCGGGCCCTGTTTGGTGGCAGTGGCCCACCACGCAGACGGGCTGCCGGCCCACCTGCGCTCGTGGCTGTGCGGCTGGGTCTCACAACCCCTGCGCGGGTGATCCCGAAGGCGAAAGCCGCGGGCTTGCGTTGACCTGCACCGGCTTGCGAAACTCGGAACCCACCCATGCCATTCCTTAGATTTTTTCTGGTCCAGTTTTTGGCCGTTGTCCCGGCGTTGCTCGCCGTTGCGCAGGAGCCGCCGCTCCAACTGCCCACCACGCCCGCTGAGGTGGCCGCGCTTCTCCGGGCCAGTGATGCGGCGGCCGCGCGCCAGCAGGAGCTTCTCTCAGAAAGGAACGCGACGAAAAACGGTTATGCGGCAGCCTTCCACGCACTCAAAATTGGGCCGTTCCAGAGCATTGGCGGCCTGGAGTCGACCGCCTGTCGGGAGGCTTTAGAAAAGATGACCTCGCTGGAAGCGGCGTGGAAACTCAAACGTGACGCGCTCGCGGCAGCCGAGAAGGCCGGAGACAAGGACGAGCGGGCCGCCCTCGAGATCGAGGTGGAACGCTCGCGGGTGCTCAAGGAAGCCGCCCAGACGGAACTGGAACACGCCGTCGTAGGGCATTGCCTCGCCTCGGTCGAAGCGAAGCCTGCGGCCGAGGCGGTCCAGACGCTCCGGCAGAAATTCCAGGCGGCGGAGGAGGCGCTCAACAGCCACAACAGAAACCGCCTGGAACCGCTGCGGGAGCTCGCCAATGCTTACCGACAGAAGGCGCCGGGCGCGGAATTCACCAAGACACGCACCCTTACCCACACCCCGCCGGCCGACGCCTCGGAGCGCCGTGCCGCATTCGAAAAACGCAACTCCCCCGCCGCCCTTGAGAAGCTGGCGAGGCGGCTGTTCTCCGCGCTCGACGAGAAGCAGCCCGCCCTCAAAAAACCATTCGCCCTCTACAAGGCTGGTAAGTTTGCCGAAGCCCTCACCGCGTTTCGCGACTACTTTTGCGACAAAATCGCGCATCTGGAAAAGCACCGGATTTCACCGGAAGCCATCCTCACGGATGCCTATGCACCGCTGGTGCCTTGGAGCTTTCCGCGGGAGTGGTCCGAGGATGCGATGCGCGGGGTGGCGACGATGGCGAACCGGTTTGTGAGCAAGGACGAGTTGCTCAAGGTGGAGGTCGGGCCTCCGGGGACGGTGAACTGGGCGTGGCTGCCGCCCGAGCCGCTCAACGCACAGAAGCAACCCGAGTCCCTGCATTTGGCGAGGGCGTTTCACCTGTTGGAAAGCGAGAGCGACACCAACGGGCTGCTCTCGTGGCTTTTGCAGGGTTACCAGGCCTGGGGGGAGAAAACCTTTCTCCAGCGCTGGAGCGAATACGCGGACGACTGGGCCCTCAATGTGCAACGCGATCTCAACGCGCTGCCCGCGGCGGAAATCGAGCCCAGCGCCTACTCGCCCTCGGAGCCGCTGCTTTGGAACGTCCGCCACTATTCCACGCTCATCCCCCGGGTTCTGGCGGGATTTGTGACGCGGCTGCGGGCCATTGTTTTGGAGCGCCCCGAAAGCGTTTCGCAGTTGTCGGCTCCGACGCTCGCCCGTGTGCTGCTCACCGCTCTGGAGGAGTACGCCACGCCCAACGTCCTCGTGGCCCGCTCCACCCGCTTTAACTGGAACATGATGGGGTTGAGTTTCAACATCCGCAACAGCCTCCTCCTTGGCGAGTTCAAGACCGGCCAGTGGCTCGGGCGGGAAGCCACCCGGGCACTTCTCAACCAGGCCCTTTTTTCCATCCTGCCCGACGGCGGCTACGTTGAGTATTCCGACGAGGGGCACCAGGGCGTGTGGCGCGAGTTTGGCGGCGCCGCCTTCCACCTTCTCACCGCCCACAAGCCGGCGTGGTTCGACCCGGTGTTGGAGGCGGAATTCCGGGCGAGCCTCTCCCAAAACGCCACCTTCTGGCTGCGCCACCTCAAGCCCGATGGCTTCCGCCACCGCGACTCCTACCAGGACGCAGCGTCCAGCTATGTGGGCAAGCGCCTCGGCGTCTCCGCTCAAACCTCGCTGGACGCCCAGACGCCCTGGATCACCGGTGCGCCCGAGCCGGCGCGCATGCTCGAGACCGTTTTTGGAGCCGGAAAAGGGGAACCGCCCGCACACAGATCCGACGTCCTGCCGTATCTGGGCGAGTTTTTGCTGCGCGGCGGCTGGGGCAAGCGGGAGCCTTTTCTGTACATGCACTCCGGACACATCCCCAACAGCAACCCGGACGAGGATTGCAACGCATTTAAGCTGCACGATTTCGGACACCACCTGCTGACTGCACAGCCCGTCTACGTCGACGGCCGCACCCAGAACCAGCACGCCAACCTGGTCGAGAATCCGGGCGCCAAAACCGCCTTCCTTTCCCTCAACAACGGACGCATCGGCAAGGGGCGCTGGCACTCAAGCGAGGCATTTGATTTCGCAGAGGGCGTCTACGACGGGGTCTACGAGGACCGCCCTGGGCGCGTGTACTGGTCTGCCTTCCAGACCGGCGGCTTTGACATGAAGCGGCGCCAGAGCGGCTTCGGCAAGCCGCCTGTCGAGGACGTGCGCCACACCCGGCAGGTTTTCTTTGTGCGGCAGCCTTCCGCTTGGATTGTTGTAGACCGCCTGCGCGGAGGCAGAAACCACCAGTACGAATTTCCCTATGAGCTCTACACCCCCGTGGACAGGGCCGACTGGCTGCGCCGCCTCAAGACGCCCCTTCCCAACGCCGGTGGGCGCGTGGTTCTCGACCGTGCGGCCAAGGCCGTGCACACCCGCAACCCGGGTTATCCAGCGCTTTCGCTCCACCACTTTTGCTCCAGTCCGCTCAGTCTCGATTTTGATCCCAAATCACATGAGCTTAACCAGAAGGACCGCTCTGAAATCCGGGATGCGGAGGAGGAGTGGAAAACCGGGCGCGCCGATCTGCGGGACAAGCTCGCCTTCGTGCGGCGCACCCTTGTGAAGTGGTCGGGCCCCGGGGAGCAGCTGCTTGTGACTCTCGTGACAACCGCCTCGGGGACGGACCCGTCGGCCGACACCGGGTGGCGGGTGGAGGGGCAGGCGACCTCTTTCTCGGCCACCGCCCCGGACGGATCCAAACTACACTTTGCCGCCAGCGCCAAACAAACCCCGCTTTCCATGGCGGGCGTTGCCGCGGAGGCGGACACCCTTCTGGTGGTGGAGCCCAAAGAGGGCGCGCCCAAGGTTCTCGTGCTTTCAGCGCACGAGGTGAGCCTAGGCGGACAGACCATCCGGCTTCCCGGCGGCGCCGCCGAATTGGTGGGGGGCGCGGAGCCGGGCGTCGTCCGGGCCATCTATCCGATGCTCTTTCCCGTGCAAATCAGCCCGGGGGTGAACGTGTTTACGGATTCGGTGGAGGTTACGATGCAAACCGAAAGCGTGGCGTGCGAGATCCGCTATACGCTCGACGGTTCCGAGCCCACGCCGGCCTCCCCGCGTTACGTTGGGCCGGTGGAGCTCACCAAAAGCACTACGGTGCGCGCGATTGCGCTCAGGTCCGGTGCGAAGGAACTCACGTGGCCCTTGGATCCCGGATATGCCACGCTTTCGACCTCCGCGGTTTTTACAAAGCAGGCGCCGGCGCCGGCCATCCAGAAGGTCACACTCAAGCCCGGAATCAAGTGGGAATACGCCTCCGGACAGGCGTTTGCCCTCACGGCTACCAGTGGCTTTTTCGCGGCCGAAAAGCACGGCACCGCCGACACACTTCTGGATGTTTCCTTTCGCGAGGGCGGCGGAGCCTTCACCGCCCGGTACACCGGCTTTATTGATGTGCCCGCCACAGGCGTTTACACCTTCTATGCGCCCAGCGCGTTCGTCATCCCCAACCAGGACCCGGGATACGACCTCCGGGTGCTGGTCGACGACGAGGAATGGTGGCCCACCATGCGGTGGCATGCGCTCGGCACCTGGTCCCGCGCCCTTGCCAAGGGCCCCCACCGGTTTCAGCTCATCTACACGGACTTGCGCACGACCCCGTTCAAGCACGAGACCTGGATGAATTGGCCCAACCCCGCTGTGGTTTGGACGGGCGCGGCTCCCGTTCTGGAAGTCAGTTTTCCCGAATCAGGACGGCGCCCGTTGCCCGCCCAGTGGCTCAAGCACGCTCCAGCACGCTGAAGGGGCCGCGCCCGCTGTTTTGCCGGAGCCAGACGGCCCCAAGCAGCCTTGCCTGCCCCGCTCCGCTAGGGCCGTCGGCCCGAACCGTTGCAGCTGTAACACTTGGAAAACATCTTCCCGTCGCAAAACGAACACTTGAAGTTTCCGTTCTTGCCGGTGCCTTTGCAGAAGGAACAGGTGAAGTTTGCGGTCCCCGCGCCTTTACAGGAGGCGCACACCTGTGCCGGCGGCGGTGCGCCGGAGCCCGGCTGCGGAGGGGGGGTGGGAGCCGTCTGCCCGGTGCCGTTGCAGGAGAAACATTTGCCAAACATCCGGCCGTTGCAAAACGAGCACTTGAAACCCCCGTTCTTGCCGGTGCCCTTGCAAAAGGAACAGGCAAGGCGAGAGGTGCCCGACCCGCCGCAGGCTCCGCATCCGGCGGCCAGACTGTTGGAAGGCCCCAGCACCTGAAGGCCCCAAAAGCACGCAATGAGCAACCAAAGGAAAATCCTCCGTGGACGAATCATGGAACAAGGTTAGGTTGAAAACCGTGGCCCTCTAGCAGGAAAAGTGAAATTGTGGGGGACCGCCCACCTGAGGCGGTTTCTTCTGAGGCGGGCAATTCCGTGCCACCGGGTCCGCAGATATCAGGTATGGCCCCGGTTATGGAATACAAGCCAATCGATCCCGTGGAAAAAAACGCCCGCACCTGGGCGATGCTCTGCCATCTCGGTGGGCTGGCCGGGTGTTTCCTGCCCTGGGTCGCCCACCTGGCCGTGCCGCTGTTGGTCTGGCTGCTCAAACGCAACGACCACCCCCTCATCGAGGAACAGGGCAAGGAGTCCCTGAACTTTCAGCTCTCCATGACCCTTTACTCCGCGGTCGGCTGTATCCTCCTTGCGGCGACCATTGTCGGAATTTTTGCCATTCCGTTTTTCCTCTGGTTTTTGTACCTCCTCAACATCCTGGGAGTCGTGGTGGCAGCCATACAAACCAGCGGAGGCAAACATTTCCGGTATTCGCTCATCATCCGCTTTGTGAAGTAGGAACCCCGTTCGGGTTTGCCCTTCGGGAGGCGGTTGGAAAATCCTTTTGGACAGCGGTGCCTCCGGTGAGATCCTCTCCCCGACTCGACTCTGCCGCCCCCTCTCTCCCCAACCCTCCCCAACCCTCCCCAACCCTCCCCAACC
>JBIKSY010000052.1:0-18446 GCA_044348365.1 Chthoniobacteraceae bacterium
ACCATGGCGGACTACGGCTTTGACAGCTCGGCGGTCTATCACGGGCCGGGGCCGAAAGCCGGACCGTATGGAAACGATATTCCCAATCAGGCGGTGAAGTTCATCGAGGCGAACAAGGACGGTCCGTTTTACGTGAACGTGTGGCTGCATGAGAGCCACCTGGCCCACAGCCCGTCGGACGAATCCATGGCGCGGTGGAAACATCTCGACCCCCGGCAACAGGTTTACGCAGCGGTCATTACCGACGGCGACAACAAGGTCGGCATGATCCTCGATGCGCTGGAGCGGTGCGGAATCGCGGAGAACACGCTGGTGGTTTTTTCCAGCGACAACGGCCCGGCAAAGTCCAAGGAAAACGATACGGGCGTTCCTGGAAAATATCGCAGTCACTACAACCTCGGTGAGACCAACGGCCTGCGGGGACAGAAAACCAGTCTCTTTGAAGGAGGCGTGCGCGTACCGTTCATCGTCCGTTGGCCGGGCCAGGCTCCGGCCGGCCTGAAAAACGACGCCTCGGTTCTGACGGCGGTGGATTTGCTACCCACCTTCTGCGCTGCCGCCGGGGTCACTCCGCCGACCGACGCCAATGGCGACGGCGAAAACATGCTCCCGGCTTTCAAGGGCGAATCGGTTCCTCGCACTCGCCCCATCTTCTGGCGAATCAACGGCAATAAGAAGGACCCCAACTTCTGGCCTGATCTGGCGGTTCGTTACGGGGATTGGAAACTGGTGACTACCTTTGACGGCCAGCGGGTCGAACTCCACAACCTCAAAGCGAATCGCATCGAAGACGCCTCCAAGGATGCCGCCCAAGCGCACCCGGAAATCACCCAGCGCCTAGGCAGATTAGTCCGTGCTTGGAATGCGACGCTGCCCACCAAGCCAGATCCGGCCTGCGTGAGCAAAGGCCAAACCAACAAAGCGGGGAAGCATTCCCCTGAAACCGAAAATTAGGCACCAATGCCTAAATAATTTGAACGTCCAAAAGCCGGACAAACGCGAAATCGCTCCATCCACTTCGGGGAGCAGGTTAAAAGACCGTTCTTTGCAGTCGGCCACGCCGATTCCTTGAAATTCCGCCTGCCCTTGCCTCACTGGGATTCCGGCGGGTCGCCAGGAAGGGGTTCACACTCATTCATGGCGCGGAGGGAATCCAGATACGCGTTCTTTGGCGCGGGCTTGGCTGGGCGGGCCTCGGTACGGAGCATTTCCTCCACTCGCCCGCCGCTTCCCGAAATCAGGCCGGCGATAAGCGGCGCCTCGGGCAGGTTCTTCCAGTACTTCTTGGGCATTTCGGACTGCATCGCCCGTACCTTCAAGCGCGCCGGATTGAAGATGCTGCGGAAGTAGGTACGCCAAAGCTCGTCGAGCGCATCCTCGTCCGGCGCGGCGGAGCGCGGGACGCCGGGAGAGAAGTGCAGACTGCTGCCGTCCCAGTGGGCGCATGCGTGCGGCGTGAGGATGGACCAGTCCATGCCAGCGAAACGCTTTTCAAAAAAGCCAGCGGCCAGCCGGACGATCCGGTACTCAGGCTCAAACCACGCCACGAACTGCTCTCGGCCTGTGGCCTCGTCCGTTGCCACGAGGCGAAAGCGGACAAAGGCGTGCATCTTGTGGATGTCCCGAGCGATGGCCTTGCACCAGAGCTGGAGCTGGCGCACCTCGGGGTCCGTTGCCACGGCAAGCAGGTGCCGCTCGCCGCCGTGCGTGAGGCGCCAGAGCACGCGGTAGAGCACGCCCCAGCGCCGCGCGTCTGTGTGCGCTGCCACGCTTCGCGCCATGTCGAGGAAGGCGGCCGGCACCTTCGGCACCGGCCCGCGCGGGGAAGCCTCTTCCACCTCGGCAAAAAGACCAGGTTCCTGCGCCTCGTCCGACCACAGCACCTCCCCGGGCGGCACGCGCAAGGCGAGAAGCCCGCGCGCCTGGTCGCGCCACTCCTCGAACACCGGTTGGATGACCACCGTGCGCATGGCTACAGCTCGCCAGATCTCACGGAGTCGATGTCGCCGGCGACCGGAGGCGCGGCGAAATCCAGTTCCATCTGGCGCGGGGGCGGTAGGAAGCGGGCACGGAGGGTGGCATCGTCGAGCCCAAGCCGCGCCGGGCTGTGGTCCGCGGCAATGATGAAAGGCAGCACCTTTTTCATAGGCACGCGCAGGCGCAGCAGGTCCGCAAGCCTGAGCCTCGCATAGCGGCGCGCGCTGAGGATGCGCTCCACATTGCGCACGCCAAGCCCCGGCACGCGGAGCAAACCCTCGCGCGGGGCCCGGTTCACATCGACGGGAAAAGTGGCGCGGTTGCGCAGCGCCCAGGCGAGCTTCGGATCCAGCTGCAGGTCAAGATTAGGCGCTGCGTCCGAGGCGATTTCCTCCACCTTGAAGCCGTAAAAACGCAACAGCCAGTCCGCCTGGTACAGCCGGTGTTCTCGCACGAGCGGTGGCGGCTTGATTGGCAGCAGGGAGGACGGTTCGGGAATCGGACTGAAGCCTGAGTAATAAACGCGCCGCAGCCGGTAGGTCCCGTACAGAAGGTCCGCGCGCTGCAGAATAACCGCGTCGGTGGAGTCGTCCGCGCCGACGAGCATCTGCGTGCTCTGGCCGGTGGCAAAGGGCGGCGGCTTCGGTGCATCCGGCTTCCGCTTCTCCGCGTGACGCTCCTCGATTTTTCCGCGGATGTGCCCCATTGCGTCCTGGGTACGCGCCAGATTCTTTTCCGGCGCGAGCTTTGTGAGCCCCTGCTGCGTGGGCAGCTCGATGTTGATGCTGATGCGATCCGCGTAACGCCCGGCCAATTCAATCAGAGCGGGCGAGGCCTCGGGGATCGTCTTGAGATGGATGTAGCCGCGAAAGTGGTGTTCCTCGCGCAACTGCCGCGCCACCTCGACCACCAGTTCCATCGTGTAGTCCGCACTGCGGATGATGCCACTGCTCAGAAACAGCCCCTCGATAAAGTTGCGCTTGTAGAAGTCGAGCGTGAGCCGCACCACTTCCTCCGGGGTGAAGCGCGCGCGCTGCACATTGCTTGAGCGCCGGTTTATGCAGTAGTGGCAGTCGTAGAGGCACGCATTCGTGAGGAGCACCTTCAGCAGCGAAATGCAGCGACCATCCGGGGCGTAGGAATGGCAGATGCCGGTCCCGCCGGTGGAGCCGACCCCCTTGCCGCCGCGCGAATCCTTGCGCGCCGCACCGCTACTCGCGCAGGAGGCGTCGTACTTGGCGGCGTCGGCGAGGATTTCGAGTTTGTGCTGTAATTCCATGGCGTCGCGGGGGCCTCTCCGTGAAGTCCCCAGATCAAAGGACGGAAACGGCTGTAGGGCCATGATGAGTCTAGGCGGGAGCGGCGCTTTGGAAAGAAGGCAGAAAGCCGTCCTTCCAAGGGGTGCAGGCGGCGTAGTGGTTGTAGGCTTCGAGGGAACGAGGACAGCCGCCCACGCAGGAACACGGTTCCGCCTTCCGAAGAAACCCGGCAGGCGGGCGCCCCCTTAAATTTCCCGCAACAGCGAGGCGGTCGCCTCCCAGTCGAGACAGGCGTCCGTCACGGACACGCCGTATTTCAAACCCGAAGCGGAGGCCGCCTGAGTACCCAGATGAATGTGACTTTCCAGCATCACAGCCACCAGGTCCTCGCGTCCCCCCTTGCGTTGCTGCAACACGTTGCGCAACACCTCGGGCTGGCGGAGCGGGTCCTTGCCGCTGTTTGAATGGCTGCAATCCACCATCAACGAGACGTGCAGTCCCGCCTTGCGCAGTTTGTCAGCCGCCGCCGCGGTGTGCTCGGGGCCGTAGTTGGCGCCGTCCCGGCCACCGCGCAGCACGATATGGCTGTCGGGGTTGCCGGCGGTCTTGACGATGCTGGTCATGCCCTCCTGGTCAATTCCCAGAAAACTGTGCGCGGCACAGGCCGAACGCATGGCGTCGATGGCCGTCTGGATGCTTCCATCCGTGCCGTTCTTAAACCCGACGGGCATTGAGAGTCCGCTGGCCATCTCCCGGTGGGTCTGCGACTCGGTGGTCCGGGCGCCGATGGCCGCCCAGCTGATCAGGTCGGCTATGTACTGCGGGATGATCGGATCCAGAAACTCCGTGCCCGCCGGGAGCCCGAGCTCCCCGATATCCAACAGAAGCTTGCGCGCCAGATGAATCCCCTCCTCCACTTCGCCGGAATCGTCCAACCGTGGGTCGTTAATGAGGCCTTTCCAGCCCACGGTGGTCCGGGGCTTCTCAAAATACACCCGCATCACCATGAACACCCGCTCCTTGAGTTCCTCGGCCAAGGCGGCCAACCGACGCGCGTAATCCATGGCCGACACCGGGTCGTGGATCGAACATGGCCCCACGACCACCATCAACCTGCGGTCCTCCCCGCTCAGAATCCGCCGTGCCGTCGCGCGGGCCTGCCGGATCCCATCCAGCAGCGCCCCGTTCGCGGGGAGGTGCGCCTTGACCTGCGCGGGCGTGACGAGACGTTTCACCTCGCTCACACGCACGTCTTCAACAGAGTGGAGGCGGTCGGAGGCGATGGAGGATGGCGGACAGGCAGGGACCTGGGATGACATAGGGCAGGTCGTTTAGTTTCCCACGCCCGGTTTGGGTCTGCAACCAAAGAAGAGGATTCCGTTTGAGTCTTTCCCCGACATACGGTCTCTTGGTGGACTGCGGGCCTGTAGCTCAATGGTTAGAGCAGGGGACTCATAATCCCTTGGTTGGGGGTTCAAATCCCTCCAGGCCTACCATTTTGGTTTTTAATGTTTTGCAGACCAATCAGTCTGCCGCAGGCACGATGCATGACACTCCGTTCGCCTTGGTCGGCGTCCTTTCGCTGTGTCTCCCAGAGAAACAGGGCCTCTACCTGCTCCCCAACAAGGGCCAGCGCGTCCTTCAAGCGACGCGTCGCCAGCCCGAACCCAGCACCGGACCTTGATCGAAGGCTCGAAAATGCCGTGCTCACCGGGAAGCGGAGTGTGCCAGGATCTGACCATGGAAAAGCGACTCGTTTGGTTCTGCGGTCTGCTCGCGCCGGTGCTGGTTTGGTCGGCGATTGGTGCGCATGACCGGTTCACCTGGGTCTTGGAGGTGGCACCGGTGCTTCTGGGGGTGCCACTCGCATTGGCGACGGGGCGGCGTTTTCCCCTGTCCTCACTATTGCTCGCGTTCTTGTGGTGGCACAGCGTGATCCTCATTGTGGGCGGCCACTACACGTACGCACTGGTGCCATTGGGGGAGTGGGCAAAGATGTGGTTTGGTTGGACGCGGAATCACTACGACAAGCTGGGGCATCTTGCCCAGGGTTTTGTGCCGGCGCTTCTGGTGCGCGAGCTGTTGCTGCGCACTTCTCCGCTGCGGGATGCGGGTAACGGCAGACCGAGCCGTTGGCTACCGGTGCTGGCAGGCAGCGTGTGTCTGGCGTTCAGCGCCTTTTACGAATTGATCGAGTGGTTCACCGCAGTGACCAACGGCGCGGCTGCGGACGATTTTCTGGGAACGCAGGGAGACCCGTGGGATACGCAGACGGACATGCTGATGGCGCTGATTGGGGCCACGGTGGCGCTGGTGAGCCTGCCTCGCTGGCATGACCGCTCCACCGCTCGGCTGACAGGCGGGGGCTTCAGGAGCTAGCCCCGAGGCGTGCGGCCCGCAAGAGTGCTTCAGCTCTAGCGCTCCCCACTGCAACACCACGCACGCCGTGGAAATGGGGCGAAAAACTTTTTTCAACCGATTCACCCCCCCCGGACCAAACGCCCACCCCGGAGTGAGGCTCTGGAATTGCCGTCCACAGAAGATGCTCTATTCTTTAGTGATGCCTGCTCTCTTCTTTGGCCTTCTGCTCGGTATCGGAATAGCGGCCCTGCTGACCCTGCTATTCGGCGTGTACTCGATCGGTCCGACCCAGCGCGGGGTGATCACGACCTTCGGCCGCGCACAGCGCCTCAAAGGCAGCACGGGAGAGGACCCGGAGTTGGGAGGACTGCTGAGCGGCGAGGAGAAGTCTCGTTACAATTATCCGGTCGTGCGGGTCATCCAGCCGGGTGGCCCCTACTTCAAGTGGCCTTGGCAGCGGCTTTACAAGGTGGACATGACCATCCAGACGGCGGACATCACCTGGGATCCGCAGCTCAAGCAGGATTTCATCGAGGCCGTCACCAAGGACAACCTGACCGTACAGATCTCGGGGCAGATCCGGTGGAAGCCCTGCGAGCGGAACCTGTATGCGTACCTGTTTGGGGCGGCCCAGCCTGCGGCCCATGTGGTGGGGTACTTTATCTCTACGCTCCGAGACCGGATCGCGACGTTTGATGCCGAAAGCGCGGAGGGCGCCGTCGAGGGGGTTTCGATCAACGACCTGAGGCGGAACCTTTCGCTCATCAACCGGCACATGGAGGAGGCCTGCCGCAAGACCGCGGCCCGGTACGGCATCGAGTTTGACGCCGCCTTGATCACCAACATAGATCCGCCCAGCGACGTGGACGAGGCGCTTGCCTCCATCAACACCACCCAAAACCAGGTAGCGGCGGCCATCAGTCAGGCGCGCGCGGACGCGGAGACCAAGCTGAAGATGGCGGAACAGGCCGTGCAGATCTCGCAGAACAAGGCCGCAGCAGAAGCCGCGCCGCTACTGGAACTGGCCAAGACGCTGAGTGCGATGCGCCAGATGGGGGGCGATGCAGCCCTCGAGGGCTACCTGCGCAACGCAAGCCTGCCGCTGCGGGAACGGGCCTCGGAAACCATCCTGAAGCTCTGAGCCCGCCTCCTCCAAATCCCGGCACAAAAAACCGACTCCCCTTTCCTCATGAACTTTCCAGTCTCCATTCTCTTCGGCGTCGCCCTCACCTTTATCTGCATCCCCCTGCTCACGGCGCTGGGAAGCGCCCTCGAATTCTGGCGGGTTCTCCCCGAGAGGACGGTCCTGGTGTACACCTTCTTTGGCAAGGTCGTTGGCAAGGTGGAGGAGCCGGGCCTGTTTTTTCCAATCGTCCATTTCGGGCCGAAGGCCCTGCTTTTCCCGCTTTTCGGAAAGGCCTACACCGTCAGCACGCAGCTCTTCCAGTCCTACCTGCGCAACCAACTGGTCAACTCCGAGGAGGGCGCCCCGATGGGCGTGGGCGTCTGGTTTGAGATGTACGTCAACGACCCGGAGGCCTTCCTGTTCCGCAACTCCTCGCCGATGGGATCGCTGAACGCAAACGTGGCCACGGCCGTGGTCAAACAGCTTTCCAACCTCAAACTCGACGTGCTCTTGGAGGACCGCGACGCACTCTCGCGCAAGGTGCGCGAAGAGGTGTCCCCCACCTCCTCCCAATGGGGCTTTGCACTGGGCTCCACCTACATCCGGAAGGTAGCCTTCAGGGATCAGGGAATGATCGCGGAAATCCAGCGCAAGGTCGTCAACCGGCTCCGGCAGGTGACGGCCGCGATGAAACAGGCGGGCGACAACACCGTGGCCATCATCCATTCCGAGGCGGACAAGCAGGCTTCCCAAAGGCTCGGCCAGGCCCAAGCCGTGCGGCCCGAGGTCGTCGGCCGCGCCCTGGCGAGCATCCAAAGTGAACCGGAGGTCTCGCTCGCCCTCTTCAGGCTCCTAGACATCACCGCCACGCTCAAGAGTCCGGGAAAAATCATCCTCACGGACTCACCCGCCACCGGACTCATCCTGAGCTAGCGCCCCGGCGCTTGCCCCCGGCCGCCTTCTTGGTAAACCCCCATCCGGGCCGGCTGGCCGGTGCTTTCCAGAATGCACCGCCACAAATCCCCCTCCGGATTCACGCGGCGGATTCCCTCGGCGACGAGGTGCACGGGCAGGTGGACGTAGCGCTGGTGCCAAAGGGCGACCACCATCCCGGTCCTTCCGGTCATCGCCGCGTGCACCGCGTGCCGGGCGAGTTGGAGGCAGAAGGTGCGGTCCTCGGGCGTGGCCACCACCCCCCTCAACTGGTAGCCTGGGTCGATGTACTTGAGGGTGATGTCCGTCTTGGCGGCATGAAAATGCGCCTCGATCTGCGCCTTAAGGTACGCCCCGATGTCCCCATGCCGTTTGTTGCCGGACCGGTCACTCCCCTCCGCCTGCTGCGGCAGCAGGTGCTGGCCTGCACCCTCGGCCGCCACGATGAGGGCGTGCCCCCGCTCCCGCAGGCGCTTCTCGAGGCAGCGCAACAGACCGGATTCCCCGTCCAGCCCAAAGCGGACCTCGGGGATCAACACAAAGTTGGCTTCAGCGGAGGCCAGCGCGGCGGCGCAGGCGATAAACCCGGAATCACGCCCCATGAGTTTGACCAGACCGATTCCGTTGCGTGCACCGCGAGCCTCGGCGTGGGCGACCTCGATGGTGCGGAAGGCTTCACTCGAAGCGGTCAGGTAGCCGAAGCTGCGGTCCATGTAGAGCAGGTCGTTGTCGATGGTTTTGGGAATCCCAACCACGGAGATGTGCCCCCCGCGTCGTGCGACCTCCTCGTAGAGGTCGCGCGCGCCGCGCTGCGAACCGTCACCTCCGACGACAAACAGCGCCTGAACGCCGAGTGCCTCCAACTGGGAGACCATTTCTGAGGCCGGTTGCGGGCCGCGCGAGGTGCCAAGCACCGAACCGCCGAGGTGCTGAACCTTGGCCACCCGCTCCGGCGTGAGCTCCACCGGCACATGGCCGAAGCAGCTGTTTAGGGACTCGTAGCCGTAGCGCAGGCCCAAAATCCGGCGCACGCCGTAACCGTAATACGCGTGCATGACGATGCTACGGATAACGTCGTTGATGCCCGGACACAGGCCTCCGCAGGTGACCACCGCACAGGTGGTGGCGGCTGGGTCAAAGAAGATCTTTCTGCGTGGACCGGCCCTCTCCACCGAGACCCACTCCTCAGGCAGCGGTGTGTCGGAGGAGGCGCGCACGGTGTCGTCGAGCAGGATGCGCTCGCCGTCTGAAACCCAGCTGGCGCCACCACAGCCCCATTCCCGGTTCAGCCCCGGCGAGGATAGCTGGCACGGGCCGAGGCGTGGAATAAAAAGACTGCGGTGAAAGGAGAAAGACATGGGCCTGAATCAGAAAAGGGGCGGCGAAAAACTGAATCGTTTTAGCCCCCAATCCACTTCGAGTTCCGTAGGAGGGGTATGAAACTTTTTCCCCGCCTCATTCCGCACACGTTGCTTAAGCCGATGGGCGGCCTGCTTAAGCCGATAGGCGGCCTGCTTAAGCCGGGGGGCGCCCGACTCCGGCCCGGATGCGGCCTGCTCAAGGCGGGACTCAGTGGGTTGCGGAGCCTGCTGTACCCGCCGTTTTGCACGGTGTGCGCCCTACCCACCGAGGCGGGGGCGCATTTGTGCGGGGGGTGTGTAGCGGAGGCGGCGCAGCTTCGTTGGGGGGCGCCCGCGTTGTGCCGGAGGTGTTCGCGGCCCTTTTGGGGGGCGGCGCCGCTACCCGAGGTGTGCGCGGAATGCCAGCAATGGAGCCCGGCTTTTGATTGCGTGGTGGCGCCCTGCCGCTTCGGGGGGGTGGTGCGGGAGGTGGTACACCAACTCAAGTATGACGGCAAACGGCACCTGCGGCACCTCGTCTGCGGCTGGATGCAGGAGGGGCTCTTGGACGCCCGGTTGCGGGACCCGCCGGCGGAGGTGCTGGTGCCGGTGCCGCTGCACTGGTGGAAACAGCGGCTGCGCGGGTTCAATCAGGCAGAGGTACTGGCGGCGGAGCTTTCCGGGACCAACGGGGTGCGTATGGTGGGCGCGCTGCGGCGGGTACGCTCTACGGGCACTCAGACGCGCTTGGCCCGGGAGGAGCGGCGGGCCAACGTACGCGGGGCGTTTGCGACGCGGCTTGAGTGCGAGCGTCAGATCCGGGGGCGGCACGTGCTGCTTGTGGACGACGTTCTTACCACTGGGGCGACCTTGGATGCCTGCGCGGGAGCACTTCTACGGGGAGGGGCTGCATCGGTGCGTGCACTCACCGCTGCGAGAGGGTAGAGTCTGGGATGGGTATTTTCAGTCGTCCCTCGTTCTACTCCGACAAGAAACGCGACCTTCCAACGGGTTTGTGGCAGAAGTGCCCTGCCTGCTCGGAGATGATCCACAACCTGGAGCTCCAGCAGAACTTCCGGGTGTGCCCGCGGTGTGACCACCATTTTGTTCAACCGGCAAGCGAGCGGGTGGAGATGCTGGCCGACGCGGACACCTTCGAAGAGATGGATGCGAACATGGTTTCGGTCGACACGCTGAAGTTCACGGGGCAGGCCAGCTACACGGAGCGTTTGAAAACCTACCAGAAGAAAACCGGCCTCAAGGACGCTGTCCTCACGGGGCTCTGCGGGCTGGAGGGGATTCGGACAGGGCTTGCGGTAATGGATTTCAATTTCATCGCAGCCACGATGGGCTCGGTGGTGGGGGAAAAGCTCGCGCGCCTCATTGAACGCTGCACGGCGGAGCAACTCCCGGTGGTCATCATCTCCGCCTCCGGAGGGGCGCGTATGTACGAGGGAGCGATTTCACTCATGCAGATGGCCAAGACTTGCGGCGCGCTGGCGCGGCACTCCCAGGCGGGACTTCCCTACATTTCGCTGATGACACATCCAACAACCGGCGGGGTGAGCGCCAGCTTTGCCACCGTGGGCGACATCAATCTGGCTGAACCGCGGGCGATGATCGGTTTTGCGGGCCCCCGGGTGATCCGCGAGACCACGCATCAGGACCTGCCGGCCGGCTTTCAAACGGCGGAGTTTCTCCGGGACCACGGCTTGGTGGACAGGATCGTGCACCGCAAGGAATTGAAGGAAACGTTGCACAACCTGCTCTCGTACCTGTTGGCACACCGGGGTGCCTGAGCACGCCCGGGAAAAGGCAAGGCCTCTGCGGCAGCATCCCGGAGGTGGAGCGAGGGGGCACATGGCGTTGCCAAGGGCTGCCAGCAGAGCACCCCACTGAGGCGTCCATGTCTGGGGGGCGTCCCACTTTGATGTGGGCGGGCCATTTGGTTGTCGCCGTCCTGGTCGGCTTGGATTTGGGCGTCCACTTTAGGACGCACCGAAGGTGCATTTCTCCTGCCAACCCACGGCAACGCCGTGGGCAACCGTCCGCCCAAATCGAAACCGCCCTGTGAGGGCGTCCCAAAAAAACCGAGGGTAGGACGAGCCCCGGCCTGGATTGCCCGTAAAAACCACCATCGGTCCGCCCCGCGACTCCCCTTCTCGCTGGCCCTCTTGGCGCTTGCCGGAAGCGACACCGCTGGCAGGCTTGGCTGCATGTTCAACCCGATTCGTATCGCTGCATTGTTCGGCGCCTCCGGTGTGGTTCTGGGAGCCTTTGGTGCGCACGGGCTCAAGGCGGTCCTGGCCGCCAACCAAACCGTGGAGGTCTGGCACACCGCCTCGCTCTACCACCTTCTGCACGCGGTTGTGCTGCTGTGGGCGGCCGCCCGGGGCCTCGCCTTCCGACTCTTTGCCTGCGGCATCCTCGTTTTCAGCGGCTCGCTTTACCTGCTGGCGGTCACCGGCGTCAAATGGCTTGGCGCCATCACCCCTCTGGGCGGCCTCCTGCTCATCGCCGGTTGGCTGGCCCTCCTGCGCAAGGAAGCCTGAGGGTCCGCCTGCTGCAATCGGGGAAATCCCCCCTCCACCCCCGCTTTTTCCCTTAAGGAAGCCGGCCGCCGCGGGTCGTCTTTCAGAGACCACCCCAGCCGCCCCCAATGGCTCCCCCCCTGCCCCCCTCGCCTCCTGCAAACGCCGCCTCCGGGCTTAGCCGGCCAGGCCCTGCCGCTTTCCTGCTTGCGCTTTGCCACATGGCACTCGCCAGCGCGGGCCCCGGCCTCCACACCCCCCTCCGGGCCGCCAGCACGGCCACGGCAGCCGCGCAGCCGCTCACCTTCGAACGGCACATCCGGCCCTTGCTCAAACACCATTGCGTCCACTGCCACGGGGAGGGCGACAAGCTCAAGGGCGGCCTCGACGTGCGCCTGCGCCGCTTTCTGGTGGAGCCCCGCGGGGAGGACGCCGACCGGGCAATCCTGCCGGGCAGCCCCGACAAAAGTGAACTGCTGCGGCTGGTCAAGGAGGGCGAAATGCCTCCGAAAGGGAAAAAACTCACACCCTCCGAGATCCAACTCCTCGAAGACTGGATTGCGCAGGGAGCACCCACCGCCCGCCCCGAACCCGAACAGGTGCCCCCGGTCTACCTCACGGAGGAGGACCGCGAGTTCTGGGCCTTTCAAGCCCTCCAGCGCCCAAGCCCCCCCAGCCCCAAGACCGCGCCCGCAGGCATGGGTGCCATCGACCGTTTTGTGCTGGCGAAACTTGAGGAAAAGCAGCTCCGCTTCAACCCCGAGGCTCCGAAGGCGGTCCTGCTCCGGCGGGCCTCGCTGGATCTGACAGGCCTGCCCCCCTCGCCTGAGGAAGTGGCCGCCTTTGAAGCCGACACCGCGCCGGACGCCTATGCCCGCCTCGTCGAACGACTGCTAGCCTCTCCACATTACGGGGAACGCTGGGGCCGCCACTGGCTGGACATCGCCGGCTACGCCGACAGCGACGGCTATAGCGACACGGACCCGCCCCGCCCCTGGGCCTACCATTACAGGGACTACGTCATCCGCTCGCTCAACGCCGACAAACCCCTCGACCGCTTCATCCAGGAGCAGCTCGCCGGGGACGAACTGGTCCAGGGGCCGCTTAAAAACATGGCGCCGGAAACGGTGGAAACGCTTTCGGCCACCGGCTTCCTGCGCATGGTGCCGGACGGGACGGCCTCGGCTCCAGCCGCCGACCAACTGACTGCCAGAAACGCCGTTGTGGCCGAGTCCATCAAGGTGGTGTCCACCTCGCTGCTCGGTCTCAGCGTTGGCTGCGCCCAGTGCCACGACCACAAACACGACCCCATCCCACAGCGGGATTACTACCAGTTGCGGGCGGTTTTCGAGCCAGGGCTGGATCCGGCCAACTGGCGACTGCCGGCTGCCCGTCTACTCTCGCTGATGACCGACACTGAGCGGGCCCACAACGCAACCATCGAGGCCGAGGCCAAGGTCGTCGACGAGAAGCGCAAAAAGCGGGAGGACGAACTCATCGAGCTGGTCCTCGGGTGGGAGTTGGAAAAGCGCCCGGAAGAACTCAGGGCTCCCCTGCGGAGCGCATACCGCAAGGAGGCCAAAAGCCGGACGCCGGAAGAGTTGCGGCTCTTGAAAGAACACCCAACGATCAACCAGTTGAGCCCCGGCTCCCTCTACCTTTACGACAAAACCTACAACACCAAGCACGAGGCTGAGCTCAAAGAGATCGGCGCGGGCGCAGTCGAGATCCGCAAACGCAAGAAGGAGGAAATCTTCCTGCCGGTGTTCAACGAGACCGCCGCCGCGGTGGCCGCCCCCCCGGCAACCGCGATCTTCCACCGGGGCGACCCCAAAAACCCGAAGGCCACCGTGGGCCCCGCCGATCTGACGGTCCTCGCCTCCTTCCAGAAGGCGCCCCTCGGAGGCTCCAAGCCGGGCGCAACCGCCACCGGGCGCCGGGGCGACTTTGCGCGCCACCTCACCTCCGGCAAGCATCCGCTGGCCACCCGCGTGCTAGCCAACCGGATCTGGCACCACCATTTTGGAAGGGGAATCGTGGGGACCGTGGCGGACTTCGGCACCCAGGGAGACCGTCCCACCCATCCGGAACTCCTCGACTGGCTGGCGTCCGAACTGGTGGCCAAAAATTGGAGCCTCAAGGACATGCACCGGCTCCTCATGAACTCGGCGGTCTACAAGCAGTCCTCCGCCCGCACGGCGGAGGGGGACGCTGTAGATCCGGACAACCTGCTTTTGTCGCGGGCCTCGGTGCGCAGGCTGGACGCCGAAACGCTCCGCGATGCGATGCTTTCGGTCAGCGGCCAGCTCAACCCGAAAATGTTCGGTGCGCCGGTGCCGGTGATGCTGGACACCGACGGGCAGGTCATCGTGGGAGTGGACACCACGGACACCGCGGGCAGGCCCACCGGCAAGGTGGTGCCGCTCAACGGGGAGGAATTCCGTCGCAGTGTCTACGTCCAGATGCGGCGCACCCGCCCGCTCGCGCTGCTGGAGGCGTTCGACCTGCCCAAGATGGAGCCCAACTGCGAACTGCGCTCCGCCTCCACGGTGGCGCCTCAGTCGCTGACTTTGATGAACAGCGGCTTCGCGCTTGGGGCCGCCACGGCGTTTGCAGAGCGCGTTCAAAGGGAGGCCGGCACCGCCCCACAGGCCCGGATCCAGCGGGCCTGGAAGCTGGCGCTCGGAACCCTGCCGACCCCGGCCGAACTCGACCGGGCCGGAGCGTTTCTCAAGGACCAGACACGCACCCTCCAAGCCAAGCCGGCGGCCACTCCCGCTCCCCCCACGGCGCCGCCCAAGGCCGGCGTCCCTGCGGCCGCCGCGCCCGCCAAAACCGGTGGCGCCCCTGTGCAACCTCCGGAACTGGCCGCCCTTGCCACGCTTTGCCAGGCCTTGCTCAATTCCAACGCATTTCTTTATGCCGACTAATCTGCCCGCAAACGGATGTCTCTCCCGCCGACACCTGCTGGCTCGGGGCGGCTTTTGCCTCAGTTCGCTCGGTGCCCTTTCCCTGCTGCAAAGGGAGGGGCTGCTCGCAAAACCCGCCGACCTTGTCCCCCGGCATTTTGACACGCTTCCCAAGCCCCCGGCTGGCCGGCCAAAGGCGCGGGCGATGATCTCCCTCTTCATGCAGGGCGGCCCCAGCCAGATCGACCTGTTTGACCCAAAGCCGGAGCTGGAGAAACGCAACGGCCAGAAATTCAGCGGCGACATCAAATTTGATGACTCTGCAAACGCCAGTACCACGCTCATGGCAAGCCCGTGGAAGTTTAGGCAACACGGCCAGTGCGGCACGGCCGTGAGCGAACTGCTGCCCTATTTCTCACAAATCGTCGACGATGTGCTGCTCATCCGCGGCATGCAAACCGGTGTGAGCAACCACGGCCAGGGCATCTACGCGATGCAGACGGGCGGGATCCTCGCCGGCAGGCCCACCCTTGGCAGCTGGCTGACCTACGCGCTTGGCTCCGAGACGAGCGACCTGCCCGCCTATGTCGCACTCACCGATCCGCGGGGCCTTCCCGTCCTCGGAGTCGCCAACTGGACCCAGGGCTGGCTGCCTTCACTCTATCAGGGCACCGCGGTGCGCTCGCAGGAACCCAGGATGCCCAACCTCGACCCCGCACCCCACCTCCGGGGCGAGGCCCAGACACGCTATCTGGATTTTCTAGGACAGCTCAACGGGGACCATCTTCAAAGACATCCGGGGGAAAGCGACCTGGAGGCGCGCATCGCAAGCTACGCGCTTGCCGGAAAACTCCAACTTGCGGCCAAGGAGGCCCTGGACATCTCGGGCGAAAGCGAGGCCACCAAGAAGCTCTACGGCATCGACGAGCCGGCCACCGCCGAGTTTGGGACCCGCTGCCTCATCGCGCGGCGGCTCGTCGAACGGGGGGTGCGCTTTGTGCAACTCTTCACCGGCAACCAGACCTGGGACCACCACAAGGGCATCCTCGCCGGCCTACCCGCCGCCTGCAAATACGTCGACAAAGGTTCCGCCGCCTTGGTCATCGACCTCAAGGCGCGTGGGCTACTCGACTCAACCGTCGTCCACTGGGGCGGGGAAATGGGACGCCTTCCAGTCATTGAATACCCCGGTAGCAAGGAGGTGGCGGGGCGTGACCACAACACCTACGGCTTCTCCATGTGGATGGCGGGCGGGGGTTTCAAGGCGGGAGCCACCTACGGGGAGACGGATGAGTTCGGGCACAAGGCGGTCAACGACATCGTCACCCACCACGACTACCACGCCACGCTGTTACACCTTTTTGGTCTCGACCACGAAAAACTCACCTTCCACCGCAACGGCTCCCCCATGTCTCTCACCGACAACAAGGGAGGAAAGATTATCCCGGGCCTGCTGGCCTGATTGCCAGCCCACCAAGCCCGTGCACACCGTCACCACAAAGGGGCAACCAGCCGGCGGGGCCAGACGGATTCGCCTCAACCCGGGTCCGGTTTCGAGCGCCTTCCGGCCAGCTCTCGTCCTGCTGGCACTCGCCTCCGAAGCCGTTTGCGCGGAACTGCCGGATCTCTCGAGCGTGCCCCCCGACCTTATTCTTCCGGCGGTGAGCCGCACCACACCCGCCCCCGGACTCCGCATTCCCGCCGCGGCACCCGGCTGGGAGGCTACGGCCGTCTCCCACCTGCTTTACCTGCCCACCGACTGGAAGCCGGCGGCCAAGTTTCCCGTTCTAGTCGAATGGACGGGCAACCAGTACAAGGGCCCGACCGGAGACTCCTGCGCCGGCACACCGGAGGGAGCCAAGCTTGGATTCGGCATCTCCGGAGGAGGGGGCTGCATCTGGCTCACCCTTCCGTATCTGGACAATTCTGGCAAACAACCGGTAACAACCTGGTGGGGAAACGCGCCGGAATACGATCCGGAGCCGACACTCGCCTACTGCCGGGCGGCTGTGCGCGAAGTGTGTGAGCGGTTTGGCGGTGACTCGTCCCGGGTGGTTTTGGCGGGCTTCTCCCGGGGCGCCATCGCGGTGAACTATCTGGGCCTCCATGATGCGGAAACCTCGAGGCTTTGGCGCGGGTTTGTCTGCTACAGCCACTTTGACGGAGTACGCCGGTGGAACTGGAGCGGTACGGACAAGGAGTCCGCGGCAGCCCGTCTCAAGAGGCTCGCGGGCAGAGCGCAGTTTGTTTGCGGAGAAGCCGCGAACGCGGAGGACACCCGGCTGTTTTTGGAGCGCAATCGCCTGCTGGGTTTGGGGGAGTTTACCTTTTGCAGCACCGGCTTCCGCAACCACGACGACGCCTGGATCCTGCGGCCCAGCGAGGCGCGCACCCGGCTCCGGGAATGGTTCCGCCAGGTGGTGCAGTAGCACGGAGCCCCGACAGCACGGGCTTACGGACTCACCATTGCGAGAAGGCAAATTTCGGTGAAGGGCTCGCTCCAAGGCTCGGCAAACGTCCTATCCGTTCTTTCAGAGCCAGTGACAACCGCTTGGATTTGCGTAATGCCGTTTATAAGCCGCCTAGTCTTTCTTTGCACCGGAGGAAGCAATCCATAATCTTCAAATTACCGCCCGCTTCATGACACTTCGGCGAACGGGTACCCGGTATAAACCCGCTCTACCCGATTTCCATCGAGCCACGCAGGACCCCACGGGCCGCCCCGAGCAGGCCCCTCAAATGTGCGTCCCCGCCTCTGGTTGACAACGATTTTGCGAGAATCCGAGCAAGTGCCTCTTCACTGATCGGTTCCTGCCCTTCCAATCCCGTGGACTCCTCCTCCTGCGAAGTCTCTTCGCTAAAGTCTGTCAGCAAGAAGGCCAGCACTTCACTGATTTCATCAACTTGTTCGGACGTCGGTGTCATAGTTTACGAGGGTTTAATTCTGCACGCGCCGGGCATGTCCCCGGAGTCTCGCCCCACTATTACACAAGGGGTGGGACATCTGCGGGGGTAGGTGCTTTTTTCTGATCCACCAACCCCGCCCCGCAAGCCGCCACTTCCTGCGCACCGGTCACAAAACATTCTTTGGAAAGGGGTTTTTTATTGCGACTGAGTCTCATTATCTACAAGGTAGGGATGTGCCTGAAGCTGTAAAGCCTACCAATCCTGCCCCGCTCAGCCTCGCATCAGCCTGCTGTGGACAGAAGCTGCGTGTCCTCTCGTTGCCTCTTTCTGGAGCGGAATGCCTCCGGTTAAGGGAATTAGGTCTCTGCGAGCGCGCGCTGGTATCAAAACTCGGGGATGGCCCTGCGATTCTCTGCTCCTTCGGAGGCGGACGCATGGCCGTCGGGCGGGTTCTTGGCGCACAGGTTCTGGTGGAGGCAGTTCCGGCATGAATCCCCGTTCACTGGCCAGCCTTGCGGTGGGGGACCGCGGCAGGGTCAGCGGCTTTGAATTGCCGCCCGAGCTCCGCCAAAGACTTTTAGAAATGGGACTCACCAAGGGCGCGGTCTGCACCTTGGTGCGATTTGCGCCGCTCGGAGATCCGCTGGAAGTGGAGGTCAGGGGCTACAGACTTTCGCTTAGGAAAGCCGAAGCGGAAGGGGTTTTTATTGAAACGCCCTAGCCATGCAACCTCCCGGTTTTCCCTCTCCAAAACGGCTGCCTCAAGATCGCATACAAGTAATGCTCCCGCCGCGGGCGGCGGCGGCCAACCCGACCGAGGCTGATCCGGAACGCCAGAAGGACTCCCCTCCACAAAAGAAGGACTCCGCCGCTGCGCCTCCCCTTCCCGCTGCGCCTCCCCTTCCCGCTGCGCCTCCCCTTCCCGCTGCGACTCCCCCTCCCGCCGCGACTCCCCTTCCCGCCGCGACTCCCCCTCCCGCCGCGACTCCCCCTCCCGTTGCGACTCCCTTGATCGCAGCCACCACCGACCAGTCGGAGGCTCTGCCTCTTCAAAAGACCCCTTCGGTGGAACTAAAATCTCCACCGCCGCTTCCCAAGCTGAA
>JBIKSY010000246.1:0-5660 GCA_044348365.1 Chthoniobacteraceae bacterium
GGTGTACCGGCGGGGGGATCTGCTGCGGATCCTGCTGGTCAAGAGCATGAATGACGTGGCCCGCGCTTTGGCCCGCGACAATGCGGGAAGCGTGGAGGCCTTTGCCCGCAAGATGAACGCCCGTGCGGAACAGTTGGGGATGAGCCACTCCCACTTCGTCAACCCCAATGGACTGCCTGCCAACGGGCAGCATTCCTCGGCTCGCGACATGGCAAAGGTCGCGGTCGCGGCTTACAAGGTGAAGGCCATCAGGGAGATTGTGTGCCTCAAAGAAATCCAGTGGCAGCATCCTGACGGGCATGTCACGGAGTACCACAACACGAACCGCGTGCTTGCAAGCTTGAAGCAGTGCAACGGAATGAAGACCGGGTACACGCAGGCGGCTGGGTTTTGCCTGATTTCGAGCGCCTCCAACGGCCGGAAGGATGTCATTTCCGTGGTGTTGGGGGACGCCAAGACCTACGTCTGGCAGGACTCTGAACGGCTGCTGGCATGGGGACTTGGTGGGAGCACTTCGACGGCTCGGAATCCGTGAGCGGGGCGGGGCCCGCGTTGGAGGAGGACCTTGCCGGGCGGCTCCGTTTACTTGAGGCGGACGGCCTCCGGCGCAGGTTGAGCCGCGTGGATTCCGCGCAGGGCGCGAGAGTGCTGCGGGGCGGGACGCTGCTGGAGAACTTTTCCTCCAACGACTACCTTGGACTGGCGGCCGAGCCCTTCATGGCCGAGGCGGCGGTCCGCGCGCTGAGGCTCTACGGAACGGGCGCCGGTGCGTCGCGCCTGATCAGTGGTGGGCTGCGGCCGCATTGGGAACTGGAGGAGGCCCTCGCTGCATGGCAGGGGACCGAGGCGGCGCTGGTTTTTTCCAGCGGCTACGCGGCTGCGGTTGGAACGATCAGCGCGTTGGTCGGGCCGGGGGACGTGGTGATTTTGGACAAGCTCTGCCACGCCTGTATCATCGACGGAAGCCGCCTGTGTGGCGCGGTGGTGCGGGTGTTTCCGCACAATGATCTGGGGCGCCTGGAGCAGCACCTGCGCTGGGCTGCGAAGCGACATCCCGGGCGTCGGGTGTTGGTGGCCACGGAGAGTGTTTTCAGCATGGACGGGGATGTTGCCCCGCTTGCGGAGTTGGTTGCCCTGAAGCAACGCTACGGTGCGTGGCTGCTGGTGGATGAGGCGCATGCGGTGGGAGTGCTGGGCGGGCGCGGGGCGGGTTTGATCGAGGCGCTCGGGTTGGGCGAGGGAGTGGAGGTGCACATGGGCACGTTGAGCAAGGCGCTGGGTGGGACGGGCGGCTATGTCTGTGGTTCCCGGCGACTGGTGGACTGGCTTAGCAACCGGGCGCGGTCTTTTATGTTTTCTACCGCCCCCTCGCCAGTGGTCGCGGCGCTGGGCTGCGCGGCGGTGGAATGGATGCTCTCGGCTGCGGGCGCCGAAAGACGCGCTTTGCTGGGCGGGTTGCGCCGCTTTTTCGCCCAGGTTTTGGCGGGCATTCCTGCTGCGGCGCAGGGCTGCGGAGTGAGCGGCGGGATCCAAGACACCGGGGCAGGTTTCCCGGTTCCTTCCAGTGCGGTTGTGCCGGTGCTTGTTGGGGCGGCGGAGCGGGCCGTGCGGTTGAGTGCCGCCCTGGAGGAGGCCGGATTCTGGGTGCCTGCAATCCGCTACCCCACCGTGGCTCGCGGTGCGGCGCGGTTGCGCATCACCTTGAGCGCCTCCCACAGCGAGGCGGCGCTTGAGGGGCTGGGCGTGGCGCTCGGGCGGGTGCTGGTTGACTGAGTGCTCCGCAGCGGAGCTCGCGGGTGGCAGAACATTCCTCCTCTTGTCGAGGAAGGGGAATCCGCTTAAGTTCTGGGATGCCTTCCCGCCGCCACCCCCGCCGGCCGCTGTTTTTAGCAGCGGCGTTTCGCGGCCTGCTGCTTTTGAGCCTGCTGGGGGCAGGGGGCTGCTCCAACAGCCCGCACCCGGAACCGCTTGCGGAAAAGGGCGAGAACGGCGCGCCTTGGAAGGCGCGCTACGGCGCGCTTCCCGAAGATCCCCGGTCGCTGGACCCGCAGGTGACCTACGACAACGTGAGCCGGAGGATCATGGAGCCGGTGCAGGAGTGTTTGCTGGAATATCATCCCTTCAAGACGGACCCTTACGAGTTGCGGCCCTGTCTGCTGACCCAGCTTCCGGTGCGCACGGAACGGGAGGGCGGCGGGATCAGCTACAAGTGCGAGCTGAAGTCGGGGATTTTCTTTCATGACGACCCGTGTTTTCCGGGGGGCAAGGGGCGCGAACTGGAGGCCAAGGACGTGGAGTTTGCCTTCCAGCGTATGGCGGATCCTAAGGTCGAGTGTCCGGTGGTTTCGACCTTGCAGGACTACCTCGAGGGGCTGGGGGAGGCCTTTGAAGCGGCGCGCAAAAGTGGAGAGTTTGATTACAGCAAGCCGGTCGCCGGATTGCGGGTAACCGGGCGCTACAGCTTTGAGATCCGGCTTAAGGAGGCGTATCCGCAGCTGCTTTACTGGCTGGCAATGCACTTCACCTCGCCGGTGGCCCGGGAGGCGGTAGCCTATTACGACGGCAAAACCCACGAGGGCGTGGCCCGCGAACTGTTCCGTTTTCATCCGGTGGCCACGGGGCCGTTCCGGATCGCCGAGTGGAAGCGCAACACGCGCATCCGGTTGCAGCGCCACCCCGGCTACCGTACCACGACCTTTCCCTCGGAGGGATGGGACGCCTCCCAGGAAGGGCTGCTCCGGCCGCTTGCCGGACAGGCGCTCCCGCTGGTGGACGAGGTGTCGTTTACGATTTTCCGGGAGACGATTCCGATCTTCCTACTCTTCCGGCAGGGCTATCTGGACGGGATGGGGGTGGGAAAGGACGCCTTTTCGAGCCTGATCACCCCTTCGAAGGATTTGTCGGCTAAGTATCTGGAACGGGGTGTCACGCTGCACCGGGACACCGAGCCGAGCACCTACTTCATGAGCATCAACATGGAGGATCCGGTGCTTGGGCCCAACAAGAAGCTCCGCCAGGCGCTTTCCGCCGCGTTCAACGCGCAGGGGTATCTGGACGTGTTTTTTAACAGCGTGCCGATCGTGGCCGAACAGCTGCTTCCGCCCGGAATTGCCGGCTACCAGAAGGAGTTCCGGAATCCGTACGCCTTCAACCTGGAGAAGGCGAAGGCGCTGATGGCTGAGGCGGGTTATCCCGGGGGGCGGGATGCCAGCGGCAAAACCCTGGAGCTGACTCTCGACACGAACGGGGGGAGCGCCGATGAGCGGCTCATGGCCGAGTTTGAACAGCGCCAGTTTGAGGCCATCGGCATCAAGGTGAAAGTCATAGAGAACCCGTTTGCGCGGCTCATGGAAAAGATGGACCAGGGCAGCTTCCAGATTTCGGCTGGGAGCGGCTGGGGTGCGGACTACCCCGACCCGGAAAACTTCTTCTTCCTCTACTACAGCAAGAACGTGCCGCCCACCGGCAAGAACCATTCGCGTTACAAGAACCCCGAATTTGACCGGTTGTTTGAGACGATGGCGACGATGGAAAACTCTCCGGAACGCGAACAGATTGCGCGGAAGTTGAACATGATCTTATCCGAGGACGTGCCGCATCTGCTGACGCTGCACCGGTCCGTGTTCGGGCTCACTCAGCCCTGGGCACCGCGGGTGCAGAGCAATCCCATGCTGGAGGGGGGATTGAAGTATGCGGTGGTGGACGAGGCGCTGCGTGAAAAACTGCGTGGCGACTGGAACCGCAAGCCGCTGTGGCCGGCCCTGCTGCTCGCCGCGTGCGTGTTGTCGGCAGGGACCTTCGCCCGTAACGTTTACCGCAGAAGCTAACCCATGGTCGCCTACCTCATCCGCCGCTTGTTCTTCTTCGTGCCGATTGTTTTTGGCGTGATGCTGCTCACCTTCGTCCTGTTTTTTGTCGTGCAAAGCCCGGATGCCATGGCGCGGCGGGTGCTCGGTCCGAAGGCCACTCCCAAGGCCGTGGAAAACTGGCTCCACAACCGGGGGTACGACAAGCCGCTGCTCCTCAACCGGACCGGGCAGGGGCCCTGGCACGATTCGCTGTTTTTGAATCAGATGGGGCGCTTGGCGCGCTTTGATCTGGGCAAGTCGGATGTGACCAACCGGCCGCTGGCCGAGGATTTTCGCGAGGGGGCGCTGCCCTCGCTCTTGCTGACGGTGCCCGCTTTTTTTGTGGGGCTGGCGCTCTCAGTGGTGATTGCGCTCTACTTGGTGTTCATCCGCAACGGGGTGGTGGATCTGGCCGCCTCGCTGGCGTGCGTGGCGCTCATGAGCGTGCCGGTGATGGTTTATATCATCGCCGGACAGTTCCTAGTTGCGCAGGTGCTGAACTACTTTCCGGCCTTCGGCTTCCAGTTGGAGGGTTTCTCCACCGCCAAGTTCCTGTTGCTGCCCGTGGCCCTGATGGTGGTGAGCGGGCTGGGGGCGGATGTGCGGCTTTTCCGGGCGATGTTCATCGAAGAAATGGGACAGGACTACATCCGCACGGCCCGGGCCAAGGGTGTGTCCTCCGCGCTGGTGCTCCTGCGGCATGTGTTTAAAAACGGGTTGATCAACCTCATCACCCTCGTGGTGGCTTCGCTTCCCTTCCTGATCATGGGGTCGGTGGTGCTGGAAAACTTCTTCGGCATTCCGGGCCTCGGCAACAAGCTCTTCAGCGCGATTCAGGCGCCGGACTTCGCCGTGGTGCAGGCCTCCGTTTTCCTCGGCTCGCTGCTGTATCTGGGCGGTCTGCTCCTGACGGACGTGTGCTATGCCTGGGCCGATCCTAGAATCCGGCTGCAATGATTTTCACCTTCCGACCACCCTTTCCTCTGCGCTTCCATGGCTGCCTTTGATCTTGTCTGGGTCCAGAACCTTTCCGTCTTCACGGGTTACGCCTTGTTGGCTGGGGCCCTGTGGCGTGTGGCTGGCACGGAGCGTTGGAAGGCGGCATGGCAACGCCTGCGCGGCGACCGGACCGGAATGGCGGCGCTCGGCTTGATCTGCGTTTTTCTGCTGGTCGGGACGCTGGAGAGTTTTTCCGTGCCGCAGCCCACCGGTTCGCGGACGCTGCTGCAACTGGCGACGGCCGGGATCCCCCAGGAGAAGGGTTACTCCGCGCCACTGGCGGCTACCACCCTTTCGGTGGCCAACCCGACGCCGCTGGCGGGGCGCCACTTGCTGGGAACCGACGCGCTCGGCCGCGACACCCTGGTGCAGACCCTGCGCGCCACGCGTTCCGCCCTTTGGATCGGCGGCCTCACAAGCATCATCTACATTCCGCTGGGGGTGTTGCTGGGGATTCTTGCCGCCTTTTACCGCGGGTGGGTGGATGACCTGGTGCAGTACTTTTACAGCACGGTGGCTGCCGTACCCGAGATTCTGATGCTGGTTTCAATCCTGATGGTGCTTGGCAAGGGCCTCGGCACGATGGCGATCGCGCTTGGCATCACCGGCTGGGTCGGGATGGCGCGCCTCATCCGCGGAGAGACCCTCCGGCAGGTGGAGCGGCCGTATGTGGCCGCCGCGCGTGCGATGGGACAGTCGGACTGGAAAATCCTCGTGCGGCACCTGTTGCCGAATGTGATGCACCTGGTGCTCATCAAGGCGGTGCTGGGTTTTTCGGGCCTGGTGCTGGCTGAGGCGGTGCTCAGCTATCTG
>JBIKSY010000053.1:0-18402 GCA_044348365.1 Chthoniobacteraceae bacterium
CTTGGGCAGTTACCTGCGCAAGCTGAGGGCTTCCTGAGCGGCTAGCCGCAGCCCATTTGGCGATCAACTTTCATGCATAGTCCGCCGGAATGCCTGCGGGAGCCTGTGGCCATTCCCGTTTTTAGGTAAAAGCCTCTGAGAAGGTTGGGATTCCTACTGGGTCGCCTTCGAAGTCCAAAGACTCCAACTCTGCCCGATCCGTTTGGCACGTTGGGCACGTTTGACAACAGGGGTGCGGCTCGGATCGCATCGTTTTTCCAAATGCATCCTCTGCCAAACCTGCCAAACGGACAAACCCTGCAGTGCGCCGGCGAAGCCGTGCAGAGCGCAGGAGCATTGGTTCACCGGCGTGATCACTTTTCCGAATCTTCAGAATGGGCAAGCCCATTGACGACCGCCGCCGCGCCGCCGCGACGCTGCTGTTCCCTATGGCCGATCATCGGTGCGGAAAGGCGCCGCCGGGAGTCCTGAGGCGTTGAAGAGGTTGCAGCCCGACGGGTTGTCAGCCCAGGCGTAGCGCACCGCCACCGGTTGCGGCACCGCCGGACTGCTCACCACGACGGTGTCGCCCTCGACCTTCGCCTCGGCCCAGACAAACTTCTTGTCGGCGCCGGCGACTGCGAAGTTTCTGGGTGCCCCGTCTTTGGCGGCGAGTCCCTTGGCGTGGGTGAATCGCACCCGGATGGCGCTGCCTTCGACCTTCATGACATCAAATCGTGGACCGCTCGATTCGACGGCCTTCGCGTAAACCCTTTCCAGCGCGACAAGCGCGAGGCGCCGGCCGACATCCTGCTTGTTCGCCGGATGAATCGTGAGAGGGTCGCCGAGCTCGATACCAATGGAAATACCGGCGTTGGGCAGGGCTTCGGCAACCTGCATCTGCGCCTCGCGCAGAAAGGCCCAACCCCCAACCGGGTTCGGATCCTTTGCAGGCGCGCCGTTGTTGACGAGTTGCTGGAGAATGAAAGGGAATTCCCCCTGGCCCCACTGCGCGCGCCAGTCGCGGACCATCAGGGAAAGCAGTTCGCGGTATTCACTGTGTCTTGGAGAGTTGCTCTCACCCTGGTACCAGATCGCACCCCTGATCCCAAACGGGATGAGCGGCGCGATCATGCCGTTGTAGAGCGCCGCGGACACATTCCGAAAGGGGAGGTTGTTCACCTTTGGGCGCGACTGAAGCGCCTCTGCGCTCAGAGGCGCAAAGGTGCTCTCCGTCTTCGTAACCCACTGGTCGTCCACTGAACCGCGAACCGCCACGGGCAGTCCCAGTGCGTTGCCCCACTGCCACATTCCTGCGTGTTGCGTGGCGGATACGATCCGGACGGCGATGACGTTGCGGCCGGCTTTAGCCAGCTCACCCGGCACCTTGTAGCTGCGCTGCACGTCGTAAAAACCCGGGGCCTGTTCGCCGGCCTTGCCTATCTCGGATCCGTTGAAAAACGCCGTGTCGTACTGCTCGTTCACCCAGTTCAGCTTCAGCGGGAACGGCCTGCCGGCCGCGCCCTCCGGAAGCGTGACTTCCTTACGCACCCAGAACACCCCCCCGGACTTCGCGCCAAACTGCGCCCATCGTCCTGGAAGCGTGACCCTCTGCCAGTCCGAGCTGTCGAGTGCCGGATCCGCCCATCCGCGCGCGGCCTCGGACACAGCCGGCGGCCTGACTCCGTTTTCCTCCTCCCACCTGTCGCGTCTGGCGGTAAAAGTGCTATTCTCCTCCTCCTGTGCCTGAATCTGCCTGATTTCCTTTTCTGCCCTCCCGGCCAGCACGGGCAGAGTCTTGAGCGCCTCCAGCCGTGTCCACGCCTCCGCTGGCGTGCCGCCGACAGAGCTGTGCAGCAGACCAATGGGAATCTTCAGGTCGCGCTGCAGTTCGCGTCCAAAAAAATAAGCCGCACCCGAAAAAGTCGCAACGGTCTGCGGTGAACACGGGCTCCAATTCCCTTTCACATCGGTGGCCGGCTCTAACACAGGATTTTGTGCGACGGAAAATAGACGAATGGCCGGGAATTTCGCATCGGCCACCTCCTTCCCTCCATTCACCGCATCGCGCACCGCCATCCCCATGTTCGACTGCCCCGAACAAAGCCACACGTCGCCGACGAGCACGTCGCGCACCACGAGGCCACCCGCCTTCAGTTCACGCGGTTCGGCACTGGCAGGAAGCGGATCGAGCTTTGCCATCCACTTGCCGGCGGCGTCCGCCTTTACCGTTTTTTTCTGCCCGGCAAACTCCACCACGACGTCCTCGCCCGCCTCCGCCCAGCCCCAGACGGGTACGGCCGCATCCCGCTGCAGGACCATGTGGTCGGTGAAAAGAGCCGGCAGCTTCAGCTCGACGGCGTGCAGCGTTGGAAACTGCAGGAGTAGCAGTGACGCAAGGAGGGATGGTGTTTTCATGTTTCAGGGAAGCACGAGCATGGCCAGACCAAATTCGCGGCTCACTTTGCGAGGAAAAGATCGCTCTGTACGATCGCGTCGATCAGCGAGCGGAGGCCGTATTGAGTGGAACGGGTTTCGGCCACGATGCGGGCGATTTCCCGGCGGTCGGAATAGTGCCCCTCGGAGCCGGTGCCGTACATCAGGAGTTGGCGGACCATGTTGGTGGCCAGGGCTTCGGGGTTGCGCAGGACGAGTTCCTGGAAGCCGGCCACGTTTTTGAACTGCTCCCCGGACGGCAGTTCACCCGAGGGATCCACGGGCTGATTGAGGCGGATGCGGGGACTCCAGCCGGAAGCAAACTCGAAGGTGGCGAGCGCGTTGCCGGTGTATAGCGAACGGTAGCGGTCGCGGAATCCTCCGATGACATCAAAACTCTCCAGGGCAAACCCGGCAGGATCCATCTTGGCGTGGCATCCGGAGCAGCGGGAGTCGGCACGGTGTTTTTCGAGCTGTTCGCGAATGGTCTTCGCGCCCCGCGTGTCGGGCTCGATGGCGGGTACGCCTGCCGGCGGCGGCGGGATGGGCTTGCCAAGGAGGCGTTCGTTGATCCAGGCGCCACGGGTGACGGGGGAGGTCGTGGTGCCGTTGGCGGTGACTTTCAAAACAGCTGCCTGCGTCAGGAAGGGACCGCGCGGGCTGCCCTCCGGCAGAGGCACGCGACGGATGGCGCAACCGCTCACACCGGAGATGCCGTAATGGTCGGCAAGGCTTTGATTCAGCATGGCAAAGCGGGAGTGCACCAGATGTGTAACGCTCAGGTTCTGCGTGATCAATTCGCGCAAATAAGAGCGGGTTTCGGCAAGCATGCTTTCTTTCAAATGCTCTCGAGACTCGGGGTAGAGCCTTGTGTCCGGCTCCGTGGCGTCAATTTTTCGGAGGTCCAGCCACTGGTCTGCAAAGTCCGATATGAACCGGTCGGAACGAGGATCAGAAAGGAGGCGGTCAGTCTGCTTTTTGAGCTCCTCAGGCAGATGCAGGCGCCCCTCGTTGGCGAGCGCAACGAGCTCCCCGTCGGGGATACTGTTCCAGAACCAAAACGCGAGTCGCTCGGCGATCACCCTTTCGCTTAATTGTGTTTGAGGCGCGCCGTCTTCGGGGCCAGCGCGCTCGCCAATAAAGAGAAAGTCCGTGGAACAGAGGGCGGTTTTGTAGGCTTCCTTCATGGCGTCCTCAAAGCAGGCTTGGCCAGCGAGCTCCCGGAGTACGATCTGCGCGTAGGACTGTACCTCCTCGGCCGACACGGGACGACGGAATGCACGCGGGAGAAACTGCGCAAGCAACCCGGCGGCATCCTCCAGCGGGTGCTCGCTGGTGACGCTTTCCAGCGGCGGCTCTTTTTCCTCCTTTGAAAGCGCCCCGTTGGGGGGCCGAGAATTTGCGGTGCGCGAGAACTGTCGCACGGGCTGCCGTTTGGGGGGCTGGGCGCTGGTGTCTTTCGCAAAGCTGCGAATGGGCAGCGCGCCATAGAGTGCCTGATGGCTGCGCGGCGGCCACTGGTCGTGGAGCGGGCCTTCCACCTCGAACCAGTCCAGCGCGATGCCGGGACCGGCATAGACGGCGCACGAACCCGCTGACTGCGAGGGCCAACGCCCGTGGTGTTTTTCGTAACCGGTGGGCGTTCCCATCTCAAAGAGCAGCTCCTCGTTTACGTCGAACCAACCCGTGTATTCGTGGACACGACTCTCTAGCGACGGGGCGTCAAACATCCCGAGCCTGCGCGAAGGCGAATGCGTAAACCGGGGCCCCTCGGACGGCAGCCATACGGAAAGCATGAAGGACTCGTTGCGATGGGGCTTCTCCACCGCTCCACGGTCCCACCAAAAGCCCCAGGCGGAGGTGCGAATGCGGTAGCTCCCCGCATAGACCGGCGAGAACTGGAGTGAGGTGACAAAAGTCCGCTCCATCGGGCCGGTGAAATAGCCTGCCGAATGCGGGTAATCCCGCAGTTGCTGTCCAAGCTGATCGCGCCGCCGCCGGAGGTTTTCCTCTCCTTCCTTTCCCCAGAGTGATTCGTCGGGAACCGGCAAGGGCAGGAGCGGATCAAAGACCTTATCCTTGAGCAGGACGGCGTCGCCGCGTCCGATCCACCCCCACGTCTCGGAGCCGGTGGCTGCCCCGTAGCGTCTACGCAGGACCGGCGGCGGCGTGCTGCGCGTGGCGGTGGCGGAGGTGAGCGCGAAGTCCGACGCGTCCATGAACTGGCTCAAGTGCACGTTGGACAGGTTGAGTGCCTGGCCGATTTTGTTATAGCCGTGCCGGCGCTCATCCTCCGGAAGCAGGTGCTTTATCCGCAAACCAGGGAGGTAAAGCAGGTCCCGCAACGCATTCTCAAACTCCTGCGCGGAGAGGCGCCGGTAGAGCGAGCGGCCGGTCTTGGCGACACGCGCTGCATCGGCGATGTGAAGACGCGCATCGAGGCGCTTGAGTACGTCGGAATTCTCCTTTTCCGAGGGGCGCTCGCTCCGCGCCTTTGGCGGCATTTCTCCTGCGGCGATGCGGTCATGCGCGTGCGCCCAGACCCGGAAAAGCTCGGGAGACTCGAACCTGGGCGGAAGCGCCTCGAGGTCTAATCCCCCCTTTTTTACTGAGGAGTCGTGGCACTCGAAACAGTGGGTCTCCAGATAGCCCCGGAGGTCCGAGTCTGCCGCGGTGGCCACGGCGGGAAGCAACAACACAAACCCAGCGAGGAGGTTTGAGAAAACGCCGCGCCTCATGCCGGCTCCAATCCTGAAAGGGTTCCCGTGCCGGTGGAAAAGCGTTCCTGCTCGAGGCCCAGATGCTGAAGCATGCTCGCGAAAAGATTGCAAAGCGGCGTATTATTCTTCAGGTCGAACTGCATGTGCTGTCCATGGCGGAAGCGGCCTCCGGAAAGCAGGATGGGCAGGTTCACATTCGAATGGTTGCTGCCGTTGGACATGTTGGAACCAAAGAGCACCACCGTCTCATCCAACAGGCTGTGGTCGCCCTCATTCACGGCGGCCAGCTGCGAGAGAAAGCCACCCAGATTTTTCATTCCTGACTCCTCCACCTTCGCGAGCTGCTCGAGCTTCTCCGGTTCGTTGCCGTGATGGGTGAGCGTGTGGGTCCTGTCGCTCACACCCGGCACTTTCACAGTCACCTCGAGGGGGTTCAGATAAAGCGTGATAAGCCGCGTGCTGTCGCTCTGCAGCGCGAGGAGGACCATGTCGTACATCAGCCGCGCGCGGTCCACATCCTGGGCAGCGTCGGCGATGTCCTGCGGGGCGGGGTTTGCGACCCGCGGCTTTTCCCGGTGCTGCCAAAGGCGTGCCTGTTCCAGGCGCATCTCCAGTTCGCGCACAGAGGTCAGGTACTGGTCTAGCCTTGCACGGTCCTCCCCTCCCAGGTTGCGAGAGAGCCGCTGCGCCTTTTCGTTTACAAAATCCAGCGTGCTGATGCGCCTGCCAATGTCCCTCATCCGTTGCTCGCTTTCTTCGGCGGTGTCCGGGGTGAACAGGCGGTGGTAAACCTTGGCAGGGCTCAACTCCGGCGGGATAAAAACGCCGTCCCGCGACACCGAAAGCAGTCCATCGTGCTGGCCGTTCACCCCCAGCGCGAGGAAAGGGAAACGCGTGTGATGCCCCAGCGACTCCGCCGCAAGCTGGTCGAGTGAAACGCTGTTCCTAAACGTTGCCGAAGCCGGAAAGCGGGCCCCAGTGAGAAAGCTTTTCTCCACCACATGGCCCCCCGAATTGTCCGGGTGCGAGAGGCCGTTGATCACGGTGTAGCGCCCCCGGACTGGCTCGAGGTGGGCGAGGTAGCGTGAAGGGGCGAAGTCCCGGCCCGTCTCCTTTGGAAAGAAGTGATCAGCCAGCAGCCCGGTGTTCGTCATGATGCACACCATGCGCTTCGGCGGCGGCACGGATGCTCCGCGAGCCAGTCGCGGCGCGAGCGCTTCAAGAAACGGCAGCGCCAGCACTGCCGAGCCGCTGCGGAGAAACTGACGTCGATTCAGCAGGAACTGCGTGGAGGAGGTATCGCGGGAGGAAGGAGGGCGAGACATAAGGTGTTCGGGGAAAAAGCAGGATCGTGAAGCAGTGTGTCGTTGTGTTTTGAGGATCGGCATGGCGAAAAGGCCCCTCAAGGCCGCGGGATCAGCTCTACCTTCACGTCGTCCATGAAGTGGCCGGGAAACTGCACCGTGCCGGAGGTGATTGTGGGCTGCTCCTGGTCCACCGCGAGGTGCAGGACCAGAAAGCGTGTCTGGCTGGTGATCGGCAGCTCGACAGAGACCTCCTGCCACCGACCGGAGTCCGTCAGCACCGTCCTCCGCGAACCTGAGGCGTTGTTATTCTGCTGCAGCCACGGCTGGTTCAGCGGCGAAGGCAGCGTGCTCAAATCCCGGTCCAGCGCAAATGCTCTCACGCTGCACGCGAAACGTTCCTCACCGGTCACCTCGGCCTGCGCAAAGTTCGTCGACACCCTCGCTACGGTGCGCCCCGCACCGGCAAGCCCGCTCACATCCACGATGCGATACACATCGCCCCACTGGCTGCGTGGAGAGTTCTCTCCCGGGTGGCTTCCACTCAAAAAGCGCAGCATGCGGCCCCCAGTCCGCGGCTTCACTCCGGCCGCTGAGCCCACCACCACCGACTCATCCCCTCCCCAACTCCCCGTCTCCCGCGGCAGACCGGAAGCAGTCCTCACGACCGATTCGAAGCTTTCAGCGAAAATCGTTTTTGGCTTCACCAACGACGGGCCGACATAAGCGAACACAACCGTCGTGCACAACATCCCGACCACGATCCCCGCTGCTGCGGACAGAAGCGGCCGCCAGACAAACCAGCGTTTTGGAGCAGATGCAACTGCAAGATCAGGTGGGGCCGCTTTGGCGGAGGGATCCATCCAGAGGCTCTCATCCACCGCAAGGCAGGAGTGCGTGTCCGCCAATTGAAGGTACAAGTCCCGCGCCGCAGCGTCCCCCCTCAGCCGCGCGTTCAGGCGGGAAGCCTGTGCCTCTGTGGCACGGCCATCCAGACAGGCGTGAATCAGTTGGATGAGTTCTTCGGGTTCGGTGTTCATTGCTCTGTCAGAAGTTTCCGCTCGATGCACTGTTGCAGCGCCTGCCGGGCACGCTGGAGCGCCTTGTAAACCGCCTCCGCTCCCCGGCCAAGGCTCGCGGCGAGAGCCTCTATGCTTTCCTCCTCAAAATAATAACCGCGGACAAGCCGGCGCTGTTCCTCCGGCAACCGCCCGAGGCAATCCCGCAGATGTTCGCGGCGGGTCTCCAGTGGCGAGGCTATCTCCACACGCCGCTCCTCCAGCATTGCAGCGACATCCTCCTCGATGAGCCGCCGTCTGCGCGACTCCGTGCGCAAATACAGCCGCGCCTCGTTCAGCGCGAACCGACAGGCCCACGGCACGAAGGGCTTCGCCGGATCATACTTTCCGATTGCACGCCAGAGCGCGACCGCCGTCTCCTGCACTACATCCCGCGCATCGCTGACATTCGGCACCAACGCCATGACGTAGCGCAACAACTCGCGCTCCGCCCCCAAAAACAACCGCATGAACTGCTCCTGGGTCAGCGGCTGGGTTGAAAGGTTCGATGCGAGCGGGTCCATCTCTTAAACCTCTGCCGTCCGCCGGTGGTTTTGGACAAAAAACCGCGGTCCCCCCGGCAAAATACATCCCGGAAGCAGAAACCGCCGGGAAGAGGGCTCCTAACGTCCGCCGCTCTCCTTGCCGAGTTCCGAGAGGTATCGGATGAGGTCTGCGAGCTGCTTGGGGCTCAACGAGGCGGTGAGGCTGTCGGGCATGAGGGTCCCGCCGGTCTTGATGCTTTGTGTTTCGCTCCGCGCGATGGACTTCACCGCGCCGGTGTTCATGTCCCTGACGCCGATGGCCTCGGCGGTCTCGGTCTGCTTGAAGCCGGTGATGACGGTCCCGTCCTTCATGGTGACGGTGGCGGCCTCGTAGCCCTCCTTTACGTTCAGTCCAGGCCACACGACCTCGGTGACGATCATGTCCACGGGCAGGCCGCGCGAGATGCCGCTCAGATCCGGTCCGATCTTGCTCTGTAGGGGGCCCGGGGTATGGCAGGCGATGCAACCGGCCTGCTCGTAGACTTTTTTCCCCTCGGCAACCTCCCCGATGGCCGCGGCGTCGCTGACGATTTTGGCGATGGTTTCCTTTCGGTACACGGGCAACGCCGCGTTGATGCCAGCAAGCTTCATAAGCTGGGGTGAAATGCTGCGGTCGCTCTTGCCGAGGATGTTCATCGCCTGCAAGGCGACTTTCGCACCGGCGACAGAGAGCGCTTCGGGCTTTTGCAGTGCGCGTTCCAATGCGGCGCGGCCCTCGGTGCGGTTGAGCAGGTGACCGAGCAACGGAGCGGCTTCCTGGGGGCTCTTAAGGCTGGCCACGCGGGACAGGATGTTTCCGGTGGCCTCATCGGGGCTGATGCTGATGAGCGCACCGAGCGCATCAGGCATGTTTTGCTCGAGGGCGAGAGGGCGGATCCGATCGGCGAAGGCCGCAACCTTCCACAAGCCCGCAAGCCGGACGCCCTGCGCGCGCAGATCGGGACGGCTGGAGTCAAAAAGCGGCCCGAGCAGCTTCTCCGCGCTCTTGGGACGCTCGGAGCGGAGGGCCCCGAGCACGGCGGGTTCGCCGCCGGCGAGTTCAAAAATGAAGGGTACGTCTGCAGCGGTGGCGATTGCGGCAAGGGCACCCACCCAGCGCATTTGCCGCGGAGCGTCGACTGCGTGCTTTGCGATCTGGCCGCGGATGAGTTCGGCGGCTTTGGCGCTGGGGTTGGGCTGTTTGTCGTCGGCGAATTCGCGGGCGAGCAGGTCCCCGACGTTGTTCTCCACCCAGCCGTTTTGCAGTGCGAAGACCAGGTGCTCGTCCTGATCAAAACTGAGCTTGCCCTCAAGGAGGGGCGCGGACCAGAGCGGATTGGTGGCGTGCAGCGTCTTGGTGAGCGCGTGGCGATGGTAGCCATTGAACTCCTTGTCCAATGCACGGGCAGCGACGACCGAGGCTCGCGGCGTGTTGACATAACTGGCGGCGACAATGGCCTCAAGCCGCACCAGGGCGTCGTCGTCCGCGATCTGGGTCTCGAGGAGGGCCAGCGCATCGGGCAACCGGGCGTCGCGCGCCCACGTTCCGACGACACGCGTTGCGTAGGCTCGGACCCGCGAATCGGGGGAGCGCAACAGCTCCGCCAGCAGCTCGTGACGCGTCGTCTCATGGGCCTCATACAGCGAGAGGGCAAGAAGGCGGCGGTATTCGTTGCCCTGCTGTTTGGGCAACCACGTATCGAGTGCGGCGATGACCTCCGTCGTGTTCCGCTCGATAAGCAGGCGCTTGGCTTGGTACCAGGCCCAGCGCTCCTTCGAGTCGAGTTGTTCGAGCAGATCTGGCACGCTCGCTCCCGCCAGTTTAGCGGGCGTCACCTTGGCGCCGCCCTTCCAACCGATGCGCCAGATGCGGCCGTGCTCCTTGTCGCGGTCGGGATGCCTGTAACTGGCCTGATAATGGCCGATGATGGGATTGTACCAATCGGTGACGTAGAGCGCGCCGTCTGGTCCCATACGCACCTCGATGGGCCGGAAGACGGTGCTGCGGGACTGAATGATGTTCGGCAGCTGCGTGGACTTGAAGACACCGTTTTCCAGCCTCAGCTCGTGCTGCTCCAAAACGTTGGCGTAGTAACCTCCAATGATCATGCGTCCCTGCATCTCCGACGGGAAATGACTGCTGTGCAGGAACTCCTGGCCCACCTGTTTGATGGGGGCCTGAAAGAGATTCATCGCCTGCGCGTTCACCGCGAGCGAGGAGCGCACGAGTCCCGGCGTGGTGTACCAACTGCCGACGTTTGCGCCACTTTTGTGAAAAGGCTGGCCAAACTCGCTCGTGACGACGCCCCAGCAGTTTGCGCCCGCGGAGGAGAACTGGAAAAACGGATCAAGATGGCCGGTGCGCGGGCGCCAACGCCATACGCCGGAGCGGTTCAGCGTTTCGACGCCCGAGGGCGTCTCGACGCGCGAGTAGATGTGGTGGCCCTGCGTGAACCAAAGCTCGCCGCCGAAGCCCCAGTTGAGTCCGTTGAGATTCTGATGCGAATCGCCGGTGCCGAAGCCCCCGAGCACCACGCGCTGCGTGTCCGCCTTGCCGTCGCCGTCGGTGTCGCGCAAATGCAGCAGCTCCGTGCCCTGTGCGACGTAGAGCCCGCCATCGCCCAGTTCGATGCCGGTGGGCATGAACAGCCCCTCGGCGAATTTCGTAAACCGGTCGGCGCGCCCGTCCCCATCGGTGTCTTCGCAAACGAGCACATAGTCGTTCGCCTTTTGTCCCGGTTTGATCTGGGGGTAGCTGGCCGCGCACGCGACCCACAGCCGCCCCCGCTCATCCCAGCGCATCTGGATAGGCTTGACGATGCCATCCGCCTCCGAGGCGAAGAGGCTCACCTCAAAGCCCTCTTGGATCATGAACTCCGCCTTCTCCTCGGCTGGAGACAAAGGCCTTGCGCTCGGGGGTTCGACCGAAATCGAGGAGCGCACGCCGATTGGCGTCACGGGCCTGCGCGCCAGCGCGGCCTGGATGTTTTCCTCCGCCTGTTTGAGTAGCGGCAGAAACTCGTCCATCTCCGCTGGAAAGATGCGCTTGTCACGGTCGCGCCAGTCCTTCGAGTAAGGCACGCCACTGCGGTCGCCGGCAAGAAAGGCCCAGTTCATTGGACGCCAGTAGTCGAACCACAGCCGCTCCATCTCCAGCACCTCGCGGCGCACCGCTTCGTTTTCGACCGGCACAACGCCGAGCCCTTCGGCAATGCGGCGTGCGACGAGGCGATGCCCCGCTTCGTTGAGCTGGTAGCCGTTGTCCGTGATTGCTCCCCTGCTCCCTCCGTCCCTCTCTATCTCGATGAGGTTCAGCTTCAGCTTCGACGCGAGCTCACGAATGGCCTTTGCGTAGGCGGCGAGGCTTTCATTTTGCGCCGCAAGTTTGCCCTCAAACACCACCGGTAGAATGAGCGCCACCCGACGCCCTTCCTCGGCAAACTCCCCGAGCAGCTTCTCGTAAGCCGCGATGAACTGCGGAAGTTTCGCCATGCCGGCGAGCGACTCCATTTGTCCGAACTGCGCAAGCACCACAGTCGCCCCGGCATCGCGGAGCTGCTTACGCCACTCGCGCTGCTGCCGCCAACTGCTGGTGGAGGTCGCCGAGCCGGCATCCCGCCACTGCTCAAAAACCGTGTCGCCCTCCCACCCGAAATTGCGGACCTTGATCCCTCCCTGCGGCTTCGCAGCGATCAGGTGCGTCTGAAGGAAGCCGTTGAAGCGCGTGCGCTCCATATTCGAGCCGCCAGTCAACGCGATGACGTCGTTTTCCTGCACAGGAACGGCGCTCGCTGCCGCAGCCTTCGGCGTCGCGGGAAGTTCCGTGAGCGTCAAATCCCTGTAGCCCACCACCGAGGTCGCTCCGCCGTGAATCTGCACCGCGATGATGCCGCTCGCCTCGATCCCGGAATCGGTCTCCGTGAAGTCCACCGTCTGCACGCCGTTGAGCCAGATTTGGATGTGGGGCCCCTCCGCTCGGATGCGGTAGTCGTTCCATTCACCCAAAGGCTTGCGCGCCTTTGCGAGCACCTCCGCCGAGGGGCGAGCCAGCACCTTGTTGCGACGGCTCTCATCATAAAGTGCGCCGTCGTAACCCGCCCCGAGGTCCGCCTGGTAGCCGGAGACCTCGTGCGAACCCGGGATACGCTTCGTGCGGAACTGCACTCCACCATTCACAAAGCCCTTCGTTCCCTCCAACCTCCATTTCAGAGTCAGCTCGAAGTTTGCAAACTCCCGTGTCGTTGCGAGGAAATCATTCTTCGCCTGCGCTTTTTCCAGCGACCCGGCGACCAGCGCCCCGTTCTCAATGCGCCAGGTACTCGTGGTATCGCCCTCCCATCCAGCGAAGGTCTTGCCGTCGAAGAGGGGCGTTTCAGCAGCGTGGGCAAGTGCCGTAAAGAGCAGCACAGCAAGGAGCGGGAGGATGCGTTTCATGGTGACGGGAGCGGATTTTGTGCTGAAAGTGGGCGGAAAGCGATGCCGCGCTACCAATTTGTTGGGTAGGCACCCACTACCCCATCGGTAGGACAAGCGTGGCACCCACACCGGCGAACCACACCCTCCACCGCAGTTTTAAAAGAGGCTGACTCCCATGCAGATTCACTCGACTGCTTGTGTCTGGGCCTCGTGGCTTGGGTGCAGAAAAATCATCTGCCCCGGTCTGCGAGACCACCTTGCTTGCGCGCAGGAAACACTACGCTTTCGCTGAATCCAAAGGCCATGCACCCTACTGCGTCAGTATTTCGGAAACATGGCCGGGGTCGGAAAGCGGTCTTCGTGGCTGAAGCCGCCATCGCCCAAGTACTCCTCGCGGGGCAGGTTCACCGCGGTCCAGCTTGCGGGCCGAACGCGGACGATTCTTCCGGGGCGGATGCCCTCGATGATGAGGTCCGTCTCAAACCGGATCTGAATGCCGCTGCTGCCGAGAGGCGCTTCGCCGGACAATTTCGTCACCTCCACGATTGGACCCTTTGAAGCCATGTGCGCCGGGCCGTACCCGCCGCCCACATGCTTCAGGGTGTTCTCGGCTGCATTCATCACGGCGTGTCCATCCTTTTTGAAATCCGCGTAGAGCGACGCGTCCATCCCGCCGAAAAGGGTGGCGGTCACCGTTGCCCGGCCAAACTTGCCGTACTCGACTTCATCAATCCAAGCCGGCAGCCAACGGTTGCGCATGAAGGCGGTGTGCGTTTCAGTCTGGTTCTCTGCGGCGCGTTGCATCGACGCATCGTCGAGCCAGATGTCCGAAACGTGAAACCGGGTGAAAATTCCATCCGGCGTGGGTTTCCAAGTGACGCCAAGCTGGACGGATTGGCCGCCGAGGGCCTTCTTTCCTTCGGCGGGCCACGCGCCCTCAGCCACCAGATCCTTGATCGCGAGGCATTCCCGGCCGCGCCAGACGCGGGTGGCTCCGTCGAAGGTCATCTTCTCCTCGGCGGCCGCGCCTTCTGCTCCCTGCCTGGACTCCACGCTGGCGATGAGCATCCCTCCACTGTTGTTGAGGTCCACCTCCTTGAGCTTCCAGACTTTGTTCTCCCTCAGGCAATGGCTGGCCTCGTCCTCGAGCAGGAGGACGTGGTTCTCGGCGGGAGCCACGCCCTGACCGCTGTAGCCCGCGGTTTTTTCCCGGTTGTTGACGGGCAACACCGGCACGGACGAAAACTTCGGGTCGGGCGGCAGATACGCCCGCACGTGCATCACCGTACCGAGCGGGATGTCCCTCAGGTCCGCCGGTGCGCCGTGGTACCGCACCATGCCGTAGGGCAGCAGGGCGAAGGGCTGCGGCGCATTCCGAAAATAGGTCCCCGCCCCCTGCACACGGATGCTGCCGCGGCGGGTGGCATGGTCCACAAAAACGAGCTCGCCCCTGTAGGAGTGCGCTTTTTCCAAGGGAGGAAACTTGCCCGCCTCAGGACGAAACACCTCGGCTTCGGATTCTTGCTTCTTCGTCTTTGGCTCTTCGCTGGAGGCGGTCGCCCCAATGAGGAGCACAGAAACAAGCGCCAGAAACCACGAACGGGGAAACACGGGCGTGACGCCGGAAACAAAAAAGAAGCGTATCATAGGGTGGTCGATAGAGTGTTAGACGTCAGTATTTCGGAAAGATAGCGGGAGTTGGAAAGCGTTGTTCGAGACTGAAGCCCGCCCCGTCTCCGACATACTCCTCCCTTGGCAGGTGGACATCCGGCCAGCTTGCGGGCCGGACACGGACGACCCGCGTCGGACGGAGGCCCTCGGTGATGAGGTCGGTCTCAAACTGAATCTGAATGCCGCTGCTGCCCACGGGGGCCTCCCCGCGCGCCTCCGTCACCTCAAGGAGGGTGCCTCGCGCCGCCATTTGCGAGGGGCCCGCAGTGCCGCCTTCAGTATGCTTCAGCGTGTTCTCGACCCCGTTCATCAGCGCGGGGACACCCGCTTTAAAGTCGGCGTAAAGCGAGGGGTCCATGCCCCCAAACAGGGTCGCGGCGACCTTCGCGCGGCCAAATTTTCCGTACTCGACCGCGTCAATCCAAGCGGGCATCCAGCGGCTGCGCACAAAGGATTTGTGCGTCTCCGTCTGCTGGCGCGTAGCGCCTTGCATCGCAGCATCGTCCAGCCAGATATCCGAGATGTGGAACCGGGTGAACACTCCGCCAGGGGTGGGCTTCCACGCGACGCCCAAAAGCACGGCCTGCCCGCCTAGAGCCTTCTTCCCGGTGGCAGGCCACGTGCCCTCCTCGAGCAAGTGTGCGCTCCTGAGGCATTCACGGCCCCGCCACACGCGGGTGCCGGCATCAAAACTGAACGTCTCCTCGCCGGCCTTGCCGTCCCCACCCTGCTTCGGTCCACGAATGGCGACGAGGGTTCCCTCCTGCTCCCGGACCTCCACCTCCTTGAGCCTCCAGACCATTCCCTCGCGCTGACAGCGGCTGGGCTCGTCTTCAAGAAGGAGGATGTGGTTCTCGGCTGGTGCCGTTCCTGGTCCCCCTGCGTCCGCCTTTTGCCGGTTGTTGACCGGCAACACCGGCACGGCGGAGGTTGTGGGGTCCGGTGGTAAAAACGCCCGAACGTGCAGCATCGTACCGAGCGGAATGTCCCGCAGATCGGCCGGCGCGCCGTGGTACCGCACGCTCCCGTAAGGCAGCATGGCGAAGGGGCGCGGGGCGCTAAACCGGAAGACCCCCGTGGACTGCACGCGCAAACTGCCACGGCGGTTGGCGTGGTCCACAAACACGAGTTCCCCCCGGTAGGCGTGCGCTTTTTCCAAGGGCGGAAACTTCCCGGCTTCGGGGCGGAACGCCTCCGCCTCGGCGGCTGCGGCGCATGCGCCCAACCCCACAAACAGAGAGGCGAGAAGGCGCCAGCAACTCACAGGGAAATCACCTTGTTACTGTCGCCGTGACGGTCGGTCTCGACGCCCATGCGCTGGGCCATGAGCAGAAGCAGGTTACTCATGTGGGCGTCCGTGTTTGCCGGGCGGCTGCAGAGCTGGTAGTGCGCACTGGTGAGCGCCCCCTCGGGGTTCAGTGCGTAGCCTTGGAAGTCCGCGGCCGTCCGGTTGAAGTCGAGGTGGCTGCCGTGTTTGAGACCGAGATCCGAGCCGCCGGCAAGCACCAACGGAAGGTTCGCATTCCCGTGGCTGTGGCCGTAGGACATGCCGCTGCCGAAGAGCGCCATCGTGGAGCCCAAAAGCGGCTTACCACCGAGGTCCTTGGTCTCCGCGAGCCGGGTCAGGAAGTAGCTGAACTGCTCGATGGCAAAGGTGTCGTAGTTTGTGAGCTTCTCCATGTAGCCGGCGTCGCCACCGTGATGGCTGAGCTGGTGGCGCGACTCGGTGATTCCGATCTCGGGAATAGCGAAGGCATCCCCCTCGCCGCCGAGGCTAAAAGTCGCCACGCGTGTCACATCTGTCTGGAAGGCCAGCACCATGAGGTCGTAGACGGTGCGGAAATAATCGCCCGCCAAGGTCGCGGCGACGTCCCGATTGGTACGCTTCCGATCCGCTTCGGAAATGCTCGGCAACGGAGTGTCGAGCCACGCGTCGGCCCGCCTCGTGCGGATCTCCGCTTCCCGGACGGAGGTGAGGTACTGTTCCATGCGGCCCTTGTCGGCCGTTCCCATTTTTTGCTCGAGCTGGCGCACCTCGGCGAGGTTGGCGTCCAGCACGCTGCCTTTGCGGCGCAGGGCGCGCTTTTGAACCGTCTTGCCGCCTTTGGGCTCCTCAAACATGGAGGAGAAAATCTCGCTGCAACGACGCAATGCCGGAAGCCTCACCCCACCGGAGGTCCAGGCGAGGGAATCTCCGGTGAGCGCCACCTCCATGGACGGGTAACGGGTGTGCAGCGCCGTGACCTCGGCAATCTTCTGGTCCACCGAGATGGTGTTGCGGTCCGAGGGTCCGAGCTTCCCGCCGGTGAGCCAGACAGAGATGCAATTGTGGTGGTGGCTGAGCGCCCCCGGATGGTGCAACCCGCTGATGGGCGTGATGACCTCGCGGTGTTTTTCCAAAGGTTTCAGCGACCTAGAAAACTGGTAGTCGCGGCCCGCTGTGGTGATCTGGTAGTTGAGCGAATGAACGCCGTTAGCCAGGTAGATGAAGGCGCTGCGCTTCGGAGCCTCGGCGGCGTTCTCCGCCGCACGGAGCGGCACCATGCATTCGAGAAAGGGCAGCGAAATGAAACTGCCGAGCGCGCGAAGGGCGTGCCGGCGGTTGAGCAACCAGGATTGGGAGAGGTAGTTGGACATGGGTCTGGGATGGGTTGTGGAATTCTTGGGGTACCTGCGCTTCTCAGCGTTTCTGCAGCAGATCGGAAAGGGCCACCGCACGGACGATGTCCTTGATCCTGTATTGGTTTTTCTTCGCCTCAGCCTCAATGGCCCTGAGGCCGTCCTGATCGTCAAACGCGAGCACGCGGCGGAGACTGTAGGTGCAGAGGTGCTCGATGAAGGCACGTGCGAGCCTGTCACGGTCCTCAAGGAGCCGTTGCTTGAACTCTTCGGCATCCTTGAAGGAACGCCCGTCTGGCAGCACGCCGCTTGGATTGACAAGCGGGTCCTCACCCACGCCCGCCAAGATCTTCTCGCGGGTGCGCCACTGGCCGATGGCGTCGTAGTTGTCCCACGCCATGCCCAGCGGATCTATTTTCTCGTGGCATGCGGCGCAGTTGGCGTCCTTGCGATGCGCCTCGAGTTTGTCGCGAAGCGTTGCCTTTGGGCTCTGTTGCGTGCTGGGCTCAATAGCGGGCACGTTCGCCGGCGGTGGGGGCGGGAGCTTGCCCAAAACCACCTCGCTGAGCCAGACGCCCCGGTGCACCGGGCGGTGGCGGGTGCCGTCCGAGGTCAATCCAAGCATCGCGCCCATCGTCAGGAGGCCACCGCGATGATTCTCCGGCTTGAACGCGATCCGCTGAAAGTCGCCTGTCTTGGGCTCCGGCAGCCCGTAGAAATCGCACAGCCGTGCATTGACTACGCTCCAGTCGGAATGAATGAACCCGTCGATGGGCAGGTTGCCCCGGAACATGGCGCGAAAAAACTCCACCGGTTCGGTACGCATGCTGGCCTCCAGCCAGGCGTCGTACTTGGGATAGAGCTTCTTGTCAGGCGGGAACATTCCCATGCGGTGCAGCTGCAACCACTGGCGCGCAAAGTCGTCAATAAACCGGCTCGCGCGTCCGTCCTCCAGCATCCGGTCCACCTCTTTTTTAAGGCCGTCACCCTTGAGCGCTCCGCTCCTGGCCGCCGTAAACAAGCCGTCGTCGGGCATCGAACTCCACAGAAAATACGAAAGCCGCGCGGCAAGCTCGCTGTCGGTGAGCCGTTCGCGGGCCAACATGTCGCCCTCGACAAGGTAAAGGAAGTGCCGCGATGTCAGCACGCCCTGCAACGCCACGCGGTAGGCGTCCACGGTCTTTTCGCCCGCAGTGCGCTCCCCGCGATAGGCTTGCAGGTACTCCTCCAGTTCCGCCTGCTTGACCGGCCGCCTCCACGCACGTTCCGCAAAGCGCTGAAGGTGTTCCGCGACCACTTCGGGCGTCGCGTCGTCGGGCGGCACCACCGCATGGCGCCGGCTCTTTTCAGACTCCGACACCAGCGGCCCCTCCCACTCGACCCAGTCCAAAAGTACCGTGGAGAAGAGTCCGTTCCCCTTGCCGTCAAACATCTGCGGCGCGTTTGGATTCAGCAGCATGGTCTCGCTGCTGTGTGTGAAAATATAACCGCCCCGACTCGAGAGCGCATTGCGGAAGGCTGCACCGCTTCTTCTGTCGACCACATCCGTGGCCACCACACAGAAGTCCAGCGTCGCAGGCATCTCGAGAAATACCTCAAACTCGTACACCTGCGGACTGTCCTCCGGCGCGGTCAGATCAAACTCAATAAGGCCGTCCACCGTTTCCTCCCCGGT
>JBIKSY010000247.1:0-5647 GCA_044348365.1 Chthoniobacteraceae bacterium
CCAGGTTGACGTGCCGGAAGACCGCCGCTTTATCGGCTTTGACGGCTACAAGCACGCCATGGACGCGCTCCGCCCCGGCGACATCGCAATCTTCACCACTCCGCTCGCCTTCCGCTGGGTGCATTTCCAGTACGCCATCGAGAAGGGGCTCAACGTGTTCATGGAAAAGCCGGTCACCGCGGACGGCCCGACTTCGCGCCGCATGCTGGAAATGGCCAAGCAGGCCGACGCCAAAAACCTCAAGGTCGGGGTCGGCCTCATGTCGCGGCACAGCCATGCGATGCAGGAACTCCACAAGCGCATTCAGGATGGGGAACTGGGCGAGATCAACCTCCTGCGAGGCTACCGGATGCAGGGGGTGATCGGCTCCGCCTTTTCCGAGCCTTGGCCTGGCCAGCCCAACGAGTTGCTCTGGCAGATCTCCCGGTTCCACAGCTTCCTGTGGGCCTCGGGCGGCGCCTTCAGCGACTTCTACATCCACCACGTCGACCACCTTTGTTGGCTCAAAAACACCTGGCCTGTGAAGTGCCACGGCGTCGGCGGCCGGACCGTCAGGACCGCCCCCGGCGGCAAGCCCTGGGTTGACCAGAACTTTGATTCCTACTCGGTGGAGTACACCTTCGCGGACGGAACCAAGATGTTCCTCGACGGCCGCTGCATGAACGGCGCGCTCCCGCTCTACTCCAGCTACGCGCACGGCAGCAAAGGGATGGCGATTGTTTCCAAGAACGGCGACTGCGGCCGTCCCTCCAGCATCTACAAGGGGCAGAATCCGACGAAGGAAAACATGCTCTGGACCTCGCCGGACACCAAGATCCCGGACGACCCCTACTTCAACGAATGGCAGGACCTGACCGACGCGATCCTCAACAACAAGCCCTACAACGAGGTGGAACGCGGCGTCATGGCCAGCGTCGTCACATCGATGGGCCGGTACGCGACCCACACGGCTCAGGAAGTGACCCTCGACGAGATGCTCAACCACGAGCACGAGTACGCCCCCGGCGCCGACAAGTTTACGATGGATTCGCCCGCACCGGTGGTGGCCGACGCCAACGGGCTCTACCCGGTGCCCCAGCCCGGGATCAAGACCAAGCGCGAGTTCTAGGCGCCAGCGCACCGCGTTGAGCGGTTGAGCGCGCAAGCAGAAAGGGTCCGCAGCTCCACAGGCTGCGGGCCTTTTTTGTGTCCCCGGCGGGAAATGGATTTGATGGGGCCCGAAAATGGACAGTCTGTGGAAATGCGAACTGTCCAACGTGTCTTGCTGTTGCTGGCTGTGGGGGCTGGATTTGAAGTGTCCGCATCCAAGGGGGCCGGGGCGGCTCCGGCGGCGGCGCAGGCCGGGGTGCGCAGCGTGGCGGAAATCGCGGAGGCCACGCGTCCCTCGCTCGTGAAGATCACCCAGGCCGGAAGGGAAGGGGAGTACGGCGTGGGGAGCGGGTTTGTGGTACGCGAGGACGGGTTGATTGTGACCAACCGGCACGTGATCGGGGAGGCCCGCCGGCTCAAGGTCGAGGGGAGTGACGGCCGGGTGCACGAGGTGGTCGAGGTCTTTGCCCACGACGCGAAACTGGACCTGGCCATTCTGCGCGTGGCGACGCAGGGGTTGAAGCCGTTGCAGCTTGGGGATTCCCAAAAGGCGAAGCAGGGAGAGCCCATCGTGGCGATGGGAAACCCCGAGGGGCTGGCGTACAGCGTGGTCGAGGGGGTCATCTCCGAGGCGCAACGGGACGTGGAGGGACAGTCCATGATTCAGGTGGCCATCCCGATCGAACGGGGCAACAGCGGCGGGCCTTTGCTGGACCGGGAAGGGCGCGTCCTCGGGGTGCTTACCCTAAAGTCGGCACGCACGGAAAACCTCGGCTTTGCGATGCCCTCGGCGGCGCTCAAAAAACTTTTGGACAAGCCCAACCCCATTCCGATGGAACGCTGGCTGACCATCGGCGTGTTGAATCCGCGCTTTTGGACGACGGTCATGGGCGCGCAGTGGACCCAGCGCGCCGGGGTGGTGCAGGCGGCCCAGAGCGGCGACGGGTTTGGGGGGCGGGCGTTGTGCCTGTGGAACGACAAGCCGGAGGAGGCCGCGTTTGAAGCGGCGGTGAGCGTGCGCCTGGCCGACGAGGCCGGCGCGGCGGGGCTCGCCTTTTGCTCGGACGGTGGGTCGAGGCACTACGGGTTTTATCCGTCGGGCGGGCGGCTGCGGCTGACCCGGTTTGACGGGCCGGACGTGTTTTCCTGGAAGATCCTGCGCGAGCTGGATTCGGAGGCGTACCGGGCAGGGGAGTGGAACACGCTCCGGGTGCGGGTGGAGGGGGCGCGGATCCAGTGTTTTGTAAACGGGGTCCGGGTGCTGGAGCTGGAGGATGCCGGGATGCGCGGGGGACTTGCGGGGCTGTGCAAGTTCCGGAAGACGGCGGCGAGTTTCAAGGACTTCCGTACGGGAGCGGACGTGTCGGAAAAGCGGCTTTCCCCTGCGGTGGAGGAGGGCCTGCGCGGGACGGTGGAGGCGTTGGGCGCCGGGAAAATTGGGAAGGCGGCGGCGTTTGATTTGCTGGGCAAGGAGCGGGACTCGAGTCGCAGGCTGCTGGGCGAGAAAAGCGCTGCGTTGGAGAAGGAGGCGGCGCTGCTGCGGGTTTTCGCCACCGAACTGCACCAGCGCACCGTGCGCGCCGAACTGGCGGCGGAACTGGCGCGGCCCGACGCCGAGGCGGACCTGCTGCGCTGCGCGCTGTTGTTGTCCAAGCACGACAACCCCGATCTGGACGTGGCCGCCTACGAGCGGGGTGTGGGGCAGATGGTGCGGGAGCTCAAGGCGGACGCGGATATCGCGGCGGGGACGGGGTCAGCGGTGCGGCGGCTCAACCGGTACCTGTTTGAGGAGAACGGCTTCCACGGGAGCCGGAGCGACTACGGCAACCCGTCCAACAGCTACCTGAACGAGGTACTGGACGACCGGGAGGGGTTGCCCATCACGCTGTCGGTGTTGTACATCGAACTGGCCCGACGGCTGGGCATCGCGGGGGTCTCGGGAATCCCGCTGCCCGGGCGTTTCATGGTGGGGTACCGCGAGGAGGAGGGCGCTGAGTACGCGCTGGTGGACGTGTACGAGGGGGGGCGCCTGCTGACGATGGAGGAAGGGGTGGCGGCGGTGAGCGAGGACGGGGTAGTGCCGGCGAGCGCGAAACGCCCGTCCTCCAAGCGGGACATTCTTTTGCGGATGGTGCGCAATCTTCTGGGGCCGCTGATGGATTCCCGCAACACGTCCAAGGAGGCGCTGCCCTATCTGGAAATGGTGCTGGAGCTGGATCCGGATGCGGCGCGGGAGCGGCTGATGCGTGCCTTTGTGCGGGAGGGTGCGGGGGAGCGTGCGGCGGCGGCGGAGGATGTGCGCTGGATGTTGGAGCACCTGCCCCCGGGGGTGGGGGAGGACAAGCGTGAAACGCTCGGGCAGTGGCTGGAACGGCTGGAGCGGTAAGGGGGGCGGTCTTTGATTCCGGATTCCGGGACCATTTCTGGCGTGGGTGAATCAAAGGCAGCGAGGCCGGACCTACGCACGGGATTTTGGCCCTCTGCGGTTCTCACCCCAAAGGCGACTTTTTCGCTCTTTGCGGTGTACTTGCGTCTGCCAACCCTCTCCTGACGCGGAGAAAAAGCGGTACGCCCCTTCGCAGATGAAGGCGCTTGGAGAAAGGGCTGTTTTCGTCCGCGAATGGACCGCAGGGAGCCAAATAGAAACCGACCCCCTTCGGTGAAATCCGAATTACTGGTGTGATATCGGATGATCCACATCCCGCGCCAAAGGCGCGTGTTTTCAGCTCTGAAACGGGCAACGCCGAAGGCCCTTCCCCTTCCCTCAAACCGCGGTCGCCAAGGAACCGGACCCTGCGCCGGGGCGCAACGGAAGGAGCATCCTTTCCGGGCTTGGACTGGCAAACCGGCATCCCCGTTTTAGAAGCGCAGCTCCGCAACCGGATCCTCTGCGCCGACACCTTCGCCGTGCTGCCGAAGCTCCCCGCCCGGTTCGTGGATCTTCTGATTCTCGACCCGCCCTACAATCTGACCAAAAACTACAACGGCAATGTTTTCAGGGAGCGCACCGGGGCCGAGTACACCGAGTGGTTTGCCTGCCTGCTGGCCCTGCTCAAGCCCACCCTCAAACCGACCGCCAGCATTTACGTCTGCTCAGACTGGCAAACCTCCCTGCTTATCGCCCCACTGCTCAAACAACACTTCGAGCTGCGCAACCGGGTGACTTGGGCCCGGGAAAAGGGCCGCGGTGCCGCCGCGAATTGGAAGTCCGTGGCCGAGGACATCTGGTTCTGCACCAATGGCGGCCGGTTTCACTTCGACGTGAACGCCGTGAAGCTCCGCAAGAAGGTGCGGGCGCCCTACCGGGAGGAGGGTTGCCCCAAGGACTGGCGCGAGGACGGCGAAGGCAAATTCCGGCTTACCCACCCCTCCAACGTGTGGACCGACCTGACCGTCCCGTTCTGGTCCATGGCAGAAAACACGGAGCATCCGACTCAAAAACCCGAGAAGCTTCTGGCCAAGCTGTTGCTCGCGAGCAGCCGGCCGGGCGACATGGTGTTCGACCCGTTTCTTGGAAGCGGCACCACGGCGGTGGTCGCCAAAAAGCTGGAGCGGAGCTTCTTCGGGATAGAGCTCGACCCCGAATACTGCAGTTGGGGGGAGCAACGCGTCAGCCTCGCAGCGGCTGGCGCGCCCATCCAAGGCTACAGTGGGGGAGTGTTTTGGGAACGCAACCCGCAGCGCGAGTGACCCGCACCAACGGGCGGCATTTGAGCGCCCTAAACCCGGGCTGCCTTCACGATGTCCGCAAACCCACGCGGCTCCAGACTCGCGCCGCCCACTAGGGCGCCGTCGATGTCGGGCGCATGCATCAGTTCCGCGGCGTTCTGCGGCTTGACGCTGCCGCCGTACTGGATCCGGACCTTTTCAGCCGTGGCGGTGTCCCAGAGTTCCCCCAGCGTTTTGCGGATGAAAGCGTGGGCCGCCTGCGCCTGTTCCGGCGTGGCGGTACGGCCTGTGCCGATCGCCCAGACCGGTTCGTAGGCGATGACGGTGTCGCCCAGTTCGCGGGCGGTGAGTCCATGCAGACCCGCCTCGATCTGGCGGTGCAAGACCGACTCAACCTGGTCTGCGTCCCGCTGTTCCAAGGTCTCGCCGATGCATACGATCGGTTTGAGCGCGGCCTCAATGGCGGCGCGCACCTTCCGGTTGACGGTTTCGTCGGTTTCACCGAAGAGCGTCCGCCGTTCGCTGTGGCCGATCACCACGTAGCGCACGTACAACTCCCGCAGCATCTGCGCGCTGATTTCGCCGGTGTAGGCGCCGCTCTTTTCGGCGGACATGTTCTGCGCGCCGAGCTTCGCCTGCTGTCCGCGCCCGAGGATCTCGGAGACCTTCGCCAGGGCGGTAAAGGGTGGGACGATGACCACTTCCACGCTGCTTTCGCTGCCGAGTTCATGCAGGAACGTGGAGAGGAACGCCTCCGCCTCGCTCACCGTCATGTTCATCTTCCAGTTCGCCGCAATGATCTTCTTACGCATGGGGTGGGTGTGATTCAGGAAGACCCGCCCCGGCTTTTGCCGGAGGGGGCCGTTCCAGATTGGGTTTGACTAGATTT
>JBIKSY010000054.1:0-18363 GCA_044348365.1 Chthoniobacteraceae bacterium
GAAAACGTGCGCAAGCTGATTGAACTGGAGCCCGATTGTGTGACGATTTACCAGATGGAGGTCCCCTACAACACAGGGATTTTCAAGCAGATGAAGGCCGAGGGGAAACTCGTGGCGCCCGTGGCCAACTGGGTGACGAAGCGTGCCTGGACTGGGTACGCCTTTGCGGAGTTGGAGAAGGCCGGGTACACGGTGACAAGCGGCTACACGGCGGTGCGCAATCCGGAGCGCACCCGCTTCGTGTACCGCGACTCGCTTTGGAAAGGGGCGGATCTCATCGGCGCCGGCGTGTCCGCCTTTTCGCATTTGGGCGGGGTCCATTTTCAGAACATCACCGAGATCGAGCAGTACATTGATACGGTGGAAAGCGGCGAACTGCCGGTGTTGCGGGCGATGGCCACGACCCCGGAGGAACGCATGATCCGCGAGTTGATCCTGCAGCTGAAGCTGGGGCGGGTTGGGGCGCCGTATTTCCGGGATAAATTTCAAGTCGAGGTGGGGCAGAAGTTTCAGGCGCAGTGGCTTGGTCTGGCGGAGGCGGGACTGGGCGAGTGGAACGGCGAGGTGTTTGAACTGACGCGCGAGGCCTTGTTGAAGGTGGACTCTCTGCTGCACGACTTCTTTTTGCCGCAACACCAGAACTCCCGCTACGTATGAAAACGCCTTCCTTCGAGTTGCTTGAGCCCTTGGTGCGTTTCAGGAGTGAGGCGGGGGCGCAGTTTGAGGCTGTTTCCGCCGAGGAGATTCCGGAACCTGCCCGGACGCTTTTGGTGCACCAGGGGGACATGACCTCGCGCCTGCAGCGGTTTCACGAAAGCGCGATCGGACTGCGCGTGTTGCAGAACACAGGCGGTGGAGAGGACGTGTGTTGCCGGGAAGTACTGTTGCTGGCCGAGGCCAGCGGGGCACCCGTGGAGTACGGGGCGATTGAGATTTTTCTGTGCGGCCTGCCTCCGGAGGTCCGGGCGTTGATTTTGGAAGGCAAGGTCCCGCTGGGTGGCGTCTTGAACGCCAGCGGGCTCCGCTACAGGAGTGAGCCTCAGGAGTTTTTCAGGCTGTGCCAGTCCCCTGCGCTCGCCTCGCTGCTTGGGGCCGAGCCCGGGATCCCGCTCTACGGACGGTGCAACATTTTGCGAACCGAAGACGGCGCCCTCCTCGCGAGAATCGTCGAGGTGCTCCCAAACGAAAGTCTGACTCCACCCCTAAAACCTATGACGCCCATTAAAAATCAGTACGACGTGATCGTGATCGGTGGTGGTCCATCCGGGGCGACGGCCTCTGCGCTGCTCGCACAAAAGGGGCGCAGCGTACTGCTGCTCGAAAAAGAGCAGTTTCCGCGCTACCATGTGGGCGAGTCTCTGATGCCCTTCTGCTGGTTCAGCCTCTCCCGGTTGGGGGTGTTGGACGAGATGGAGAAGATCGCCTTCACCAAGAAATACAGCGTGCAGTTTGTGACCCCCGAAGGCCGACGCTCGCAGCCGTTTTACTTCTTCCAACACCTGGATCATCCGGCTGCGAAAACCTGGCAGGTCGAGCGTTCCGAGTTTGATTTGATGCTGCTCAACAACGCCCGGAAGCAGGGCGTCGAGGTGCACGAACTCACCCGGGTGGAACGGACGCTTAAAAACGATTCGGGAGCCGTCGTGGGCGTTTGCGCCACCGGCCCGGACGGACGGACTTTCGAGGCGTTCGCGCCCATCACCATTGACTGCTCCGGGCGGGAGCAGGTGGCGACTTTGCGCGAGGGGTGGCGGGTGCGCGACCCGAAGCTCAACAAGATCGCGGTGTGGACGCTTTACCGTGGCGCGAAGCGCGACCCGGGCATCGACGAGGGAAACACCACGGTGGCTTATGTGCCGGACCGGGGTTGGTTCTGGTACATTCCGCTGCGGGGCGACGTGGTCAGCGTGGGCATTGTGGCCGAGCAAAAGTACCTCTTTAACGGCACCAAGGATCCTGCGGAAATCATGAAGCGTGAGATCGGAAACAATTCCTGGATCACGGAGTATCTGGCCGAGGCGGAGCAGTTCGGCGAATACTGGGTGACCGGTGAGTACTCCTACCGCTCCCGCAACTGCGCTTCGGATGGCCTGTTGCTTGCTGGAGATGCCTTCGCATTTCTTGATCCCGTGTTTTCGAGCGGCGTGTTCCTTGCGCTCAAGAGCGGCGAGATGGCGGCGGACGCCGTCGACGCGGCGCTGTCCGCGGGCACGGTGAGCGGCTCCTTCTTCCAAGAGTACGGGGAGCGGCTTTGCGAATCGATCGAGAACATGAGGAACCTCGTGTACGCCTTCTACGACAGGAACTTCAGTTTTGCAGACATGTTGAAGAAACACCCTGAGATGCGGGGCAAGCTCACCGACTGCCTGATTGGTGACGTCGACGGCAAGGATTACAGCGATCTCTTCGCGTGCGTGGCGGAGTTTGCAGAGCTGCCGGAACCGCTCACCCACGGGCGCGCCCCGAAGGAGGCGTTGTCGGCATGAACCCCTCGGTCTCTGCCGTCGGAAACTGGGTGGGGAGTTTGAAGCGGCATTGGGTTCCGGCGATTCTCTGCGCCACGGCCGCCGTCGAGCTGCGGGCGGCAGACTGGCCGCGGTTTCTGGGGGTTGGGAATGACTGCAGGGCGGCCGCGGAGGACGTGGCGGGCTTCTGGCCCGAGGCTGGATTTGCCAAGGCTTGGGAGTTTCCGAAGGGAAAGGGTTGGTCTTGTCCCGCGGTGCTGGGGGAGCGGGTGGTGGTGTTTCACCGGATGGGCACCCAGGAGGTGCTCGACTGTTTGGATTTGAAGTCTGGAAAGCCGCTCTGGCAAGCGGCTTACGAGGCGCCCTACCGGGACAGGTATGGCTCCGGGGACGGTACCAAGTCGAACCCCGTGATTGCGGGTGGAAAGGTTTACGCGCTTGGAATCACCGGCCTTCTGCACTGCGTTGACCTGAAGGATGGATCCGTTTTGTGGAAGCGAGATCTACACGCGGACTACGGGATGCGGGACAACTTTTTCGGCCACGGCTCCACGCCGCTGGTGCTCGAGGGGAAGGTGATCGCTCCGGTGGGAGGCGAGGGGGGGCGTTGCGTGGTGGCGTTGGATGCGGGAACCGGGAACGAGGTTTGGGTGGCGAAGCACGAATGGGGCGCGGGCTACTCGTCTGCAATTCCCGTGCGGCTTGGCGGGAACTCCGGCGGCAAGAGTGCGGTGCTCTTGTTTACTGGCGGCGAAAGCCGTCCGGCGACGGGCGGGTTGCTTTGCATCGAGACGGCCAGCGGCGCGGTGCTGGGGGAGCTTTCCCACAGGGCGAGGATTCCGGAGTCTGTGAATGCGTCGTCACCGGTGCTTGTGGGCGGGAACCAGGTTTTCACGACGGAGGCCTATGGCAGCGGGGGCGTTTTGAGCGAACTCTCCGCCGAGGGTTCGCTGCGGAAACTTTGGGGCAGTTCTCGGCTTGGTGCCCAGTTTCACACGCCCGTGTTCCGTGACGGTCTCCTGTTCGGCTTTGACGGTCAGAATCCGCGGCTTGCGGAATTAGTGTGCCTCGATGCGAAGACGGGTGAGGAGCGCTGGCACGAGGACTTCGGAGGAAAGTTCGGGCGGGGTAGCTTGGTGGACCTGGGGGAGGCGGGTTTACTGGCCCTTGGGGAGTTCGGGGAGCTTGTGCGGTTTAAGCCGGGCGCCGCCAAGGCGGAGGTTTTGCAGCGCACGCGTCTGGTCGACGCCCCCGAGACGTGGACGCCGCCGGTTCTCGCAAACCGGCGTCTGTTGGTGATGCAGAACGAGCGCGGCCGCGATGGCAGCACACCCCGCGTGATGTGCTTCTCCTACGGGGCGGAAGGCAGGTGACGTTTCAGTCGAGCACCGCTAGCGATACGAGTTCCAGAACGCGCCGGAGTCCGTCGTCGCCGCTGAGGCTGCCCTCGTTGTAGGCGCTGCGGGGAATGGGCTGCCAGCCCTCCCTTGAGTGGTCGGTAAACGCGGGTTGGGGCAACCCGGTGAGAGCGGGGTCGTATTGGCCGTCTTTTCCGCCGAGTTTGTAAATCACCAGGTCTAGCGAAGGAACCACCAGGATCCCGAAACCGCCGGCGCCGGACTTGAAGAAGGCGTCCCGAGGCGCGCCCAGAACGTGGCCGTCCGCGTTGGTTTCAAACTGCAGGCTGAAGGGGGTGTGGGGGTTGTAGGGGGAGATTTCCTGGCACTTGCGGATGTAGTCCGCGGGCACGAGCTGTTTGTTCTCCCACCTGCCGCCCTTGGCGAGGCAGTAGCCGAAGCGGAGCGCGTCGGTGGCGTGGATGGCCGTGCTGCCGGCGCCGTTTGCGTGGGGCATGTCAAAGTCCCCGCGGTGCAGGCAGTAGCCCCACGACTCCCAGCCCATGGGGTCTCCCAGACGCGTGCGGATGTAATCCTGCAGCTCCATCCCGGCGATGTTACGCAGGACGATGGAGGCGATGTGCGGTGCGGGCGAGGAGTAGGAGTAGCCCTCTCCCGGCGCGCACCAGAGCGGCACGTCCAGCGAGGAGCGGTCCAGGTCGCGGATGTTCTGGCCGGGGACCGGCTTGAGGGGCTGGCTTTTGCCCTGCACAAAGCCCGAGGGCGTCTGGCCTTCGCCCCAGTATCCGGAGCTCATGCAAAGCAGTTGGCCGAGCTTGATGTCGGCCTTGCGCGGGTCGTTGAGCGGAAGCGCCTGGGGCAGGTATTTTTCCGTGAAGACCTTTGTATCGAGGCCCTCCGGAATGCGGTCCTTGAACTCGTGCAGCATCACTCCGCAGGCGATGCTGGTGTAGGCCTTGCCAGTGGAAGCCATGTCCGGATTGGCATTGCGGCTGGCCTTGCCGAAGTACTTTTCAAAAACGAGGTAGCCTTTGCGCACCACAAGCAGGCCGCCGTTGGGGGTGCCTCGTTCGCAGATCTGGTAGGCCTTTTCCAAGCGGTCCAGCGCGATTCCGGCTTTTTCTCGGATTTCAGTCGGGGAAGAAAGCGTGCGCCAGCCGCCCTTGCTGTCCGGGGGCGGGAAATAGTCGGCGGCAGTGAGGGTGGCGGCCTGGGAGAGGAAGAGGGCGAGGAGCCCGAGGGTGGAGGGGAGGGAGCGCATGGGAATTTTAGCGGACGGGTTGCGGTGGTGGGGCGGGGGCGGGGGCGGGGGCGGGAGGGGTGGAAACGGCCAGCTTTAGGCCGGAGCGTTTTGCCGCGTGCCAGATACCGGTCTGGACGGAGTCGGAAGCCTCCATGAGCGAGTCTTCGTTGGCCACCCAGAAGACGAGCTCGTAGTGGATGGCGGCTTCTGCAAAGTCCTTCAAGGCTGCCTTTGGCGCCGGAGCGGACAGGACGTTGCGCGCTGAATTCGCGGCGCTCAGCAGGCAAGCCTTCACCTCCTCGGGGGCGGCACCGTGGTCAAACCCGACGGTGACGCGGAGCGCCCGTTCGGAGGTGGGAGCCGACAGGTTGATGATTGTGCCGCCTGCGATGGTCTTGTTTGGAACGTCCACGAGGACGTTTTCCGGGGAGCGCATCCGGGTGGAGCGCCAGTTGACCTCCTGCACCTGGAGCCGCCTGGTGTCGATGAGCAGCCAGTCTCCCTTTTTGAAGGGGCTGCCTATCTGCAAGGCGATTCCGGAGAGAAGGTTGCCAAGAAGATCTTGGCTGGCAAACCCTAGCACCGCCACGGAGACGGTCGAGCCCAGTTCCAGGCCGCTGAGATCCTTGTGGTAGACGCCGGTGGCTATCAGAACCAGAGAGAGTCCCACGATGCAGGCGCTCCCGATGTCGCTCAGAAACTTGGGGGCCTCGGCCTCCGTTGTCCGCTCAAACCAGTCATCCCAGAAATATTTGCGCACCAATTGCACAAGGGTCAGGGCGCAGAAAAGGATGGAGATGGCGAGCAGCCCCTGAAGCAGAGCCTCCGGAAAAAGGAAGGGATGAACCGGGGCGGTGGCATTGTCCACCGCCACATCCGATGGGGTCTTGGCGCGGGCGGCGAACTGCGCCTCGACGGCCCACTGGTAGATGGAGAGGGGCAGGTGCGCGCTGAGGGCAGCGCACGCGATTTTGTACCGGATGCCCAGCGGAACGCGGTAGCGGTTGACCACCACCCTGCGGACCGCAAGCCCGGTGGAGAGTAAAACCGGGATGGTCAGGAGGGCGCAGACGAGTTCGAGCGTGTATTGGCGGGCGATTTCCATCGGGGTGGGTTGGGAGCATGGCATGCCGCCCCGCTTCAGTCTATCAGAGTGGATGCCCGGGGTTGGCCAAGGGGTTGCGTTCGGCGCAGGCCGCCTCTTACGGCGGAAGAGGTGCGAAAAACTCCGGTGATTAATGTGGGAGACTTCTTGCCTCGCGGCGCAGAAATCGCAGGCTGTCGGGGTGCGTGAATTTCAGCCTCAACCCGAGTCGCTGGCGGGGTCAGTGTTGCTGGCCCATCCCGGTCTCCGTGATACTAACTTCGAGCGGACCGTCGTGTTTTTGTCGATGCAGGACGCGGAAAACGGAGCCTTTGGCGTCGTTCTAAACAGACCCAGTGGAAAGCGCTTAAACGAGCTGATGCCCAATGAAGAGCTGGGTGAGTTGGCCATGGTGCCGGTCTATCTGGGCGGGCCAGTGGGGTCAGACCAACTGCTGTTGGCGGCGTTTCGCTGGAATGAGGATGCCGCCACCGGCGGGGGTTCCTGGTCGTGGCGTCATGATCTGACCCTGGAGACTGCCTTGGAATTGGTGCAGGAGGAGGGCACGGTGCTGCGCGTTTTCGCCGGTTATTCCGGCTGGAGCAAGGGGCAGCTCGAAAAGGAGCTGACGGGAACCACCTGGGTGGTGCATTCCCCGGGGCCCAACCTCTTGGAGCCTGACCTCCTACCTGTGCTCTGGAAGGGGTTGGTGCGCACACACGGCCCGGTGTTTGAGTTTCTCACGGACGTGCCGGACAACCTCGGCGACAATTAACCTGCCCGGGCATGTCCCTCAGGCAAAAAGCAGGTCCGGCAGCAGGGTGGGTGGTGGATCACAGATGCGGCCAATCAGGTCGTCCCAGACTGCGTGCCCCTTGAGAATCTCAATTTCAACCCGCAGGAAAAGCACGGGGACATCCATTTCGGGAGGCCGGTGCGGGAACCGGACGCTGTCTTTTTCTGTGGTGATGACCGCGTCCAGGTCCCTCCGGACGCACCGCGAGATGAAGTCGTTGAGCTCTGAATCTACAAAGCGGTGATGGTCGGCAAAACGGGCGGTGAGGTTGAGCTTGGCGCCCAGATCTGTGAGTTTGTCCTCAAAGCTTTCCGGTCTCGCAATTCCCGAGAGCGCCCCTACGTGGCGGCCATGCAGCCACTCCAGCGGAAGTTCTTCGCCGGTGTAGAGGTTCTTTAGGTGCAGAGCGCGGTGCGTGCATTCGATGATTCCGGCCGTGGGATTGTAGCGGCGGATCCTCTTTACGAGGGCGCCCTGGTCGGTGCCATTGCTTTTGGTTAGGAAAATGTAGTTGGCTCGGGCGAGGTTTTCCGGCGGTTCCCTGAGGGTCCCGCGGGGGAGCAGGTATTCGTTGCCAAAGGGGGCTTGGCAGTCGATGAGGCAGATGTCGATGCGACGGCTGAGGGTGACGTACTGCATGCCGTCGTCGAGGAGGAGCGTGTCGCAGCCAAAGGAGCGGACTCCCTCGAGCGCGGCGCGCACCCTGTTCTTGTCTACGAGCACCACCACGTTGGCCAGCGACCGGGCCAGCATGTAGGGCTCGTCGCCGGCAAAACGGCTGTCGAGCAGGAGTCTCTGCCCGTCGTGGACCACCCGGGTTTTGCGTTGGTCAAGTCCCAGCCATTTGCGTTGCATTCGCCGGAGCAGGGGCGGCTTTTTGGCCTTGTAGCCACGGGAAAGGATGGCAACGCGCCGTCCAGCATCCTGCAGGGTGCGGGCCAGCTTTTCCACGACCGGCGTCTTGCCCGTGCCCCCCACGGTGAGGTTGCCGATGGAAATCACCAGGCAGCCCGTGCTGTGTGGGCGGAACACTCTCTCGGCAAAGAGCCGCAGTTTCGCCTGAACGATCACTCGGAAGAGTCCGCTCAGCAGCCACAGAAAGCTGCGCAGAAGCGCTGCGCGTTTGCCTCGCCGGCGCTCGAGGATGACCTCGATTGCGAACTGTTCAAACTCCTCGAGTCTCGGGGAAGCCATGGGGCGGCGGTGCGTTCCTTCGACTCAAGAGGCGGTGAGCACGGTCAGTCCTGTGTTGTCCGCGTGCGTGATAAGGGTGCGGTGGGCCCCTTCGGCCGCCAGCGACATTGCCGCGGCAACCGCCTCTGGCGTCTCGGTGGTCACGCAGCAAATGGTGGAGCCGGAGCCGGAGAGAAAGCCCCCGAGCGCACCGGCCTTTTCTCCCGCGGCAATGACCTCCGAGAGGAAGGGGATGAGGGCGTGTCTGAAGGGTTGGTGGAGGCCGTCCCGGAAGGCGCCTCGGAGGAGCGCATAGTTTTGGGAGGCGAAGGCAGCGGTGATGCGGCAGGCGTTGGCGCAGCTCAGGACGGCGGCGGAGTGGTCCAGTTGCCGCGGCAGGACCTCGCGGGCTGCGGGAGTGCTGACTTCAAAGTCGGGGACGAGCAGCACAAAGTGCAGCTCGGGAGCTACTTCGAAGCGGGCCACCAGGGGACCGCCTGCCACGGTAAAGCCGCCGTACGCCGCCGGGGCCGCGTTGTCCGGATGTCCCTCAAGCTGTGCGCAGAGTTCAAAGAGGACCTCACGCGAGACAGCCCCGCCTGCAAGGGTGTTCAACCCCGCAAGCAGCCCCAGCCGGACTGTGACCGAACTGCCCATGCCACGAGAGGGTGGAACCTGTCCCGAGATGGTCCAGTCAAAGGAGAAGGGTTCGAGGCCGGTTTTGGAGAAAAAACTGTGGGAGGCTTCCGCCGCCATGGCGTCCCCCGAGTGGGAGCCGGCAGGCGTGTGTGCCTGTGTTTCGGGGGAGCGTCGGGAGACTGTGACCTTGTTGGAAAGCCCAAGTGCGATGCCGAGGCAATCATAGCCCGGCCCAAGATTGGCGGTGGTTCCCGGTACGCTTACGGTGGCGGATTGCATCAGTGAAGTATGAGCGTTAAGGGGGGGATTCGTCCATAGCCGCGGTGGCTGCGGACCTCGGTGGGCGGCTGGCTAGTTGCCTGCGCGTCGCTCGCGGAACTGGCGGAAGCGCTGCGGATCGAAGCGCTGTGAGGCGGCCTCGGAAAGGGCTTCGCGTTCGCTGGCGGAAATGTCTGGGGCCTTGGCCAGCCATTCGGCTGCCGCCGAGGCGTTGACCCGCTGCCAGATTGCGAGGGTTTGGGTCAGCACGCTGGTGCGCTGCTCTCCCTTCGGCAGGGTGGAGGCCCAGGCTGTGGCACCCTCGGGATCCCGGGGCGCAGTGCGGTTGGCAAAGGAGGCCACCGCAGAATCGCGTTCCGCCCCCTTGGGCAAGGAGTCGAGCCAGGTGGCCGCGGCCACCACGTCGCGGCTGGCCCATTCGCGGGCAATCCCGGCGTATGCGGAGGCCTTTGTCGTCCCATCCGGCAGCACCGACGCCCATCCGAGGGCGGTTTCGGGGCTCTGTCTTACCAGCGCACCCGCAATGACCGAGCCCGCACCAGAGAGGGTGTTTGCCGGAAGTTCCTTCGCCAGTCTCTGAGCCTCCTCCAGGTTTGTCGTCGCGATTTGGGTGACGACGGAATCCAGTCCTGCCTTCCGTCCGGGTCCCTCTGGGAGGCCCTGTGCGGCGGCCAGCGCGGTGTTGGGATCCTTGGTTCCGAGGGCGGCAAGCGCACGCGTGACCAACAGCGCCTGATCCTTTCCCTCGGCCAGTTGGTTGGCAAAATCCAGCGCGCGCAGGGGGTCCGCCTTTGCAATGCGGTCCAGAATCGCCACGCTTGCCTCTTTGCGAATTTCCCCCTCGGGCAGGGCCGAGAACCAGCGCAGGGCTCCCGCCGGATTGGCCTTGGCCCAAGCCCCAAAAAAAGCGTCGCTGGGCGGTTTTCCTTTGCCCTCCTGCCACTCCTTTGTCGCCCCCTCCGGGTCGATTTCAGCCCAGCGCCTTTCCAAGGCGCGAACGGCTATAGGGTTGTTTTCAGTACGCGCACGCTCCAGCGCTTCGCCGATGCTTTCCTTGCCCAGTTCCGAAACCGATTCGTAGATTCCAAGAAACCTGCGCAGCTCGCTTTTCTCCTGATAGGCGGCTGAAATAACGCTCATAATCTGGAGCGGAGTGCGTTTGGATTCGGCGAGGGTTTTCTCTCCCAGAAGGCGCGAAAACTCCGCGTCTGCGGCGGCATCGTCCGCTTCGGAGGAAGCGCCTTTTGGGCCGGATTTTGACGGTGCCAGCCGTGAGGAGGCGGTTACGCCGTCGCTGGACGCCGCGCCCGTAGCGGTCTTTTGGACAGAGGGTTGCAGGCTGCGACCAAGCGGGATACCCACCACGATCGCGGCTGCTGTGACCAGCGGGAGACCGAGGGACGAAAAAAGAAGGTTTTTGCTCACGGGAGGGTGCGGGTTCTAGAGATCACCGGTCCGCGCTGCGCGGGAAACTAGGGGCCGTTGCTTTGACCGGCGAAAGCGTCGATAGGAAGGATAGCCTACGCGGGTACGAAACAAAAATGGAAAGAACAAAGTTCCAACCCACCGCAGCTCGGGGGCTTTACCTCGGTTGGGGGGCCCGGCGGACGCCGGCGTTTTCGTGTCGGAGTACCCTGTGGATCCTACCTTTGGCTCAGCGAGACTTCTCCGGCGGAAAAGCTCCGGAGTGTGCCGTCATCCATGCGGAGCAGGAGGAGGCCCTCGGGATCGAGCGCCTCTGCTGTGCCCTCTAGGGCCATGGCGCCGGTGTGTAGCGTGAGCCGCCGGCCCAGCACGCTGCTTCGGCGCACCACCTCCGCGAGCGGGTCGGAAAAATCCTGTTCCAAGCGGGATAGCTGCTCGCCAAGATGCCCCAGAAGACGTGCCGCGACCGCAGCCCGCTCCAGCGCGTACCCCGCAAGCACTCGAAGGGAGACGGCCGTCGTGTTGAGGGGAACCGGGAAGCTGGCCTGGTTGACGTTGAGCCCTATGCCAAGCACCACGAAACTGCCGCGGGCGGGGTCGCTCCCGGTTTCTGCGAGGATGCCCGCTATTTTTTTGCCGGAGGCGACCACATCGTTCGGCCATTTGATCTGGACGCTTTTGTCGGGGAGGAGTTCTGCCACGCACCGTGCCACGGCTAGCGCCGCCAGAGTTGTCAACCGCGGCCAGAACCGTTGCTCCGCCGCGGGGCGTAGCAGAAGCGAAAGACTGAGCCCCTCGCCCGCGTCGGATTCCCATTTGCGGGCGAACCTGCCTCTGCCTGCAGTCTGGTGCTCCGCGAAGATGGCAAGAGGTCCGGGAAGGCCGAGCTGGCCCTGCTCGAGGGCAACCGTGTTTGTGGAGCCGGTGCTCTCAAGGGTCCATATTTCCTCCAGCCAGCTGGCGCCCGGTCTGGAGAGCAGGTCGTCGGCAACCAGCTTTTGCGGTAGGGATTGCAGAAGATACCCCCTGTGCGGGTGCAGCGCGATGTCTATCCCGGCCTCTTTGAGTCGAGCAACCGCCTCCTGCACTTGGAGCCGGGGTGCATCAAGCAGGGTGGCCAGGGTGCCGGGCTGGTGCGGTTGTTCCCGCAACAGGCTGAGAATGGCGGATCCAAGACTCACGTTTATGGAGAAGGAGGAGGGGAGGTGTGCCCGAGCCCGAAGCCTTTTAGAGCTGCGGGAGGAGCTTGATCTCACTCCATTTGAGAACCTCCACGCGCTTGCTCTCGATCCTTCGGGCCTGCATTGCGAACAAACCGCGCTCAATCCCGGGCATGTGCGCGGCACCCCACGGTACCGCTACGTGTTCGTACTGGGGGAGCGCCAGCTTGAGCCCTTCCAGCACCTTGTTGTTCCGGGTTTCCAGAATGTCCTTCCAGAGCGCCATCGGGTCCCCTGCGTCAAGCGCCTCCAATGCGGTGAGGACGCCCTCTGTTTCGCCAGATTTTATATTTTTAAGGACCTGCCCCAACCCGTTCAGAACGCTGAGCGTCACCGGCGAAAAGTCGCTCACGTCTGCATCGCACCTGAGCACAGCGTGGTTCTTGTGCTGTACGGTCAAGTCAGGCTGTGCCGCCAAGCCAACCGAATCCGCGGCCCCAGAATAGTCGATGGCTGTTTTCATCAGCCCCTTCTGATCCGTGACCCCCTCCGGAAGAATGACCGAGCTCTTTTCCGGAAGGCCGTCCATCAGGGTCTCGTAGAAGGAGGGCGAGGCGATGTGAATGGTCGGCAGTAGGTAGATTTTGCGCCCATTTTGTTCGTAAATCCTCGCTTCGGCGAAGATGCCGGAGGGCGTGACCTCCAAAAATCCGGAGGAGTACTCACGCACTAGGATCTGGGCCGAGACGAGCAGGTAGACAAAGAGCGCAGGCAGCACCAGGAAAAGCTTGGTCGCCAGGGTAAAGCCGGTGCGCGCCCAAGAAAACTCCGCAAAACAGGTGGCCTCAGGCGGAAACAAAAAGGAGGTGCCTCCGGAACGTTTGCGAAGCCCTAAAATGGTGGCGGAACCGGCGACGGTCTGGCTCAGCGCCCCACCCAGTTCCAAACTGTGCCACGAAAAATACGCGGGAAGCGGAAGGAAATAGAACGCCTTCCAGAAGGTCAGAAAAAGCGCCGGCACAAGGATTTTCCAGGCAGTCCGGCGGTAGCTGCAGAGGATCAACGTGACGAGGACCCCTAACAGCACCGAGCAAAAGCCGGCGAAGGCGTTTGCCGTCCCCAGCAGTTTGCCGGCCAGTCCGGTGGGGAGCGCCCGGTGGAGGAGCGTCAGCAGGCCCTCTGCGGTGAAGGCGATCAGGTAGCCGTCGAAAATCCGACCGGGCCAGCCCGGTTGGCCGGCTTGAGCGGGTTTGGAAGGGGCATCTGGCGCGAGATCAGGCATAGGCTTTTGCTGCTGCGGAAGCGGGCCCCCTGCACCACCGACCCCTTACTTTGCGGGGTGGTTGAACTGCAGGTAGGTGTAACCCTTGAGCGCTTTTTCGTAGCTTGCCAGCAGGCGCATTGCCTCGTTTGGCTTGAGGCGGTCGCTTTTGATGGAGGCGTCCACCTGGATCTTCATCTGGCGCATGAGCTCGGTCTGGTCCCACTGGACGACCTTGAGCACGTCTTCAATGGTGGAGCCTTCCAACGTTTCTTCAATGTACCAGCCGCTGTCCTCGTCCTCGTCGAGAAAGGCATGGGCTTCGTTGACGCGGCCGAAGAGGTTGTGGAGGTCGCCCATGATGTCCTGATAGGCGCCCATGAGAAAAAAGCCGATGAGGTAGGGCTCCCCGGGCGTGAGTTGGTGCAGGGGGAGGGTGTCCTTGACGTCGTGCAGGTCGATGAACTTCGACATCTTGCCGTCCGAATCGCAGGTAATGTCCACGAGGGTGGCGTTTCTGTCGGGGAAACACTCCAGCCGGTCAATGGGCATGACAGGAAACAACTGGCCGAGGGCCCAGTGGTCCAGAAGGGACTGGAACACCGAAAAGTTGCAGACGTACTGGTCGCCAAGGCTGATCTCGAGTTCGCGCACCTCGTCGGGGATGTATTTGGCTCCCTTGGTGAAGGTGACGACCTGCTGGGCAATCTGCCAGTAGGCCTGTTCGATCTTTGCCTTGCTCTCGAGTTCGAGCAGGCCGAGTTCGAACATCGCCTGACTCTGTTCCTTGATCTGCTGGGCGTCGTGGAGCGTCTCGGCCCAGTTGAGCCCGGTGATGGTTTTTTGCAGCTCGAGAATGTCCGAGACCTGCTTTGGGTCGTTCGGCGTCGGGACGGCCTTGATCCGAGCCTTGTCCTTTTCAATAGAGCCAAAGGCCTCGACCACCAGCACGGAGTGGTGCGCCACGATGGCCCGTCCGCTTTCCGAGATGAGCACGGGATGCTCCACCTTTTCCGAATCGCACACATCCATCACGTTCCAGACGATGTCCCGAGCGTATTCGGCTAGGCTATAGTTCATCGAACTCTCGAACGCCGTCCGGGAACCGTCGTAGTCGACCCCGAGTCCGCCGCCGACGTCCAGATAGCCCATGGTGTGGCCCATCTTTGCGAGTTTTGCGTAAAAGCGCGCCGCTTCGCGTGCCGCCCGCTTGATGGTGCCGATGTCGGGCACCTGGGAGCCTACGTGGAAATGAACCAAGCGCAGGCAGTGCGCGAGCCCCTTTTCCTTGAGGGCGTTGGAGGCAGCCACGAGATCCGAGGTGCTCAGGCCGAACTTGGCGTTCTCGCCCCCGCTGGTGGCCCACTTGCCGGCCCCCTTGGCGGAAAGGCGCACCCGCATGCCGATCATGGGCTCCACCCCCATCTCCTGGGAGACTTGGATGATTTGGAAAAGCTCTTCCAGCTTTTCCACCACCATGATGACCTTTTTGCCGAGTTTGCTCCCCAGAAGCGCATTCTGGATGAAGAGGGCGTCCTTGTAGCCGTTGCAGATGATGAGGCTTTCGGGGTCCTTGTGGATGGCCAATGCCGCCAGCAGCTCGGGCTTCGAGCCCGCTTCAATCCCAAAGTGGAACGGTTTGCCCGCGTCCATGATCTCCTCGACCACCTCCCGGAGTTGGTTGACCTTGATTGGAAACACCCCCCTGTAAAGCGAGCGGTAGCCCATCTCGCTGATGGCCTCCGCAAAGCTGAGGTTGATCCGCTCCACCCTGTGGCGGAGCAAATCCTGAAAACGCAGGACCATCGGGAAGTTGAGCCCCCTCTGTTTGGCCTCCTCCACCAACTCAGTGAGGTCAATGGGAGTGTCTGGATTCAGCGTCGGCAGGACGGAAATGTGTCCCTTCGGGTTGATCGTGAAGTAACCGGAGCCCCACCTGTCGATGTTGTACAGTGAAATGGCGGAGTTGATATCCCAGGGTGTGTTCATCAGCGGGGTGTTCAAAGAATGGGGGCGGGAGTCTATGAGACCCCGTCGGGTTTGCAACGCGCAGTGCGGGTTTGCGCAGTTTTTTTACACAGGGTACGGGCCTGCCCTAGGTCCGCACAGCGGCGAGTACGCTGTCGCGGGAGATGCCCTCCAGTTCAAAAAGGCGTACGATCGTGTCTTCGATTAGATTGTTTGGACAACTCGCCCCCGCGGTTACCCCCACCACCAACGGCGAGGGCGGCAGCCAGTCTTCGCGGGTCACCTCGGTTTTGAGGTGTAGATCGTAGTGGGTGATTTTTTTGCACGACTCCAGCCGCTCCGCGTTCCGGATAAAATAGGTGGGCAGCTTCTCCTTTCCCATTTCCGCAAGGTGTGAGGTGTTCGAGGAATTGTAACCCCCCACGACCAGCAGCAGGTTCATTGGGCTCACCAGCATGTCCCGCAGCGCGTCCTGCCTTTCCTGCGTTGCGCCGCAGATCGTGTCAAAGTAGCGGAAATTCGCGCCCGGGACGGCTCCCCCGTCCCGTTTCTGGATCGCAGCGGCGATCCGCCGCTGCACCTCCTCTGTTTCCCCGCGAAGCATTGTGGTCTGGTTGGCAACTCCAACCCGTTGGAGGTGCAAATCCGGGTCGAAGCCCTCGCTGTGCGCCCCCTCAAACCGCTCCAAGAACGCCTGCTTGTCCCCGCCCTGCTCAATGTAGGTACACACCCGGTCGGTTTCCTCCAGGGTCAACACCACAAGGTAGTGGCCCTTGCCTCCGGCGGTTGCCCGGGAGGCGGTGGCCTTGGTCTCTTCGTGGGAGGCTTTACCGTGAATGATGGAGGTCATTTCCTCCACCGCATACTGCCTGACCCGCTTCCACACGCTCATCACATCCCCGCAGGTGGTGTCCACGATCTGGCAGCCCCTCTCCTTGACCCGGTTTAGCGTCTGGACGTCAGTGCCGAAGGCCGGGACAATCACCACATCCTCCGGGTGCAGCGATTCCATGGGGACTTCGTCCTCCTTGGAGAGCAGGTTGACGATTCCCAGTTCCCCAATCTGGCGGTTGACCTCGGGGTTGTGAATGATTTCCCCCAGAATAAAAAGACGTCTTTCGGCGAAGACTTTCCGGGCCGCGTATGCCAGGTCAATAGCCCGCTCCACCCCGTAGCAAAACCCGAACTGCTTCGCCAGCCGAACCGTGACGCTTCCCACGGTCACCTCGCCGCCCCGTTGGCGCAACCCCTCGACAATCTCGCTGCGGTAGTGCTGCTCCACTTGGGCTTGCACGGCGGCCATCACATCGGGGGTGCGGAGGTTGACTCGGGGGGCTGGGGGTTTCGGGGTTTCAGACATGGGAGCGGAAGAGGGGCGGGGTGGCGGGTGAAGAGGCGGCGGAGGGAGGCCCTACTGGGGTACCAGCAGGGGGCCGGCCGGCTTTTCAAAGGCCCCGTCGGAAATCATCAGCTCGGCGGCGGGATCCGGGTCCTTGTAGTCAGTGGGCCTCGCCACCTGCGCCGCATACTTCGCGTCCTCGGGCTGGTCGTCCGCGATGTTTACCGGCGTGCCCTCGCTGACGAGCGCGTAAAACTTGGGAGCGACGCTCTTGTGCAGGCGGAGGCAGCCGTGCGTGCGCGGGACCGGATGCACGTAGCCGGAATGGAAGCCGTACGCTGGCGAAAACTCGCACCAGTAGGCCATCGGATATCCGACAAAACGTCCCGGCTTCGGATTGCGCGCCTCCCCCGGCTCGATCTCGCCACCCCGGACAAAGTACCCGTAGGAATTGGAGCGCTTGTGCTCAATTTTCTGTGTGATGCGGAACGTGCCGCGTGGGGTGGGTTTTTCAGGCAGGCCTACGCAGGTGGCCGCGGCCATGAGGAGCCGTTCGCCTTCCATCACATAGACGGCCTGCTGGCGCAGGGAGACCTTTACCCGGACCGCCTCCGGAGAGATGGGGCGGAGTGCGGTGACGCTGTAATGCGCCTCCTGGGGACGAGGAGCCGCACAGCCTCCCAGAAGCAGGAGTGGAGCGGCGGTGAGCAGGCAATTGCGGAGCTTGGAGTTCATCGTGGTTGGTCTGCGTTTGAGTGGAGTAACGTCCTGTGGACGGAGGAAGAAGTTCTGTGTTTTTTGAGCGCCAACGTAAGGTAATCGGCAGTCCGGCAGGGAGAATAACGCAGCTATCGCTGGCCGCAAACGGGCGGTCAGCGGGGCGCCAGCACCTGCGCCTCTGTGGACCGCGCGGCGGCTAGAGGCCGAGGAGCGAGCGTTTCTGGGGCCGGGGTGTCTCGGGACGCCCGGCGGCGACCCAGGCTTCGTGTGCGGCCCAGCCCCGTTGGAGAAGGGCTTCCGCCTCGGTGAAACGGTCCTCTGAGCCTAGCACGACGAGCTCCAGTCGGCGCGGCGTGGTGAAGAAGGTGTCGCCCTCCTTGCGGACTTCGGGCGGCTTTGCTGCCGAAATAATGAGGCATTCTCCCGAGCGCTTGGTCGTGCCGGTTTTGAGTCCGTCAATGCCGTTGCGTCCCAAAAGGCGGTTGGTATTGACCAGTTGGAAGCCCTGCTTTGAGCCGTCCGCGCGGAGGATGGAGATGCGACGTTCCTTCTGGGTCACGTAGAAGACAAACGCCGGGTTGGCCATGGCGTAAGCGCTGACCTTGGCCATGTCTTCCGCCGTCGAGTAGGGGCGTTTGGATTCGAGCGAGTCAAGGCCGTGGGCATTGAGGAAACGGGAGTTTACCGCGCCCAGCTTCCGGGCCAGCGCGTTCATCTGGCTCACGAAGCTGACCTGGTGCAGCTCCTTGTCTTGGCCGCCGGAAAGGGCGGCCCCCACAAAGTCGGCGAGGGCCTCCGCCGCAATGTTGTCGGACTGTAACAGCGCCGCGTAGAGCAGGTCCTTGAGCGTGGCCCGGTCTCCAGGAGCCCACTGGACCCCCTGAGAATTGGCCAGTTCCGGACGAAAGGGTTGAATCGTCGCCAACTGGTCGATGCTCTGGTTGGCTGCGTGCGCCCAGTCGAGCACGACGGCCGCTGTGACGATTTTGGTGAGGCTCGCGACCTGCAGCTTTTTGTTGGCGTTGAACTCCTCGAGCACGTGGCCGCTGGCGTGGTCGATGACGACGTAGGCGGCTGCGCTTTTTTCCGCAGCGGCGGCAGGCGCCGCAGCGGATCCAAACGAGGCAAGGAAAGGAAGGGCCCCAGCCAGAAGGCTGGAGGAGAGACGGGAAAGAAGACGCGGCTGCTTTTTCATTTGATGCAGGCAGACAGAGTAACGCCAGCAAAGCGCAACGCAAGGGAAGCTGGGGAGGGAAACAAACCTCATAGGGATTTGGCGTTTTTGCGCGCCGAGCCTCCCAATTCCAAAAGCCGCTGCCAGAATATTCCCATGACTCACGGAGCCGCGCCCGCCCCCTTTGCTTTTGACAACAGCTACACCCGGCTGCCGGGGCACTTTTATGCTCGGACCGCCCCCACGCCGGTTTCCTCCCCTCGGGTGCTGGCGCTCAAT
>JBIKSY010000248.1:0-5636 GCA_044348365.1 Chthoniobacteraceae bacterium
GGCGTGCGTTGCGTTTCGTAACATTATCTTTGCCTTTGTTGTGACCCATAGTGTTTCAGCAAAGCCTTGTTTGCCGGGGGAACCAAGCTCAATCGGCGTGGCGCCGGCGCGCGGGGGCTTTTGAGGCGCGCATTTCTGGTTCGGCTGGGTGCGCGGTTGCCGCAATTTGGCTGGCACAAGGAAGGGGGGGTATCCGGCGGTCAGCGGTTGCGCGGTATATTTAATGCAGCTTGCAGTTGTTTAATTATTAACTTTATGCTGTTTGAATGTCCCCCATAAACATAAGCGAAATTCGTATCAGGCAGACTCGCACAAGTACGGTGGCCGGGCAGGCGGGGGAAGTCTTCGAGTCCTCCCTCTCGCTGGCTGAGAAAATAGACGAGTGCGTCTTCAAGCTGGGCTGCTCCAGCGCCCACACCCTCGGGGTCGTGGTGCAGTTGCTGACGGTGGGCAAGATCCGGTTGGATTTTCGCGAATACAACGAGCGCCTCCAGTTGGTGAATCCCGCTGACGCGCTTTCCCGGCCGGATGCCATGCACCTGACCGAGGCGTATCTGGCTGGCATGAGGGAGGGAGACCCCGCGGGAGGCCTGGATGTCACCCAAAAAATCATCGTTCAGGCACCCAAGCGGACATTGCTTTGAGCAAGCAGGGCTGTGCCGAACGGCGTGCCTCCGGGGTAGCGCCGTACAGTGAGTCGTCGCGGCTCCTTTTCCCAAATCCATGGATTTGAGATTTTGGAATGTGAGCGTTTTTGGCGCCGTCGGCATGGTCCGCACCATGCGGTTGGGGGAGGGCTCTTATGTGGTGGGCAGCGACCCGGATTGTGAGATTGCGGCGCTCGGTGTCGGGTTGGAGGGGCGGCATGCGTTGTTGGTGCTTTCTGGGGAAAAGGTTTTGGTCGAAAATTTGGGGACGGTTGCGGGGACGTTTCTGGAGGGAAATCGGGTGGCAGGGCGACAGGGAGGGGAGTGTCCGGCGACCGTGGAGTTGGGCCAGGTGAGACTCGTGGTGGAATACGCCGGGGCTTGGGCGGACGGGGGGCTGTCTCCTGAGCAGACTTTGCGATTGGTACATCCTGCTTATGAGCGGCTGCATGTGCAGGCGGACCAGTTGGAAAGCACGCAGCGGTTGGCGCTGCAGGGCGGCGATCCGGCGAATGAGGGGAGACCTGTGTCGGTTGCGGAGCCTGGTGGTGCGACCATGGCGTTTCGAATGTCACAGACTGAGGTGCAGATGGGAGAGAGCGTACTCGTGCAGATGGACTACGCGGTGAAGGGAGAGATCGCCCGCGGGGGGATGGGGCGCATTTACGCGGCGGCGGATCCCAATCTAGACCGACAGGTTGCGCTGAAGGTCAGCAGCTTTGGGGAGGCGGCTGCAGAGGCGCAGTTTTGCCATGAAGCGCGGGTATTGGCGCAGTTGGCCCACCCCAACATCGTGCCGGTGTACAATCTGGGGAAGGACGGGCAGGGGCGTCCCTTCTACTCGATGAAGCTGGTGCAGGGGCGCACACTCAAGGAGGTGCTGCGGCAACTTGAGGTGGGTGATTCGGGGGCGGTTGCATATTTTTCGCGCGCCCGCCTGCTGCGGGTCTTTCGTAAGGTTTGTGATGCGGTCTCCTTTGCTCACGACCGTGGGTATTTGCACCGGGATTTGAAGCCCGAGAACGTGATGGTCGGCGAGTTCGGGGAGGTGCTGGTGATGGACTGGGGGCTCGCCAAGGTGCTGCCCAAAAATGGGGCGACGCCGGACGAATCCGCCCATCCGAGCTTTATTGAAGGGACGCCGCAGTACATGTCGCCCGAGCAGGCGGAGGGCGAGTATGCCACCTTGGACGAGCGTTCGGACATCTATTCGCTGGGTGGAATTCTCTATGCGATGCTGACACTGCGTCCCCCCGTGGAGGGGCGCACTGTTGAGGAGGTCCTCAGCAAAGTGAAGAATGGGGAGACGACCACGATGCTGCTCGATCGGTCGGACGCACACAGGCTGCAGTCCGCTGGGCCTGTTAAAATGAAGGCCGGGGTTCCCGAGGCGCTCCGTGCGGTGACCCAGAAGGCGATGGCCCGGGAGAAGCACCGCCGCTACGGCTCTGTGCCGGAGTTGACCAGGGATTTGGAGTCTTACGAAAACGGGTTTGCCACGAGTGCCGAGGAGGCGGGGCTTGCCCGACTGGCGGCTTTGTTTGTGAAGCGCCACAGGATGGCTTCGTTGCTCCTGGCGGTTCTGCTCGCGGGGGCGGGCGCTTTCACCGTGAGCCTAGCCCGAAGCGAGCAGCGGCAAAAGGAGAGTGCGGGTGACGCCCTGCGGCAGGCTGCCATTGCTTCCGCCAACGCGCTCCGGGCCGAGGAAAATGCATTGAGGGCCGACGAACAGGCGAGGAAGGCGGTGGGAAGCGAACAAATCGCCAAGGCAGAGCGCGAGGAGGCCCGGATCGCCACGGCAAACGCCCATGTCGCGGTGGCCGAGGCCGCGGAACAGTCGCTCAACGCAGAGGGAATGCGCCGTGCGCTGGAGGGAGTGCCTGCGGACTTGCGGGGGCAACAGTGGCGCTATCTGGACCGGGTGCGGGATTCATCCGCACGTATGCTGGAGGCGCCGGCCGGAGCGTGCCCCGTTGCCCTTCTACCTCACCCTTTGGATCCGGATGTGCTTTTGACGCTCAACGAGGACAAGTGGGTGCGGGCGTTGACCCTTTCCTCCGGCGCCAGCAGGGATTTGCTGAAGGTGGATTTCACAGCAGCGACCCTTGCCGTTTCCCCGGATGCAAAGCGGATTGCGGTGGTGAGAAATTTGCCCGTCGGGGGCGACGGTTCGAATCCGACTTCCATCGAACTATGGGATGTGGCCGGTGCAAAAAAACGGTTGGAAATCCCTTTTTCCAGAGACCCCACCCCACTGCTGCTCAAATTCAGTCCCGACGGCCTTTCGCTTTTGTTGCAGAATCCTTCTTCGGGATCCTTGTCCGTGTTTGACGCCAGCACGGGTGCGTTGCGTTGGGGCATGAAGACGGGCGGCGGACTCTCTGCGGATTTCCTCAAGGTCCCGGGTCAGGTCGGGGTCCATTTTGCCAGTTCGTGGGTGATGCATTTTGATCTGCTGACAGGAACGCCACGCAAAGAAGCGGTTAAGGTAGGGGGGGCGCGAGGCTTTTTTGCCTACTCATCTGGGGAGCGGCTGAGTGGGGATCACTTCTGGGGAAATTTGGTGTTCATCAACCGGGACGTTTTGCGGAAGGTCGAGACACTGCAGGGCAAGGTCGAGTTTGAAGTCCGCCTTCCCGCCGGGGCGTTGAAGGGCGCGAGTGTAGTTTACCTGCCTGCACGCAAGATGATCGCCACATTGTCTGCGGTGGCGGATTCAGCCGCTGTTTTGCAGCTCTGGAGCGATGCGGATGGCGCGCTGGTGCGCTCTTTCCCCTTGGAAATGCCGCGAGGCGTCGGGCCGGACTGGAGTCTGCTGTTCCAACCGGGGGCTGGGGCGCTTTCCGACAGGCTCTTGGCCATTCGGGGCAGGCAGGTTAAAGTCGTCAGTCTTCCCGAGGGACGTTCGGAGACGATCTTGGGCCCCATGGAAAGGATCCCAGGAGCAGGCTTCACTTTCCTAGACGAGCCTTGGAAGGTGCTGGTACAGGGGCTGAGGACAGCTAGGGCGGACAAAGTGCCAGTCGCAAGTTGCGACATTATGGATTTACGCCGTAAGGATCCCACGGTGGCCCTGCACCACGAAAACACCGGTAATCCATACTTTTTTCCCTCGATTAGCAGCGACGGCAAGCGGGTGGCCTGCTGGAGGCTCCGCGAACCGGAGGTCAAAATCTTTAAAGTAGTGGGCAATGCACTGAAGGATCCCGTTGCATTTGCCGTGACTAAGAACCCAGGGGATTTTCAGATCAGCCCGAACGGAAGCCGTTTTTGGGCCGAGACTGTCGTTTACAGCACCAGCAATGGCGCGATTTTGTCCAGGATTGACCTGAAGGGACTCGCTGCGATTCCTGAGTCTTCGCCGGCACGCTGGGTGGGCAACAGCCACATGGTGAAAGTGATGATGCTGGAGGGCGGCTCCCCCGGCACAGAGGCGATCGCCAAAACACGCAGTCTGGTGCTTTGGAATGTGGAGAATGGGGCGCGTATTCACAGCACTGACGCCCCGGATGCGCGGGCTTTGTCCGTCTCCCCAGACGGAGCGGAGATTGCAGAGGGGGGATTCGATATGAAGGTGCGGATTCGAAATGCGGAGACGCTGGGGGTCAACCAGGTTTTGCGTGTCCACGATGCGCCTGTGGTGGATGTGGCCTGGCACCCAAAGATCCCAATGTTGGCGACGTGCTCGGAGGATCTTTTTGTCCGCATCTGGAATCTGCAAACTGGGGATCTGGTGCAGGAATTTGGGATGTTTTCGATGCAGCCTGCGCGGCTGAGTTGGAGCCCTGACGGAAGTCGACTCTCAGTCCAGTTTCCGACAGGTGAGGTCGGCCTGCTGACTCCAAAGCTGCCGAAACCTCAGTAGGACGCGCTCCAAGGTCGTCTTTTTTGAAGCGCTTAGCCTTTGTATCGGGGCGGAACTTGGTCATCCTAGGGAAATGACTTTCCCTAGAACATCCCTCTCCATCGTGAGCGCTTTTCTGGTCGCGCCCCTTCTTTCTGCCGAGGCTCAGGAAAAGCCCGCCGCTGCGGGGGCCACGGCCGCTCCTGCCAAACCGGCAAAAAGCGCCGCTAAAAAGCCGCGCATCGTCCGGCTCGAGATGGCCGAGGGACTCCGGTTTTCGCCGCCCCGCTTCGAAGCCAAGCCCGGCGAGTTTCTCGCCCTTGAGCTTGAGAACGTGGACATCTCCCACCAACCGCACAACTTCGTTCTGGTCCAGCCGGGGCGCGTACAGGAAATCGTCAAGCTGGCGATGGAAATGGGCGCCGAAGGTCCCAACGCAGGGTTTGTCCCGCAACACCCGGCGATTCTCGCCACCAGCGGCAGGATCGTTGATCCGGAGGGAAAGCTGAAGCTGGAGTTTACCGTTCCGACGGAACCGGGTGTGTACGGCTACGTATGTACGGTGCCCGGCCATGGCATGATCATGTACGGCGCCCTGTATGTGGGAGTGGCGATGCCGCCGTTGGCCAAGGACACCAACATTCCACAGCTGACTTTGGACAAGGGGCTCGCAGGCGGCGGTCGGCGTCCTTTTGTGCAACGCCTTTTTATGCCCGACTCGGGTCCTGCCTCGATCGCAGTCGCGCTTCCCGGCACCCAGAACTATTGCTTTGACGCCGGTGCCTGCCGGGTTCGCTACATCTGGAGCGGCCCGTTTCTGGACGGGTCCGGCTATTGGCGTGGAAGTGGCAAAGAACTGGGTGAGCTGGGGGACACGCCCTGGTGGACTTCCAAATCTTTCCCGCTGGTATTCTCAGACTTGAAGGGGGGCAAATCAGCCTCGGCGCCAGAGCCCAAGTTTTTGGGCTACCAACTGGACGGCGGCGTCCCTGAGTTCCACTACAGGGTCGGAGAGCAGGAGGTGTTTCAGAAAGTGCAGGTTGGGGAGAAGGGGCTGGAAATGCGTTTTCGCCTGCCCGGGCGTAAGGCTGCGGTGGGCTTTATGGCGGAGGGGGAGACGGGTTGGTCCTGTCCCTCCGGCACCA
>JBIKSY010000249.1:0-5631 GCA_044348365.1 Chthoniobacteraceae bacterium
CCAACCTCTCCGCAGAGCGGGCAACCGACCGGCTACAGCACGCCGTTGATGGCTTTGACGAGCGCCTTTGAAAAGGCGCCGGGCAGCGCTGCCGCGTCAGGAACCAGTTCCGCGTCCGGATAGACGCGGAAGATGTTCTTCGCGCCGGCGCCCAATCCGAATGCAATCACTTCAACTCCGTTTTGAGCGAGACGCGCGTTGCAGGCCCGGATATCGCGGGCATCGGATGCACTCACCTCCCCGTCGGTCATGAGGAATACAAAGCGGTCTCTTTCGCTGCGTTCCTCAAGGAGCTGCTCCGCGGCCTCGAGAGCGGATGCAACCTCGGTGCCGCCATCCGGCCGCAGGAGGGCAGAGAGGATGACCTGGGATCTGGTGTCATCGGGGTGGTCCCAGCCGAGAAGAACCTCTACATCGTCGTTGAAACCCAGCACGGAGAAGGGAATGGCTGCCCTTTTGCACGCTTCGCGCATTACCACGATGGACTCGTACGCGGCGGTGGAACGCCCGTTACTCTCCATGGAATTCGAGCAGTCCATCGCGAAAACAAAGACGGGCTCGGGCAGGGTGCGGTGAATCCTTTTCATCCAGAGTTTGTCATGCAACCGTCGGTCCACCTCAAACTGAGCAGCAACCCGCAGATCGAGACGATCTCCGGTGCGGCGGCCGCGGACGTGTTTGAGGCCGCGGTGATTAGGGAGCAGGCTCAACAGCAACTCCGTTATGGTCCGGATCTGGGTGGTGTACTTTGCGACGGTCTGAAAATATTCGCCGTTACCGGTGTGGAGTAACTGCCTGCGGAGCGCTTGCTTCAGTTCTTTAGGCATGGGACGTCCACCCCCGGCACCCCGCGAAAGGCAGACCCGGATCGCCCGAGACTGCGGCAACATGGGACAACCATGCTCGCGGATCAGGCGTAGAAACGTGGGAAGCACGCCATCGAACACGTGGGCCCACATGGAAGCCTGTAGAATCCGTACCCACTTTTCGAATGCCGACGCTTCCCACCATTGGTCGAGGCCGGCGTAACAACGCGAGACAGGGTGCGCTTGGTAAAGTGCGTTCACCGAGGCCTCGCTCACGTTCGAACTTGGAGGGACGCAGGCAAACGCCGCCCTCAATGCTGGCAGGCATTCTTCGAGTGCGCTTCTGGACACGCGGTTGAGGTGCTGCGGCAGGCATCCCGTGTCACCAAAGCGCATCAGGCCGCGCAGGAATCCGGCAGCTGGGTTTTCCTCCTGAGCAGTTTCGGGGCTTTGCGGATCGGCGGCGGCCGCTATGCGCTGGGCCACGTCTTTCCAGGGTCGCGAGCCGGGGAAGCGTTCGACGAGCCAGTTTTCGATCCTGACATCTTCGATGCAGTTTAGGAGGACTTGTACCTCCGGCCGCTGCAGGGTTTCGATTGGGAGAATGTGGTGGAGTCGTGTGAGGGATGCGTGGGCTGCTTCGTGCAGGATGATCCAATAAATCTCCTCCTCCGGACAGGTGGCGAGCTCGCGTTTGGGAAGCGTGATGACATTGGTTTGCCAGTTGAAGCTCCACCAGTCGCCAAACTCGACGGCGAGGTCGTTGCGCAGGGAGACCATGCCAGCCATGACAAGCGCCTCCTGCAGCCTCTGGGTGAAGTGCTCGGTGCGCCCCGGCGGGCGGAGGCCGGACAGCATGTAGGATTGCACTAGAGAAGCCCCCCCGCCCGCAGGATGTTGTTGACCGCCTTACGGTCCGGCTCGTCCCGGATGCGGGCAATGTAGAGGGCCTGGATCGCCTCGGTGATCAGCGCTTCAGACGGGTTTCCTGTGATACGAATGCGCTCGGCAACATAACGGATCAGGTTCAACAGGATTCTTCGGCTGAAGCTGTAGCGCTCCTTTTTGAGCCGGCCGATCGAGGGCGTGGCACCGCCGCCGCCGGCTGCCTTAAAGATACCGTGGTGAAAAACCGCCACCCGTTGCAGAAGCGGATGGATCTCGGGAATCGCCTGGAGTTCCGGGTACACGGGAGCCGAGTTTTCAGCCTTGTAGCCGCGTCCGCCAAGGAGGATGCGCGGGTGTTCCCCGAAGACGAGACGCAGGAGCATCTGCTCGATCTCGCGTTCGCCCGGACCGGCCGACTGGTGCCAGAGTCCCCAGCGGTCTGCCAAGGACTGACTCATGACAGCGCGGCCGGCGTATTCGGCGGGGTTCATGGTGGACAGCATCCGGAAGGCAGGGTGCACGGGCACATCTCCGTTTTGTCCAAACACAATCCCGCTGCCCTCGGTGAGCACTAGTCCCGGCGGGCTTTCCAAGGCGCAGTTGAGGCGTTCGAGGACCTGGGTTTCGGCGAGGTTCATTTCGTCGAGCAGGATCCACCAACCGTGCCGCATCGCCTGCGGCAGATAGCCTTCTTGGAAGCGCCATCCTGTGACTGGGATTTTTTCCCTCCCGATAATGCCCAGCCGTTCAAAGTGGGACAGTTGGCGCTCCTCGCGGGCTGCGTCGGCGAGGAGCTTTTTAGAGGTCTGTGTGAGCCAATGGGTTTCCGAAGTGACGTTGTTCCAGTCGATCAAATCGGTGCTGTCGGCGGGGACGTACCGTCCCACCAGTTCGGAGGCGTCGGTGTGGCCGTTGAGGTTCAACCGCACGACGGGCTGCCCCAGGAGGTGGGCGAGGTAAAGCACCGCAGAGGTTTTCGACGCTGCCGTGTCGCCTTCAAGCGCGACGGGAATCCCGTAGAGCACGCCGAGTGCGACGGCGCGCAAGGTTTCGAGAAACGGCCTGTCCATGCAAAGGTGCTGAAACTGGCTCGCATCGGGTACCCTCGAGGCCCACGCACCGTGGGGTGCCGGGTACGGGAGGAGCAGGTCAAGGACACGGAGTCCCTCCGGAGTGTGTTCGACTGGAGGCGTTGAGTTTCCGCTCATGTGTGCGAGCAGGAAGGTGTCGTCGGACGGATCCTCGTCGGCCTCTGTGAGTCCTTTGAGTTTTGCATTGCCGGTGTCGGAAGCTGCGACAAAGGCGCGCAGCTCGTCCCAGCTCAGGACTTTGGGTCCGTCGACACGCGCCCTCTGCAGAAGAGCGGGCTCGGCCTCGGGCCCGGCGACCACGAGGTCGGCGAGTTTGAGGATGTTGACGACTTCGATGGACCGGTCCTTCAACCATTCGATAGCGAGGGGTCGGGCCTGATCGTCAAAACCTTTGAGGAGTACGCGTTTTGGTAGGGCTTCGGTGGTAGGTGGCATGGTGGAATGGAAATTGGGAAGGGCTGGGTTAGATGGGTATCTCCATCTCGTCGTCCACCAGATCGTTCCTCGCTGGGGGCTCCTCAATGCTTCCGCTCTGCTCCTCGAGTTGAATCTGTGAATGGAGGATCCGGTCTTTAAGACCCGGGAGCTGAAGCAGGATGTGGTCGCGGATTTCATCCCGGAGCCGCAGGGACTCGAGCCCCTCGAAAGCACTCAGCAGCTCGAGCGCGTCTGCGGAAAGTTGGCCCTTGAGCCATGTCCAGTTAATGTCGCCTCCGGCTAGCACGCAGTGATTCCACTGGATCCACGAGCCTTCCTTGCCCTCGGAATCGACCGCGATAAGCGTGTTGTCATTCGGGTCGACCCGCGCGATCGTGTAGGTTTTGCTGGGCACGTAGCCGCGGCCGGAACGTGTGATTCTGATGCGTTGTTTGGGCTGTGGATTGGTCATGGGTTTGTTTTGCTTATTGGGTTTTGCGTGTTGGGCGGAACCGAGACGGGTGGCGACTCGAGCGGATTGTGCCTGGCAGGTGTCCGCAGTTGTGGAGGCGGAGGAGGCGCGTGAACCTCTGCCTCCTGCGGAAATCGGTATCTGCGGAACACCAACATTCTTGCACACGGCTTTGTGCCCGGACGTGAGGCCCCGCCGCTGCCGGGAAACCTTCTGGTGGCTGGCCTGGTTCCGCCGACGAATGAGCCCTGCGAATACAGCCGCCGCCAGTGGATGACTTCCGCAGATTGCGGATCGTCGCCGAGTGCCGTGGATTGTCCGTGCCGCTGCGAACCAGACGTTGATACCCACCGCTGTGTGCAAGAATAAGGGTGTTGAGTCAGCCAAAACGGAGCGGGCGGCAATCGGGAGACCGGGACGCGTCTGCTCGCCTCATCTACTTCAGTCCTCGCGTTGTCCGGCGAGGCCTACAGGCACGCAGACATTCAAATCGCAAACGCGAGCTTCCTTTCAAAAAACCGCTCCGGTCCCCTCGCCCAAACACAACGCAATCCATGTCTGATTCCGACACCCCAACAGATGGCCCCATTTCGCTGCAGGAATTTGAGAAGCGACTTGCCGGGGGAAAAATTACCAAAAACACCAGGATACGGATGCCCGACGGGCAGGAATGGATGCTTTTGCCATCTTCTCTAAGTTCAGAAGCGGCATCGACAGCCCAAGTCAGAAAACTTGAAGGTCCCCATAGGAGAAGCGCCTCCCGTTCGGTCAGACAGCTTTTGATGGCTCTGGCTTGGTTGTGTTACTTTCCGGCTTTCGCTCTGGTCTTGTTTGAACGGTTTTCGGGCTGGCTGTTTCGTTTTCCCGAGGGTGTGTCGCCCGATTTTGCCCCGCGGCTCGAATGCGCCCTGCTCTTGGGGCTTACGGGAGTGCTGGTGCAGTGCGGTGGGGCGATGTTGGTGGATCTATTCGACCTGCTGTTGGCCACGCACGTGTCGCGGATCCATCGTTCTGAAAACAACAAGAGCGGGGCGTTTCATGGGAACAAGGTTCCGTAAACCTTGAATTGCGTCCCCGTACAGCATTAGCACTGCTTATGCTTGATGAATGCCGCGCTGAGCGGAGGTCCGTGTTCTGAAAAAGCATTCAGCGAAAAGCCTTATCTCCCAACGCCCCCCACAGGATGGAGGGGCGTTTTAGGATGCAGGCGCCTAATCTCTTGATTTGCCTGAAAGCCAACCCAGCCATTGGGCGCCGATGTCGACCGGTAAGGCAGGGAGATGCGCACTCAATCAATCGAGATGATGTTTCTGTGGAGGACGGGGGAAGCGGTCTCACTCAAAACCGTGTCGAAGACGACAGAGTGCCGCTTTTCTGCTGTGTGTAACCACACCCCAGCGCAAACCTCCTGCACTTTGGGAGCCTGTTCCGGAGCGGTGCTTTCCAGCCACTGTTCGATGGACTCTGTCATGAGCACCGGTTGCTTTGGCGATTTTCCGGTCGGGGCTTCCATTACGGCCTCGGTGATGGCCGCATCAAGCTGTCTTGACCACAGTCGACGAAACAAATCAGCGGATCCGTAGAAATCTGCGGTGTTGGGTTTGCCGTTGATGGCGAATACAAATCCGATGGCTTCCGGACATTGGCTCAAAGCGGGTTCAAGAGCCTCGCGATAAGCCTGCCTCCGTTTCTGGAGAACCTCATGCTCCATCGAGAGCTGGTAACTGGACGGAGAGACGTCCGAGTGCAGGTTGGTGTTGAGGGCCTCGCTCATGGTTTTTTGAAAGGAGGCGATACTCTGCCACACATCAGCTTGGTCTTTTTTGAGTTTTGTCGAAAGGCGCAGGGCTTTGTTGGTGTCAGCGGTCGGTCAAACTGTACCACCACCGGTCGAATTAACCGGGTTCAAAGTGTACCACTTTTGAGGGGCGGAAACGGCTCCATCTGAGCGCATCCG
>JBIKSY010000250.1:0-5628 GCA_044348365.1 Chthoniobacteraceae bacterium
CGGGAGAGGAGTTTGCGGATTTCCGACGCGCTGCGGTGGCGGCGGCTGGTTGACGAGGAACGCGGCATGCCGGAAAGACTGCCGCACGGGCACGCCTACCGGTAGATGCAGTTCGCTGGGCGTATACCTTCTTCATGCCGCTCCGCCCTCAGCAAGCCGCCCAGCGCCTCCATGCCCGGCCCGTTGGCGATGCTCGCCAGCCGGCCACAGCTTCCCGTATCTCGCCTTCCAGCTCAGGGTCCTCAATCGCCTCCAGCGTGTCAGCGGTTTCCTGGTTGCGGGTGAAGCCATCAAAGATGCCCGGCTCCTTCATCGCCCATTCAGCCAGTTCGCCCATGTCCTCGACAGGTGCGCCCCGCTGCCGCCACACCGCAATGGTCTCCAGTGTCACGCCGAACATCTCGGCCAGCTCCTTGTCCGGATTGTAGACCGACCGCGGCTCCATCACTGCCTTCAGGTTTTCCAAGAGGACAGGGCACCTAGGCCTAAAGTTATCGAGCACGCGCGTCCCCATCTGGTTTGAGAGCCAATCCACCAGAGCCTCCGCTGAATACATGGGGGCGCCCTTGTGCATCCACTTGTGGACAGCCTGCCGGGTGACACCGAACACAGCGGCCACTTTGCTGAAGGTTTCCGGGGGTCGGGACATGTCTTAACTTATACCATGGCGCCCATCGTGATGCAAAGCCCCCCCACTCACTGCAAACTCAGCGGGGACGGTTTACATCGTTTTTCGTAAACTTGAAATAATTCGGTGAGTTCACAGAAAAAGGGCAAGCGTCCCTTACCTCACCCCGGACAGGAATCGGTCTAGGAGGCTTCCTCCCTGGGGGGGGCTCTGGCAACTCCCCAGCAACTCCCCACCAAGTTCAAACCAACTCCCCAGCAAGTCCCACCAACTTTTTGCGTATACTCTCCACATACGAAAACACATTCCGGACTAAGGTGGGAGAGCTCCCTGTCTGTATTTCTCTTATGTGATCGTATGTAAAAACTTGCTGGGAGTTGCTGGGAGTTGCTGGGGAGTTGGTGGGAAAATGCACCGACTTGCTGGGGAGTTGCGTCTATTCGAGAGCTAAACGGTAAACATATACCTCGCCGGCCCCTTTCGCGTAGTTCATCGGTTTGCTCAATTTCTCTACTGTCCAACCTCCACCCAATGAAACTTTCTGGCGGTCTTTGAATATCTTTCTGAGATTTATCCCCAACTGCTTTTTGGGTCCGTTGTCATCTTTCCGGCCAGCGATCGTTGCCGGAAGCGGGACATCCGCTTCATTTGCAGCTTCGAGTAATTCCGTTGCCGAATAGTCTCCAACACCGGCCCCTTTTGCGATCTCCAACAAAAACGCCAGCACCGGCGATGTTTGACGCGCGCGCACTGCTTCGTGCCCATCCATGACATCCGGCCATTGAAACACCTCCCGAATCATCCAGTTTAGTGCACCAACAACCTGCCGTTGATGGTGTGTCGTGTTCGTGGTTAGCATCCCTTTGGCGATCCAAGCCCGCACCACGGCATAGACGGCACCGAGATAGTACGCATGGCGCTTTGCAATGTGTGCTTGCAAGTCGCTACAGGCGCCACCGTCCGCCCATTTATGCCACTGGTACCCCGGAGGCTGTTTTCTTAGCGATATGGACAAGAGTCGGTTCGCCAAGTCCGTTGTCATCGTAATACCGTTGTCTGTCAGATAGAGAAGGTGCGCGCGTGAATCAGTCTCGGCCGTACGACCAACGATCCGCAATGCGACCGGCCCACCTGCCGTCACGAACGATTCAAGAAATGTGCTCGCTATGGTCCCGCGCAGGTTATCAAAGCTCACCAGCGGCTTACCTTTCGCAAGCGCAGTGTGGACCTTCTCCTCGAACCCTCCCACGCCCCGGCCGTCGCCCTGGGTGACCTTTTCGGCCGTCTCGCCATAAATCGAAGCAATGGCGTCGACTAAGTAGCCCTTGCCGGTCTGGGAGTCGTCAGCTTGGACTTGAAACAATGGAAACGGAACCCGCTCATTTGCCCACGGCCCAAACCGGAGCGCAGGCGCCAGTAATGCCGCCATCATCCGAGATTTGTCAGCTTGCGTTGCAGGATTGAAGTCTCGAAGAATTTCCGTCAGCGCTCTGACTCCCTCGTCACATGTGAGACTTTCAACCTTCACTGACTTGGCGCAGAGCAATCCGCTTTCAGCGTCAAACTCGCCAGCCTGCACAGTGCCATCCGCCCGGAGTCGCGGGAAGTTCACAACGCCCCTGATTTTTGGCAACCCTTCGACTACGGCGGGGAGCAGTGTTCCGGCCGTCGTTGCGTTCATAGTCGCTGGCACGAGGATGAAACTCCCATGAATACTCTTCCCATGTTCATCTCTCTCATTCACCCATCGGACGACAGCTCCGATGTGCTCCACTTCCGAACACAGCTTCTTTTCCGAGATAGGCTCCAACTCAAGTCCGTTCCCGACGCGCTTAACGCGCAATAACTCGGGGCCCCGCCCATAGTAATTCCCCGCCATCCTTTTTTCAATTTTCCAAGCCGAGGCCACGATGCTTTGAGCGCCGCCTGGAAGAATGATGTCATCTTCGCGTTCTTTGTCGTGCTTGGCCACGGGCGGGGAATCCGAGTCGGAATCTGGCCCGCCCAGCTCTAGTGAAATCAGCGTTGTGGGAGCATCAGTCGTAGTCGTGCGGGCAACCACCAGTTCCCGCGGCCCCACGCGTTCGGCGAGGCCAAGAAACGTCAGACAGTCGTCGTGCGTCCAGCCTTCGGCGATGGCATCGGCCACGTCCCAACCCTTGGCGACAGCGGCGTTCAGGTTGGCGATTTTCACCTCGCAGCCTCGGGAGGTAAGGATTTCGGCAATTTGAGCCATGCACTTCCGCCCTGGTTCGTCAGCGTCAGGCCAGAGCACCACGCGGCGCCCGTCTAGCGGACTCCAGTCCACGTGATCCACCGCACCGGAACCGCCAGGCCATGTCACCGTAGGCGTCGCAGGATCCAGCGCCCTGTAGGCGTCTGCGCATTTCTCGCCCTCCACTAGCACCACCACGGCGCTGGGTAGGCTGGCAAGCTGATCCAGCCCGTACAATGGACGCGGGCACGCAAACGCCTTAGTCTGCCACACGATCTGTCCTTGCTCATCGTACCATGGAGTTCGCGGAATCAACTTTTTACCGCCCTCGGTGTCGATGCGTGAGATGAACCCAAGCACGTTTCCTTCCGCGTTTCGGTAGGTGTACCGTGCCGAGCACGCTGGCAGCTTGGGGTTCGGCATGTCCTCGGGCGGATCCAGCACTGGCACCAGTTCGTCCGGGTCCGGTTCCTGCGCCCGCTGCGGCGCCCGTGGTTGCGGTTGCGTGTCCCCGCCCAGTCGCTTGGCCGCCTCGCCTTGGCCGATGCCGTGAATGGCAGCGTATAGGCTCACCGGATCGCCTCCCTTCTCGCCGGTGGCAAAATCGGACCACACACCTTTGCGGGCATGGATTTTTAAGGATTCTCCTTCCTCACCGGCCAGTGAGCCCACGCACCAGTTCGGCCCAATTTTCTTTCCGTTGGGCAGCCATTGCTTGAGCGTGCCAAGGTAGTCAGACAGGAGGCGCGCGTTGATTGCGTCGAAGTTGATACCGTTGCCTCCATAACCCATATGAGGTAGGTTATTTCTGGTTTCGTTCTCGAGGGCGCTCTCTGTGCGGGGGGCGCCTTCTCTTTTGTGGTCGAGGTGGTCGCTCATCTTAGAGGCCTCCCTTCTTGGCACCGCGGGGATGCACGGTGAGGCTTTCGAGCGCCGCCAGGACCTTCGGCAGGTTGTAGGAAATCGACTTGTGGCCCGTCTTGATGAAGGGGATCAGTCGCTTTGCGCGCCAAGTCCGAACCGTAGACAGTCCGGCGTTGAGCGCCAGGGCGAGCGCCAAGTCGCCATGGAGCAGCGCCGGGGCGCCTTGGGTTCGCGCCGCGTAAACTTGGGGCGGGACGCTTTCAGTTTTAGTGATCGCCTGCTTTCTGGGCAGGTCGCTGTTGGTGGTTGAACATGCGGTATGCATGTTCGAGAAGCTGAACAAAAATCCGAGAGTGCTATTGGGCCAGAGACCTACCCCCATTCATGGCCCAACTTTTTTATTTGCTCTTGAGCCTCTTTGCTCGCGTTGATCCAGCCGGCTTGATCTGTGTAGAGGTCCTCTGATCCGTAGATTTCTGCCGCCTGCTTCCATCTCCGATACTTGATCAGTAACCGCATCGCGGTCAGTTGTTTAAGCCTCACTTTATACTGGCAAAGTGGGTTTGCCTTTCCCAATTTTTCACGCTCGGGACGATTGGCAACATGCTTGTGAGCCCAACTTAGCCACTCGTTCACTTGTTTTCTGATGTCGTCCAAGGGACGCTCCCAGTCGATGTTAAGCGCGACGATCGCCTCGTGATTTGAGGATAAGACGCTACCCGCTGGCCAATACTCCCAATCCCCGAGAGGTGGTCGCCGGATCAGGTCTTCGAGGTCTACTTGGAGTCCGTGCCCCTCTTTGCGGCTCTGGGCCCATTCGGTCTCTGGATAGTGAACAGTAACGAATTGGTACGGCAGCTGCGGCCAACCTGGAAAAGCCACAAACCAGCACCGAGGCACGAGGGGGTCTTCCGATAGGTACCAGCGAGCCGCAAAAGGCTCATCATGGTAGCCCTCTGCCGTGAGTGGATGTTCGAGCCGCCAATTATAAACGGCCAAACGGAAGCCCGCGGACTCCTTGTGAACCTCGCGGTAGTATTCCCACTCATAGCAGAGCTCCAAATCTTTGAGGTCTTTCGATGCAATTAAGTCTCGAAAATCCCACTCAAGCCTTGGTGCTGGAACAGGCTGCCTGTTCACGCCACCACCTCCAGCGCCGGCCGCTTGAGTACCACGTCCGGCGTCAGCGCCCAGAACGCTTGCGCATCCGCCTTTGTCGTGTGCTTCCGGTAGTGTTTCACCAGCATGTCTTTGGTGGCGTGCCCCATCGCATCCCGGCAGCGGTCTTCGTCGCCATGGAGGGTCATCCAGTAGGACGCGTACGAGTGCCGCATCGCGTCTTGCGGCCATGGGTCGATCCCTGCCGCCTTCTGCACCGCCTGCCGGCGCTTTCCGATCCAGAGGACGCGCCACTCGAGCTTCTGCGGCTTTGAAGGGTCACGCGTGGCCTGCCGCGGCACCACCGGCCCCAGTCGGGGCGGGTTGATGTATTCCAACCAGGCTTTCAAGGTTGGCTCGATAGGCACATACCGAGCGCGCCCGGTCTTCGCCACCGTCTCAGGCACATGGATTGTGCCACCCTCACCAGCGAAGACGTCCTCCCATTCCAGTTCCGCAAGCTCATCATTCGGACGAACGCCGGCGAAAAGGGCGATCGCATAGTAGCCCAGCAATTCGGGGTCCAACTGGGCGCAAGTGGCAAGGAGGCGCTTTACCTGGGCAGGCTTGAGAACATTCGGTTGCCGCGGCCCAGTGTCGACGGTGTGCCGCTTGGACTGCACCGGCACCTTGTCAAGCCACTCGTAATTCTGGCACCACTTCAAGCAGGCGCGCAGGACACGCATCAGCGCATTACGCGCGGCCCGGTTGCCCACGGCCACGGCGCCGGCGAGGGTGGCGTCGATGTCCTCCGGCGTGATGT
>JBIKSY010000055.1:0-18273 GCA_044348365.1 Chthoniobacteraceae bacterium
TTGTAACCGTATAGTTGGAAAGCCGTTGCCTCGCAGGTACCGCCGGACATGAGGCAGCGCTGAAAAGGGATTCCCTGCGCCTGCGCCAGCGCCGCAAGCCCGGCAACCAGCTCTGGGTCAAAAACCGTGGTCTTGTCGCCAACACGGACGATCACTCCATTGTGCATCACCGCTGGAGGCCGTTGAGAGCTGGTTTCCAAAGAGATAACCGGGGTTTCAGCGGGGATCAGGCGCTCCCTTGCCGCGTGGACGGCCCCCAAAAGGCCCACTTCCTCCGCCCTTGTAAACAGGACGGTGACCGTCGCGGCAGCGGAATTCTTGGTGAGGACTTCCAGCATTGAGAGCATCACAGCGCACCCCACCAGGTCGTCACACGCCCTCGAGTAGACACATCCGTCTTTGAGCTCAAAGGGCGGAATGTCCCACATGCTAAAGGGCCCGAAGGAGCGAACAGGGTGCCCCGTTTCCAAGTAGCTCTGGGGCACTCCCCCAAGGAAGGTTTCTCCGACGTAGGCTGGATGGTCCATGTGCGCCACAAGGACGCAGGAAACAGGAGCATCCCCCAACTTGTAGTGAGCGAGGACGTTCCCGAATCTGTCTAGTTCGGTACGAACACTCGGAAACCCGGCAAGAATGGCAAGAACCTCCGTTCGGACCGCATGTTCGTGAAATGGAGCCGTGGGCTGTCTCATCAGCCGTTCCACTATCGAGAGAAAGGGGGAGGATTCCATGCGTGTAGAAAGGGTTGAAGGTTTACAGACTGGGTGGCTTTGCGGCATCAGAAGCTAACGTGAGCAAATCTTGGAAAGAGTACAGATACCAGTGGGAGGTTTTCGGGTGCAGGTTGCTTGCCGGGGCGATCCCCATGCTTTCTAGGAGGGGCTGTATTGCCGTTGGGCAAATACTTGGAACCTTGGGGTACTGGTTTGATTTTCGGGGCAGGCCGGTTGCCCTCGCAAACATCGCGCTCGCGCTTGGGCACCGTCTTACGGAGGAACAACAGCGTCTGGCGGTGCGCATGTCTTACCAAAACTTTGCGGGCACGATGTTGAGCTTGTTTTGGTCCCCACGAATCACAGCGGAAAATGCCCATGAGTTTATCGAACCAGTGGGGTTTGAGGCCGCGATAGAGAGGGCAAGAACGGAGAAACGAGGGATCGTTTTTGTTTGCGCGCACCAAGGAAACTGGGAGTGGGCCTCCATTGCGTTTTCGATGGCCGGTGGGAGGGCAAACATTGTGGCGGAGGATTTTAAGAACAAGGCTCTCACCGAACTTTTTTGCACCCTGCGGGGCCGGGGCGAACACACCATCGTGGCCCAGGAAAAATCCCTGCTCAAACTGCTCCGCGCTGTTCTACGCGGCGAGACGGCCGCGCTTTTGGGCGATTTGAATTTGGAACCCTGTGGTGCGGCGGTTGTGATCCAGGCTTTTAAGCGGGAGGGGGTGGCACTAGAGGTTTGCGCCACGAGGATGCACGCGGTTCTAGCAAAGCGTGGGCGCGCGCTGCTGGTTCCCGCGCTCACCTTTCCACTTTCGGGTGGCCGATGGAGGGTGGTCGCCCAGCCAGCGATCGATGCCGACGACCTGAGCGACCGGGCGGTTGCGCAACAGACGTGGGACATTTTCGAGAAGAATATCGTGGAACGACCGGACCTTTGGCTCTGGGCTTACAAACATTTTAAGTTTCGGCCTGCTGTTGCGGGACGTCCGTATCCTTTTTACGCAGGCACCCATGCCTCGTATGAAACCATGCGGCGGGAGGACGGGCTCTAGGAGTCGCCTGCTCTACTTGTTCAAAGTAGCTATGGATCCTCACGTCCATCGCGCCGGCAGCCCCGCAAAAAGATGAATTTTCGCGCCCTCAGCTTGATCGGGGCCTCCAGGAAGAATGGCCTTGCCTTACGTGTTGCGGCCAATCCCAGAGCCGGCGCTGTCATTCACTGCGGTAAGGATGAGGACAAAGGTCCAGCTCAGCCAAAGGCGAAATCTCCGGCGTCAAGCAGTGACGCGACTCACTTCATGCGTCGCGGGTCGACAGAAACGAAGGAAGGAAAAGCTGGCGTTTGGAAGAAGTGAGGGGGTGAAAGAATACCTTTGCATTGTGAGTTGGGCTCCCTTTCTTGAGACAGGCACCCTTCCTCGCATCCAACTTATGCACCTAAAAATGCGCTCTCAAAACACAGTGACAACCAACAGGCCTTGCCCGCTCTCTGGCAGTCGGAAAGCCACAGTGGTTTCCAGTCTGGATCGGCACGGCGGCGCCCTTAGAAATGTCTGTTGGACTGAGAGCGGGTTTATCGGGGTGGATCCCATTCCCATTGCAGATGTTTCCGAGTTTTACAAAAAAGAATACCGCCAGCAGTACAAGGGGTCTTTCACGCCGCAAAACCGCCATGTGCTGAGAGCCGCCCGTTGCGCGCGAGACCGGTACGAGCGGATCCGGCAGCACCTCCCCTCCGCCCCATCATCTTTAGCAACCTTGGACGCTGGAGCCAGCAGCGGGGAGTTTGTCTACCTGATGAAGACCCTTGGACATGCGGCTGAGGGAATCGAACCTCACATCGGGTACGCCCTCCATGCGAAAACAAACCTCGGTTTACAGATTTCGAATTGCACCTTTTCAGAATTTCCGGACAGGCCCGGTGCATTCCAACTGGTCACACTCTTCCACGTTCTCGAGCACCTCGAATTTCCGATCGATGATCTCCGGAAGCTTCGCGACCTTTTGGACGAAAAGGGCGTCTTTGTCATAGAGGTGCCAAATATCCTCTACAGAAACATGAAGTTTTCCCACAAGTGGCATAAAGGGCATTTGAACGGTTTTACCGCGGAATCCCTGAAGCTCACGGCGGCCGCGGCTGGGCTTGAGTCCATCCAGTGCGGGGAGATAGGGGACGGGGGTAATCTATTCGGCGTTTTCCGCCGGGCGATGCCCCTGCCGCCGGAGCAAATGATGAAGGAACTGGCGGGATCCGCGGAAAGGGCTCTCGCGGAAATCTCCGCAAACACGGACGCGGACTACTTTCTCCGCTGGCACACCTGGGCCAAGATTCCCAAAAAGCTCCTCACCCAGATTGAGGAAAGGATCACAGCCCCAAAGCGTCTCGAATCCGCTGCCATCTTAAAGGCGGTCTATCAGGGAATCTGAGCACTTTTTTTGGGGTCGTTCTGCCTCCCACTCTTTTTTTAAGGCTTTTTAGGATCCGCTTACGTAGCCAGTTGAGGAGGCGTTTCGAAAACTCATGATCAACGTAGCAGTATTTGACACGCACCGTTTTGACCGCGAAGCTCTGGAGCATGCGGCAACTGGGCCTGCCTCGGCGGGGACCGAGGCTGTTTCCTTCCGGTTCTTGGAGGCGCGCCTGGGACCGGCAACGGCCTCGCTTGCGGCGGGTTGCGAGGCTGTTTCCGTATTTGTAAACGACAAGGTCGATGCAGATGTGCTTAAACAGCTTACAAATGCAGGTGTACACATGGTGGCCCTTCGCTGCGCTGGGTTTAACAACGTGGACCTTGCGGCTGCGCGGCATTTGGGCTTCGGCGTTGCAAGGGTACCGGCCTACTCCCCTCACGCGATCGCGGAGCACGCGGTGGCATTGATTCTTGCGCTGAATCGAAAGCTCGTCCGGGCCTCAAGCCGTGTTCGGGAGGGAAATTTTTCACTCGAGGGGCTGGTTGGGTTCGACCTGTACGGCAAGCACGTCGGGGTGGTGGGTACGGGGAAAATCGGGGCTGTGTTTGCCCGGATTATGCGCGGGTTCGGCTGTGAATTACTCGGCAGCGACCCTGCACCAGACCATCTCCTCTCCCAGGAGACCGGGCTTGAATACTGTGCCCTTCCCGAGTTGCTGGGCCGCTCGGACATTGTTTCGTTGCACCTACCCCTCAACGACGCCACCCGCCATGTGGTGGACGCAGCCGCTATAGGCCGGATGAGGGCGGGGGCGATGCTCATCAACACCGGAAGAGGCGCACTCGTCGACACCCTAGCGCTGATGGAGGGGCTCAAAAGTGGCCAGATCGGAGCCGTCGGACTGGATGTCTACGAGGAGGAAGAGGGAGTGTTTTTCGAGGACCGCTCTGAGGAGGTGCTGCGGGACGAGAAGCTAGCCTGGCTTTTGATGTGCCCCAACGTGCTGGTAACCGCACACCAAGCATTCCTGACGCGAGAAGCGCTCCAAGGCCTGGCATCAACTACCCTCCTGAACCTGAGGGAGTACAAAAACACTGTTCTGGGCAGCACGCGCGCCTCCCTGGATCCCCAGCGCTGGCTGGTGGCGCCCTCATTCAGGGGTTCTTGATTTTGTGATAAGGAGGCAACCTCCCCTTGGCGTGCGAAGAAGCGGCTTTTCCGGGGAGGAAGTTTTGCCTTTTGAAATCGGAAGGGTAGCGTTGCACCTTTATGGCGAAGCCTTCCGCTCTCGGCAAAGGCCTGGGTGCACTCATTACCACCCGGCCCGCAACTCCCATTGCCTCTCCCTCCCCAGTGGAGGAAAAGGGCGAACGGGTCCAACAGCTCGCGCCCGCAGCGTTGACCCCCTCGCCCCTCCAACCCCGCAAGGTCTTTAAGGAGGACGAGCTCCACGAACTGGCCGGTTCCATCCGCGAACACGGCATCCTCCAGCCCCTGATTTGCCGGAAGGCTGGGGACCTTTTCGAGCTGATCGCCGGCGAACGCCGCTGGAGGGCGTCCCAACTGGTGGGGCTTGAGACGGTGCCCGTCATCGTGAGGGAAGCCTCCGACCGAGACGTTCTGGAGCTTGCACTCATCGAGAATATTCAGCGCGCGGAATTAAACCCGCTGGAGGAGGCGAAGGCCTACCTGCGCCTCTCGGAAGAGTTTTACATGAAGCAGGAAGATATCTCGCGCAGCGTCGGGCGGAGCCGAGCCTCTGTTGCCAACAGCATCCGCCTCTTGGACTTGGCGCCTGAACTCCAAACCTGGCTTTCTCAAGAGCGCATCTCCGTCGGGCACGCAAAAGTGCTTCTGAGTCTGCGCTCACACGAGGAACAGACGGCGGCCGCCGAGGAGATTTTGCGCAAAGGCCTGACGGTACGAGGCGCCGAAACGCTTGTGGCCCAAATTGCGGATTCCACCGGGAAGGAACGCAGAACCAAGTCAGCCAAGAGCACCGCACGGGTGGCCCCCGCCATCCAGCGTCTCCAGAACAGGCTTCAGCACCATTTTGGAACGCACGTGGCCCTCCAGCACACCGACAAGCGAGGACGCATTGAAATCGAATATTACGGTCAGGATGACCTGCAGCGGATCCTCTCCCTCCTAGGGCTTGAGGCGGATGACCGTTAGCAACAAGCGCTCCCCCGCCCCATGGCCCGCCCCGCCCTACAAAGCCTCCGCGCTCCTTTGCGCACAGTGACTCTCTTGCTGCTCCAAAGTCTTGCAGCGTGCAGTCAGGAACCCAAAACCGAGCCCACCTCGGAGCCAAAGCCAAAGCCGGGCCAAAAGCAGCCCGTGCCCGTCGAAATCTGGAAGGAATTTAACGGCACCCGGGCGTACGCCGAGGTGGAAAAGCAGGTTGCATTCGGACCCCGCCCAGCAGGTTCGCAAGCGCTGTCCGAGGCACGTGCCCACCTCACCTCGGTGCTTCAGGGGAACGGTTGGAGCGTCGAACCTCAGGCTTTTGTCGCCCAAACGCCGCATGGTGCCCTGCAGATGATCAATCTCGTGGCTCGTTTTGGCGTGCCCACCGCTGCGAAAGCGACCGTCCAGAAGGTCATTGTTGGCTCTCATTACGACTCAAAGTCATTCAGCACCATTTCCTTTGTGGGAGCCAACGACGGCGCCTCCAGCACCGGCGCACTTCTTGAGCTTTCGCGGGTCCTTGCCCTCGATCCAACTCTGGCCGCACAAATTGAGCTCGTACTGTTTGACGGGGAGGAGGCCCTCCAGCAATTCACCGAAACCGACGGCCTCTACGGGAGCCGCCATTACGCGACACAACTGAGGGAATCGGGCCGAGCCGCCCAGTTTAAGTTTGCCATCGTCTGGGACATGATCGGAGATCGCAACCTCACGGTAACCCTGCCGCTGGATTCACCGAAAGCTCTCACCCAAGGTCTCCTTTCCTCCGCGGACGCGCTGCAAAGCCGGGGGGCCTTCCGTATTTTTGATCGTCCGATGCTGGATGACCATGTGCCGCTCAACCTTATCGCGCGGATTCCAGCCATCGACATTATCGACTTTGAGTACGACGCCTGGCACACGGCGGATGACACGCTTGTTCAAATCAGTCCGGACAGCCTCCAAACTATCGGATCGGTCACGCTCCATTTCTTGAAGAAGTCGCTCCCCTAGAGCGCCTCCAGGGCCGGCGGCGGACGCCCGCTTCGAGAAGCCGAATCGCGGTGCCAACAGACAAACATTCGGAAACTTGGGCGGTGCCTGGGCTTTTCTCGGGGGGCGGCGACCGCGGTCAAGAGGCGGTACGGACTCCCCGCTTCCACGCTGGCATTCCAAGCACCTCCGTGCGATGTTGCGCTCCAAACTTCATGAAATCCAACCGCTCTTCCGCAGCCAATCCCCGTGCACTCACCGCCGCGCTGCTCGCAGCACCCGTGCTTCTGGGAATTGTTGCCTGCAAACCTGAGGCCCCAGTTTCGTCCACCCAAGCCGCTCCACCGGCCGCGGCAAACACTGCAAATACGGACGCTCCTGCCGTCGCCGCAACGGCGGCCCCAGCTCCGTCCTCAGTGCCCGCTCCCGGGGAAACGGCGACCTCTCCCGGTGGGACCCCCAAGCCTGAGGATTTGGCGGCAGCGGCAAAAGCAGCGGGCCTCCCACCCGAGGCATTGGCTCAGCTTTTGAACCAGCAGAGTGCCCCGGCGGCGCCGTTGCCCGATGTCGTCGCGACGGTGGACGGCCAAGACATTAAGAAGGAAGAACTGGAGCAGGCCTTCGCGACCGAACTGGCTAGGCAAGGGATTCCTCCAGACCAACTGCCTGCAAACCAAAAGGCGCAGGGCTACAAAATGATCCTCAACGACCTGATCACTGAGAAGCTTGTTTCAAAGCGTGCCGCGACGATGGAGGCAAAGGAGGAGGATATCAACGCCCAGTTCGAGCAGCTAAAGAGCCGCTTTCCCAAGCAGGAAGATTTTGAGGCACAGCTGACAAAATCCGGTCAGACCCCTGAAAAAATCAGGGAAGATATTCGCGCCTACCTCAAGCAACAGGCTTGGGTGAAGGAACAGATCAAGGACGCCCCAAAGGCGACGGACGCGGACGCCGAGGAGTTTTACACAAAGAATCCCGAGCAGTTCAAAAAGCCGGAACAGGTGCGTGCCAGCCACATCCTGCTTTCGGTGGCGGCGGACGCCCCGGAAGCGACCGTGCAGGAAAAGCAGAAGGCCGCGGCAGCTATTGCCGCTCGCGTCAAGGCGGGGGAGGCCTTTGACAAACTGGCAGCCGAACTCTCTGAGGACCCCAGCGCCAAGCAAAATTCCGGAGACCTGAACTTCTTCACCAAAGAGCAGATGGTTCCCGAGTTTTCCACCGCCGCTTTCGGGATGAAGAAGGGCGAGATCAGCGAACCGGTGAAGAGCCAGTTTGGCTTTCACGTGATTCAGGTGACAGACCGGAAAGATGCAGAAACGATGACTCTGGAAGCGGTCAAACCTCAGCTGTTGTCCTTCCTGAACCAAAAGATGCAGAGCACTCAGGTTGAAAACCTGATTAAGGACGTGCGAGACAAGGCTGCGGTGGAAATCAAGCTGCCCTAGTCGGCCCTTGCTTGAGAAGATCTCGGCTTCACCGCTCTCCCGGTGCAGGACGCCGAGCAATCCCGGCCGCTCTTTTTGCATGAAAAACAAAAGGGGCCGGCCGGTTTTTCTGTCAGGACATTGAAATCCATTGAATCGGCGGACACCTCTCGTATTGCGGTGCAAAAGCAACGGGGGGGCCTCTTGCCGACCCGTTTGGAACCGCCAACAAAAACGATGGTAGAAGAGCCAGCAGGTCAGAAACACCGGCCTGCCCACCGGGACACTGAAGCACCCGGACGCAGCTCACCAAAACTCCAACAGCCTTCCCTGCCCATGTCTGAAACCCGTTCGCCCGGTTCTCCCGCCTCTGACACTTCTCTTTACGCCGTGATCCTCGCCGGCGGGCACGGGGAACGATTCTGGCCTCTTTCGCGCAAAGCAAAACCCAAGCACCATCTCGCGTTGTTTTCAGAGCGCACCCTCCTTTCGGCGACCCTTGACCGGCTCGTCGGCCTTGTGCCCCCGGAGCGCACTCTGGTGCTAACGGGGGCCGATCAGGCGACTGCAGTGCGCGCGCTCCTTCCCGAGCTTCCGCCGGAAAATTTTGTCATCGAGCCCCTCCGTCGCGACACCGCTGCAGCCATGGCTCTTGCGGCGGGGATCCTCGCGCGGCGCGATCCTTGCGCCACGGCAATCGTCCTTCCCGCAGACCACCACATTCCCTCGGTGGAAAGCTTCCAAAAAACGCTGCGTCATGCAGTGGCTGCTGCGCGCGGCCATTCTACCATCGTGACCGTGGCCATCCCTCCGGACTGGCCCTGTCCGGGCTTCGGCTACCTAGAACTTGGCGAGGTCCAGGCTGGGCCCACTTCTGCTCGCCCTGTTCTGCGCTTCCACGAAAAGCCCTCCGCCGAAGTCGCTGCAGACTATCTACAACGCGGCAATTTTCTCTGGAACGCGGGAATGTTTGTCTGGCCAGTGCACGTTTTGCAGGAGGCACTGCGCAGTACGGCTCCCGAGCTGGCCCTGTTCTGCGAGCGTCTCCAGCAAACTACGGATTTGGACGGATTCCTCGCCGAGCATTTTGCCGCCGTACCCAAAATTTCCTTCGACTACGCCGTCATGGAAAGGCTGCCTGGCGCGATGGCTGTCGACGCGGATTTTGCCTGGGACGACTTGGGCGGTTGGACCGCCGCAGGCAAGTATCTCCCGAAGGACGCCGACAACAACGCCTCAAACACTCCGCTCCAGGCGTTGGACGCCGAGGGCAACATTGTGTTCTCAACCGATCCTGCCCAGCACATCACGCTGCTAGGTGTCCGCGATCTGATTGTTGTTAATACCGGAGACGCGCTTTTAGTCTGCGCCAAGGATAGGGCTGAGAGCATTAAACAACTTCTGTCCTCACTTCCCGAAAGGCTCCACTAGGGGCACCCGCGGGTCACCTCCGCCCGTGGTTAAAATCAACACCCTTGGTGACGGTGTCGGCACCGCCGTTGTTTTCAATCAGTGTGCGCTGGCAGCTTGGATCGACGGCGATATTCGCAGCCTTCCCAAAGAAGATGTTTCCAGTGCACTGAAGGTCGTGGCCGTTGGGCGCGAAGGTTACGGCATCCGAAGGAGCGGACTTTCCAAGGATGAAAATATTGTCCCGCACGATCACGGGCCCGTAGGAGGCGGCTGGTTCGTAAATGGTAAAGTAGAGCTCTGGAAAAGACCCTGGCTGTCCGGTCTGGTAGGCGATACGCCCGCGGCGCAGGTCGGGCTCGTTTTTAGTGGTGTTGTTTACAAAGACGTTGCCGCTCAGGATGAAATTCACGGGCTGGTTGATCCATGCACCACGGCCTCCATTGCGGAAGGTGTTCCCGGTCATGGTGACATCCGTACAGCTCTTCTCGACGCTCACCACGCGACTGCCGTTGGTGCCGTCGACCAGGTTTCCCGTGACCGAGGCGTTCTGGCAGAATTCGGCGAGAAAGAAAGCGCCCATGCGGCTGCCCAGAATGTGGTTGTTGGCGAAAACAATGTTGCGGCACTTCTGAATGTGCATGGTGTCGCCGAGGGCGCTCAGCTGGCACCCGGTGACCCGCACGTCGTTTGCGCCAGTGAGGTCAAAGGCTCCCTTGCCTGGCCCTGCTCCTGTGGGGGCGTAGGCGGCGAGGTAGGTTGCTTGAAGATTGTGGGCCAGAAAACCGCTGCCCTCGCCCTCGAATCGAATGGCCGGACCGCGGGAACTCTCGGCGACTTTGATGCATCCGGGGGCGGACTCGACGACAAAGTACTGCCGGCCACGGACGATATTTCGGGGCAGCTTTTCCCCCATAAAGGAGAGGGCTTGGCCCGGCTCTTCCCCAAGGCTGATTGGGATGGGTTTGCCAGCTCCGTCAAACCTGACTTGGTCGCCGCTCAGGCTGACCTCGCGCACCAGGTCGTTCCGAAAATACTTTTTTGCCCGCTCAATCTCCCAGGGTTGGTAGGCCTCGGGAAAGGTGAGGATCTGCCAGAGGTAGCCGTAATCCCACATGAACTTGCCGCTGCGCAGTAGCGTGCAACTTTCCAACGCCACCCGTTCCGCGGGTACAACGACCTGGCTTTCCCCCTTGGAGAGCCCGTGCACACCGATCACGGCGGCAGCCATCCCGTCGGACTTGACCTCCCGAAACAGCAGGTCGTGCGTTCCACCGGGCCGTGTCGTCGTAATCTCGATCCCTTTGGTGTTGGCCATTGGCTCCCAAGTATTGTGTTCGAGCGAAGGGTCGAAAACATGCCCGACAAACTCACCGCCATGCCAGGAGAAATGGGCGATGTCTTGACCTGCAAACAGGATCAAATGGGGCTTTTGCCCCAGCGTCTCCGGCAGAATAAAGCGCGCCCCATGGGCGAAAATGCTCATGTGGGAGCGCAGGGGGATGGGCTGTTCCCCGCTCAGGTGGTAATCCCCCGCAGGGATCGTCACAACACCACCCTTTTGGAACAACTCCACAAGCTTGGTTGTGTCGTCCGCACGCAATGTTGCCCCAAGCAGCAGTAGCCAAAAAAGAGACCTCATGCTCCAAAACTAAAGCGGCCGGATTTGGCGGCAACGAACAAATACCGGACAGCGCGCGCTTCGCTCGAGGGGTGCACCTTGAGGAACCGGCGCGTTTAGCCGCCGGTCGCTGCCACCGAGGACGGCTGGGGCACCAGATTGAGTTCCTTAAAGAGTGCCATGTCCGCGTCTACGCCCGGGTTTTCGGCCGTGAGTAGCTTGTCACCGAAGAAAATGGAGTTGGCACCCGCGAAAAACGCCAAAGCCTGTCCTTCTTTGGTCATGCGCGTCCGCCCGGCACTCAGACGCAACTTGGCCTTGGGCAGGGCGATCCGGGTGGTGGCGATAAGTCGCACCATTTCAAAAATGTCGACTGGGGGCTGCTCCTCCATTGGCGTTCCAGGCATGGGCATGAGGCAGTTGATCGGCACGCTCTCGGGCGCCGGGTCAAAGGTGGTCAGCACCTGTAACATTTTGAGCCGGTCCAGCTCTGTCTCGCCCATGCCGATGATCCCACCGCAGCACACGTCCATGCCGGCGCCCTGCACGGCCTTAATCGTTTTGAGCCGATCCTCGAAAGTGTGGGTGGTGACAATGTTGGGGTAGTGTTCGGGCGAGGTGTCAATGTTGTGGTTGTAAGCCTTCACTCCGGCGGCCTTCAACTGGCGCGCCTCCGAGTCGGAAAGCTGTCCCAGGGTCACACACACCTCCATTCCCAGTTTGCTGACCTCCCGCACCGTGCCAAGCACCTGCTCAAACCTAGGGTCCCCCTCACGCACCCCCTTCCAGGCGGCCCCCATGCAGAAGCGGGTCGACCCGTTTTCGCGCGCACGCCGCGCCACCTCCATCACCTCCTGGGTGGGGAGCAACCGCTCCGCCTTGACCCCGCTGGCGTACCGGGCGCTCTGGGCGCAATACCCGCAGTCCTCGGAACAGCCCCCGGTCTTGATCGACAACAGGGTGCACAGTTGGACTTCGTTCCCGTGCCAGTGTTCCAGGTACACGCCGCGCGCCCGGCTGATGAGTTCAAAAAACGGAGTGGCGTAGATGTCTTGGAGGTCTGAGAGCTGCATTGCGCCTAAACATGGGATGCCGCCTGAAAACTCGAAAGCAAAAATCCTAGAAGCGCACGCGGTCCCCGCCAAAACCGGAGCGCCCCGCCGCCATTCTACAGCGACAAGCCGCCTTCGGAGAGCAACCGGTCCACGGCGCGGCACACTGTACCGGAAGGGATATCGCTCATGGGGGCGGGCACGGCCCTCGGACTGAAGACCTCGGTGGGGGCGGAAGGAAGGGCGGCGCTGATGACGAGGGAGTGGGAGTGCCGCGGGCGCCACTCGAAGGGGTTGGTGGGGCCGAAGAGGCTCACCTGCGGCCGGCGGAAGGCCGAGGCCATGTGCATGACCGCAGTGTCGCAGCAGACCGCCAACCGGCAACGGGCGGTCAATGCGGTGAGGAGGGTCAAATCCAACCGACCGGCGAGCACCACCAGAGGTTGAGGCAGCGGGCCCTCACCTAGCATCGCCAGGGCGGTTTGAATCGCACGCAAATGCTCCTGCTCCTCCGGTTCAGCCCCACCCGTCAGGATGCAGGGCAGGCCGTGTTTATGCTGCAAATGAAGAATCACTTCGGCCCAGCGCTCTGGCAGCCAGTACTTTTCAGCAGCGGCCGTCCCGGGGTGGAGCAGCGCAAAGTCGCCCGGCACACCGCATTCTTTCAGGAGGATCTGCACGCGCCGCGCCGCCAAAGGAGGCACGACGAGCACCGGGAGCGGCTCCCCTTCGGCTGGCTGCAAGCCGATGGGACGCAGCAGCGCCAAGAGGTGTTCCACGGTGTGGAGGGAACTGACCGCCACCCGCACAAAGTTTTGGTAGACCAACTTGCGCAAGGGCCCCTTGTCGGCCCAGTCGAAGGCCAATCGCCGACGTGCCCGGGAAGCAATGGCAAAAAGCGCTGAGCGGTCCGTACCGGTGAAGTCGAGGCACACGTCGAAGGTGCCCGTGAGCAGCCTGCGCAGGAGCGGCCCGTTGGCGCGCAGTTTTTTGCGGAAGGGTAGCACCTCGTCCACCTTGGGCAGTGTCGGCACCAGTTCGAGGCAGCTTTCGGCCACGACCAGGATGATTTTTGCCTCAGGCCAAGTCTCCCGCAGCAAATGAAGCGAAGGGGTCGTGAGGACCAACTCCCCGATGCGGCGCATCTGCAGGACCAAAATCGACGGAGCCGCTCCAAGCGGTTCGGGATTCAGCAGGCTGGACAGGAGGCTTTTCAAGGTGGCGGGTGGGGAGGAGACTCAAACAAAGCCGCCTCGGAGGCCAGCGTTTCCACAGGGCCGCAGCCAAAAAAAGAAGCGCTCCGGAAACTCCCACCCCCTGAGGAACTCAAGTTGGAATACCAACCTCCGCCGTGTATGGTTTAAGGGGTCGCTGTGGCGGGTGTCTGCTTGGCGCCGGCACTGCGTCCGAAGTTCACTTTTGAACGATTCCGACTGCGTCATGAAACTCTTCTACTTCGGGCATTCCTGCTTCTCGGTCACCCTGCCGCCGCTGTGCGGAGGGGCGCGCCTCCTTTTTGACCCCTTCCTTACCAGCAACCCGAAAGCGCAGGAGGCCGGTCTGGACCGGTCCGCTCCCGAAGCTGATTACCTGCTCATTTCCCACGGTCATTTCGACCATGTCGAGGACGCCGTGCCCATTTTGAAGCGGACCCAGGCGTTGGCCATCGCCGCCTACGAGGTGTGCGAGTGGCTCCACAGACACGGCGTCCCCGAAACACAACTCCACCGCATGAACATCGGCGGCACTGCGCGGTTTGCCTTCGGCTCGGTACAGATGGTGCAAGCGGTTCACTCCAGTTCGATGCCCGATGGCGCCCCCGGTGGAAATCCCGCCGGCTTTGTGGTGCGCACCCAAGGCGGGTCCTTCTACTATTCGGGCGACACCGCGCTCACGCTGGACATGCAGCTAATTCCCAAACGGGGGCCGCTCGATTTTGCCGTGCTCAGTCTTGGGGATACCTTCACCATGGACCCCGAGGACGCGCTGGAAGCCGCCAGATTCATCGGCTGTGACGAGATTGTTGGCGTCCACTTCAACACCTGGCCGCCAATCGCCATTGATCAGGAAGCCGCCTTGACCCTCTTCTCCAACGCTGGTAAGCGGCTCCACCTGCCCTCCCCTGGCGCGGAACTCTCGTTCTAACGCCCTCTCCCCCGCCTCCCCCCGGGTTCGCTCCTCATCTTCCCCCACCCATGCGCTTCTTTCACCTCCGTTTCGGCGTGCTCCTGTTAGGGAGCCTTGTGCTGTGCAACTGTGCCGGGAGGGCCGCCAAACAGGGGCCGCCGAAAGACAAGCCGGAGGCCGGCGCCCCCACCGGAGGCGCCTCCCTCCGTTCGCCCGCCTGGCAAACCCGCCTGGGCCGGGTAGTTCTGGTAAACAGCGGCCTCGACTTCGTCCTCATCGACACCGGCACGGCCCCCGCGCCCGAACCCGGAACCCGCCTGCGCGCCTACTCCGGGGAGGAACTTTCGGCCGAACTGTCCGTGAGCACTCACCAGCAGCGTCCGTTCCTGATCGCGGACATCCTCTCGGGTAAACCGCGCGTTAGCGACATGGTGGTTCCGGTCAAAAGCGAAACCAAACCCGGCGAGGGCCGCCAAACTTCGAAACTTGGACGCGAGGCGGAAGACCTCCCCCCGACCCAGGCAGACGGGGCGAGAAAGGAACGGCCCGGCATCCCGACCGCAACTCCTCCTTTACGGCAGCCGGTTTTGGAACGCCCTGACACCGAGGAACTGCCCCAGATCGAACGCCGCCCCCCGCCCTCGACGCAGAGCTTGCTTTCGCCCAACCGCCCGGTGGTGGACGAATCACAGGCAATCATTCCCGGGCTGCCGTCCTCTGGCAAAAACCCGCCCCGCTAAAACAGTGGAAGGCCTCCGGCGCAATGGAGGGCAAGGGGCGCCCGGCGCGGCACTGGAGGCCGCGTCGAACCGACCCAATGGGACCGGCGAGGGCAAGGGAAACAGCAAAAACAGAAAAAAAAGTCGCAGGGATCCTCACTGTTCGGGTCTTCTGGTTGGGCTTCGCCCCCGACACCCATCAGAAATTCCCCCACTCGCCTCTTCCCATTCCCCCGAAACCAACCGCTCCCCCGCGTCCCTTCTCTCCATGAACCCACTCAGACCCTTGCTGCTGCCCTGCCTGCTAGCCATCTCCGCCCCCGCGCTTCTGGCGCAGGAACCGGTCAAAATCACCCTCAAGACTCTCACCGCTCAGATGCGTTTTGACCTGGCAGACCTGACCGTCTCGCCGGGCGCCAAGGTGCAGCTCACCTTCGAAAACCCGGACGACATGCCCCACAACGTGGTGTTCTGCACCCCGGGCACCAACGTCGAGCAACTGGTTCTCAAAATGCTCGAAAAGCCGGAGGAGGCGATGAAGAACAACTTCCTTCCCGACGATCCGAAGGTGTGGCTCAAGTCCCGCCTGCTAAACCCCCACGAAAAGCAGGTCATCCAATTCACGGCTCCGGAAAAGGCCGGTTCCTACCCGTACGTCTGTACCTTCCCGGGGCACGCGGCGAGCATGAAGGGGACCCTTCGCGTCCTTAGCGAGGCCCCCAAACTGCAGGACCTCCAGTTTGCCCTGTACCACGGGGACTGGAAGAACCTGCCTGATTTTTCAAAACTCACGCCACATCGGAGCGGGCCGGTCGCCGACAATCTCGTCCAACTCAACTTTGACGACTACAAGAACCAGTACGGGCTGGTCTTCACCGGCAAGCTGAACTTTCCCAACGACGGGGAGTACACCTTTTACTGCGCCAGCGATGATGGTTGCCGGATTTTGATCGACGGAGAGCGGGTGCTTAACTTCGACGGAATCCATCCTGCGGAACTGCGCGAGAGCAAAAAAAAGATCAAGAAGGGGCTGCGAGACGTGCGGATCGAGTATTTTCAAGCGGCAGGCGGCGCGGAACTTTACGTGGGATGGAAGCCGGAAAACTTCGACATCACGGCGCTCTCCAAGTGGCAGCCCACCGGCTGGAAACTGGGGGTGCAGCAGAAGAAAAACGAATTCGTGGGTCTGCCGCTGGAGCCCAAGGGCAGCCCGGTGATCTACCGCAACTTCATCACCGGCTCGGGCAACCGCGGCATTGCGGTGGGTTTCCCCGGCGGCCTCAACTTCGCTTGGAGCGCCGAAAGCATGAACCTCGCCCTCGCCTGGCGCGGCGCCTTCATGGACGCCGCCCGCCACTGGAAGAACCGCGGCGGCGGCCACCAGAATCCAGCCGGCTTTGACGTGGTGCGTCCGACGGATTTGGTGCCCCCGTTCGCCGTGCTAGATTCGCCCGAAACCGCCTGGCCCACGCTGGCGCCCGAGGCGACCCCCGAGGGCTACGTGTGGAAAGGCTACGAACTCGACAAGGACGGCGTCCCGACCTTCCGCTACGTGTGGAACGGAGTGGAGGTCGAGGACCGCATCTCGGCCAAGGGCGACTTTAAGACGGGCGGCTCGCTAGAACGCAAGATCTCCCTCAAGGGCACGCTCCCCGCCAAGGCCTTCCTGCTTCTAGCGCGCAACGCGAAAATCACGGGCAGCCCGGACGGGTTCCTTGTCCAGGCCGAGAAACTTTCGCTGAGCGGTTCCAACTACGAAAACCAGTTCAGCATGCAGGCGGACGGCGCCACCGTCTCGGGGGATAAACTCGTCGTACCCGCCCGCAAAGAGATTGTGGTGCGCTACGCCTGGCCGGCCCTGCATCCCGCCCACTCCCTTCCCCAGGCCTCCCAGTAACCCTCTTCCCCAAACCAGACGTATTTGACGCCCATGAAAGCGCACACCCTCCTTCTCTCCGTCCTCGCCGGCGGCCTCGCCTCAGCCTCCGCACAAGAAGCGGCCGAAGCAGAGTTCTACAAGATCACCACCTTCCCCACCCCGCCCGACGCCGCCATCGAAGTCGGCTCGGTGGATTTGCTGCCCGACGGAAGGGTCGCCCTGGGCACCCGCCGCGGTGAAGTCTGGCTGGCCTCCAACGCCCAAAATTCCACCACCATCGGGGTCTGGAACGCGACCACAATGCAGTTCGAGGCCGACAAGGCCGCCCCGCCCAAGGACACCATCCAGTACCAGCGCTTCGCCGAGGGGCAACACGAACTCCTGGGGCTCAGCTGGAAAGACGGCTGGCTGTACGCCGTCAACCGCTACGAGGTCCTCCGCATGAAGGACTCCAACGGTTCAGGCAAGGCCAACCTGTTTGAAACCGTCAGCACCCCCTGGGGCGTCAGCGGGGACTACCACGAGTACTCATTCGGTTCGCGCTTCGACAAAAACGGCGACCTGTGGGTCGTCGCTTGCCTGACCGGTTCCTTCTCGAGCAAGACTGCCTTTCGCGGTTGGGCCATGCGCGTCCAACCCGACGGCAAGATGGTTCCCACCTGCGGCGGTCTGCGCTCCCCCGGAGGCATCGGCTTCGATTCGGACGGAGAAGTCTACTACACGGACAACCAAGGCCCCTGGCACGGCTCCTGCACCCTGCAGCACCTGGTCCCCGGCTCCTTCCAAGGCCATCCCGGCGGCAACCAGTGGTACGACCTAGCCCCCAACATGGGCCCCCGCCCCGTCGAACCCAACGACCAGAGCCGCATGGTAACAGAACGGGCTCGCATCAAAGAACTTGTGCCGCCCGCGGTGTACATGGTTTACGGCCCTGGCAAGATCGGCAACTCGTCCACCGCGGTGGTGTGCGACTTGAGCGAGGGAAAGTTTGGGCCGTTCCAGAAGCAGCTCTTTATCCCCGACCAAAGCCATTCCAACATTTCCCGCGTCTACCTGGAAACGGTCAACGGCGTGAAGCAGGGGGTGGTCTTCCCATTTCTCAAGGGCCTGCGCTCGGGCCCAATCGGGGCGCGCATGGGCAAGGACGGCAAGTTCTTTGTGGGCGGCTCCGACCGCGGCTGGGGAGCAAAGGGAGGCCAGCCCTTCGCGTTTGAACGGGTCGACTGGACGGGCAAGGTGCCCTTTGAGGTCCACGAAATGCATGCCAAACCGGACGGCTTTGAACTCACCTTCACCGAACCGGTCGATCCGGCGAGCGCCGCGGATCCCGCCAGCTATTCGGCACGCGCGTTCACCTATATCTACCAGGCTAAGTACGGCAGCCCCGAAGTGGACGACGTCTTCCCCAAAATTGAGAAGATCGACGTCGCCAAGGACGGAAAGTCAGTCCGCCTGAAGTTCGACGTGCTGACCAAAGGCCACATCCACGAACTGCACTTCGAGGGCGTCCGCTCCAAGAGCGCCCGTCCGCTCCTGCATCCGGTGGCTTACTACACGCTCAACGAAATCCCGGCGAAGTAGGCCTCCGCCGAAACCAGCCCTTTCAGGGGCGCCAGGAAACCCGGACCAGGGCCGGAAGGTTGCTTAACCTAAAAACGGGAATGGGGTTGCATGGATAATCAGATAACTATCTGCTGTGGTGTGGAATGCAGGTGCAAACGAAGTCTTTTTCAACTAACCCGCAG
>JBIKSY010000251.1:0-5612 GCA_044348365.1 Chthoniobacteraceae bacterium
CCTGCCGCCGGCCGAAGCGTTGCATCCGGAGAGTCCCTTTACCCTTGATCTCCGGAGGGGCGCTGCTGCGAAAGACTGAGTTTTCGTGCGGGGCTCCCGCCCTTCTGACGCCGTTCCACGCAAGCAGCCCCGCGATTTGAGGCGCCAATCTCCTTACGGGTCTGATAGGAACACCGCACTGCTTTTTGCACGCGCCCAGCATCTCCGACACCTACCCTATGCGTTTTACTCAGGAAACCGAGTCAGGCCGACAGGCCGCCTTGGCGCCCGTGTCCGCAGCCTTTCAGGAAGCCTTCCGATCGGGGGGCGGGGTTCAGCCACACTGGGAGCGACTTCTGGGGGATCTCGAGCAGTTTGGGCCCCAGGAAAGGCTGCGTCGTTTTGAATCCGCAGGGCGGATCGTGCGGGAGCAGGGAATCACCTACAACGTATACGGCGACGACCGGGGAATGGAGCGGCCCTGGGAGTTGGATCCTTTGCCCATGCTTCTTTCCTCTGCCGAATGGGCGCGCATCGAGAGGGGGCTTATCCAGCGTGCCACGCTGCTCAACTCGATCCTTGGCGATTGTTACGGCCCCCAGCGCCTGATCCGGTCCGGGGAACTGCCGCCCGCCTTGCTTTTTGCACAGCCTGAGTTTCTGCGCGCACTCCATGGAGTGCAGCCTCCCACCGGGGTTTTTCTCAATTTATACGCAGCTGACATTGGACGCTCCCCGGACGGCCAGTGGTGGGTGCTTTCGGACCGCACTCAGATTCCGACCGGCGCCGGTTATGCGCTGGCCAACCGGTTGGTTACAGCCCGCGTCTTGCCGGAGGCGTTCCGGGAAGGACAGGTCCAGAGGCTGGCGGGTTTCTTTGGTAAGTTTCGTGAAACGCTGGCGCGCCTGCACTCCAGGCCGGGAGCCGAACCGCGGGTGGTGCTGCTCACCCCGGGCCCTTACAACGAGACTTATTTTGAGCAATCCTACATTGCCCGCTACCTCGGTTACTCGTTGGTGGAAGGCCAGGATCTTGCGGTCCATGACAGACGTGTCTTTTTGAAGACCCTCAGTGGTCTGGAGCCCGTGGACGTCATTCTCCGCAGGGTTGACGACGCTTTTTGCGATCCTTTGGAACTGCGCAACGATTCGATTCTCGGTGTGCCCGGGCTGGTGGATGCGTTGCGTGCCGGAAACGTGGCTGTCGCCAACACCCTGGGTTCAGGAATTGTTCAAAGCGCGGCTTTCAAGGGGTTTCTTCCCGGACTTTGCAGGGAGGTGCTTGGAGAGGAGTTGCAGATGCCCTCTCTTGCTACCTGGTGGTGTGGCCAGGAGGAGGCGCGCCGGTACGTGCTGGACAACCTTGCCCTTCTGGATGTGCGGCCCGCCTTTAGCGGTGGCCCGCCCGCTCCGACTGATCTGCGGGAGTTGCGGGAGGCGATCCGCTTCGCACCGCACCGCTGGCTTGCACAGGAGCGCGTCCAATTCTCAACGGCGCCAAGTTGGGAGCGGGAGGTTTTGCGGGAGCGCAACGTGGTGTTGCGTGTTTTTCTGCTAGGCACCCCCGAGGGGTTCGTGGTGATGCCCGGGGCGCTGACGCGTTCGGGTTTTGGGGCGGGTTCGGGTGGGATCACCATGCAGGGGGGCGGTGCGAGTAAGGACACCTGGGTGCTCAGTGACGAACCCGTCGAGGAGGTGACGCTATTGCAGGGGAGCCAGACCTCTGTGGAGTTGCGGCGCGTTGGGAACAATCTGCCGTCCCGACTGGCGGACAATTTTTTCTGGCTCGGGCGCTATACCGAGCGCATTGACGCCGCTGCCCGGGTGTTGCGGGCCGCCCTGCTGCGCTTTAGTCCTGAGAGTGGGGGGTCGGCGCTCCAGCAGCTTTTGCCCCTGCTCAGTACCCTGGAGTCGCAGGACCAAATCCCAGTGGGCTCCGCCAGCATTGAGCGCTCGGTCGAGGCGTTGGAGGGGGACTTTATTGAGGCGCTTTGCGGCACCAAGAGGCCCGGAAGCCTCCGACAGTTGGCGGCGCGCGTGGTGCGGTTGGCGATGCTCGTGCGGGATCGCACCTCCAACGACGTCTGGCGGGCGCTCAGCCAGCTTGAGGATGCCGTCTGCGTGGAAATGTCGGCTTGGTCGGCGGGCGAGGCCATAGGGCTTCTTAACCGTGTGCTTTTGTTGTCCGCCTCCTTCAAAGGCATCGCCCGAGAAAACATGACCCGCGCTCAGGGTTGGCGGTTTTTGGACATGGGCCAGCGGGTGGAACGGGCAGTGGCCCTGTGCACTTTTCTCTGCGAGGCGCTTGCCTCGCCTGATGCCGATCATCCCAGCCAGCTTGAAAGTGTTCTGGAGGTGGCCGACAGCACCCTGACCTACCGTTCCCGCTACAACCTGCTGCCCAACCTGATGGCCGTCTACGACTTGGTGCTCCTCGACGACACCAATCCGCGCTCTCTCCTCTTTCAGCTTCGCCAGTTGGAAAAGCATCTCACCCATTTGCCCAAAAAGGGAGCGGGTGCCCTCCCTGCGCCTGAAGAGCGTCTCCTGATTCAGATGCTCTCCGAACTGCGGCTCCTCGATCCACGGGAACTGGGCGTGCCCTCCGCAGAGCTTGCCTCCAGCCAAACGGCCCGGCTTCTTGAGAGCGTCCTTGAATCCATGCCCCGTCTCTCCGAAATCTTGGCCGTCACTCACTTTGAGCACTCCCATATCTCGCGCACGAGCGCCTGAGTTGGATTCTTCGCCCGATGGAATACTCCCTGATTCATAAGACTACCTACGAGTATTCGGAGCCCGTATCGGTGTCCCATCACACTGCGCGCTTGGTGCCCGTTCATGACGGCCGCCAGTGCGCTTCTGATTTTACTCTGGAAATTTCTCCCAGGCCGGAAGGCGTCCACACGCGCACCGATTACTTTGGCAATGCCGTCAGTGTTTTTGCCATTCGTGAGTTGCACCGTAAGCTGGAGGTGCTTGCCTCGTGCAGGGTTTCCGTACCGGAATTGACTCCGCCCGTTCCCTCTCTTTCCCCGCCTTGGGTGCAGGTGGCGGGCCGCTTTTGTGACCCGGTTTCTCCGAGGGACACTGCCCCCTACGAGTTTTGTTTGGATTCTCCGCTGGTCCGGCCTGCCCACTCTCTGGCAACGTGGGCGCGTCGGAGTTTTCCGGGGGAGACCCCCTTGCTGGTGGGCGTCGAGGATTTGATGGGCCGGCTCTATCGGGATTTTGAGTTCGACCCGGTGGCCACCGACGTGGCGACCCCTTTGGAAGAGGTTTGGGAAAAGCGTCGCGGTGTCTGCCAAGACTTTGCTCATGTCGCGCTCGGGTGCCTCCGGTCCTTGGGCCTCCCTGCCCGCTACGTGAGCGGTTATCTACGCACGATCCCGCCCCCTGGCCAGAAGCGCATGCAAGGAGCGGACGCCTCGCACGCCTGGTTTTCCGTGTTTTGTCCGCTCAACGGTTGGGTGGACTTTGATTCCACCAACAACCTGTTGCCGGCAGAGGGCCACATTACGGTCGCCGTGGGGCGTGACTTCAGCGATGTGAGCCCCCTTATCGGCATCCTCACTGGCGGGGGGGAGCATTCCGTGAGTGTGGCCGTCGATGTCGTTCCTGTGATGCGAACCTAGAGCGAAGGAAGGCCGGTGGAGCTTAGGCTCGCCTCGAACAAATCCGCGTATTTATCGGCAAAGCTCAATGCGGGAGCTTTGCATTGGTTCCACTCGAGCTCCTTGATCCGGAGGTAGGGGTGGGCTGCCGCACTATCAGACAGGCGCAGCGACGCCCACGATGCTGATCTTGAGGCTGCTCGCCAGGGCCACGAGTCGCTCCCTCTCGAGTAGGAGCGTTTGCCCCGACTCCACTCCGATGGCGCTCAGCCCAGCTTGTGCAGCGGTTTCTAGCGTGAGCGGGCCGATCACCGGCACGTCGAAGCGCAGGTCCTGTCCGGGTTTGGAAACCTTCACCATGACGGCGCCCTTTTTTCCCAGGCTGCCACCACGCAAAATCGCCGCGTTTGTTCCTTCAAAGGCCTCTACCGCTAGAACGGTGCCATTTTTGACAACTACCGTCTGGCCGATGTCTAGCCGGCTGGATTCCTTGGCAATCCGGAAGCCGAACTCCAGGTCGGCGCGTTCCTTCCGGCTGGGGGCGGGTCCCGCGACAAGCCCCGCAGGGGCGAGGCACTCCTCCATGAAGGTGGTTGCGGGGAGGAGTGTGACGCCCACGCCGGCCATTGCCTCGGCGATGGCTCCGAAGATGGACTCTGCGTTGCGTTCCTTGAGCTTTGCCAGCAGGAGGAGGGCTTTCATGTCCGGGCGGAGGTCGAAGAGGTTTTTGGGAGCAATCTGCCCGCTCATGACCGCGTGCTGCGCGCCGGATTCCTTCAGGAAGGACAGCATTTTGCCGAGTTGGCCCACCCGCATCCATTCAAGGGAATCGACGCCGCCGGCCAGCTCCGGGTCCGTTTCGTTTTGGAACGCCGCAACCACGAGGCGCCGGACGCCCGCCTTCCGGGCGCCGCGCGCCATGGCGTGCGGGTAGGAGCCGCTGCCCGCCACAATCGCCAGGGTGTGGGGGATTTCCATGGTTACTTCTGTTTTTCCACCAGCGCGTAGGCGTTGTGGTTGTGGATGGATTCAAAGTTTTCCGCCTCCACCTTGTACCAAACGATGGCCTCCTCCCGGTTGGCGCGCACCGCAACGTTGCGTACCAGGTCCTCCACAAAGACGGGGTTGTCGTAGGCGCGCTCGGTGACGGCCTTTTCGTCGGGACGCTTCAACACACTGTAGAGCTCGCAGGAGGCGGACTGTTCGACGAGTTGGATGAGGTCCTCGAGCCAGACAGGCTGGGTGGATCGCACAGCAAAGGTGACCTCCCCGCGCTGGTTGTGGGCGCCCCGTTCGCTGATGGACTTGGAGCAGGGACACAGCGTGGCGACGGGCACGATCACCGAGGTCACAAAGTCGAAGACGCCCTGTTTGAGCGTGGCGTTGAACCGCACGTTGTAATCGATGAGCCCCTTGATTCCTGAAACAGGCGCCGCCTTTTCCATGAAGTAGGGAAACTCAAAGTCAACGTGAGCGCACTCCGCGTGGAGGCGTTCGGCCAGCATTTCCAGCAGGTCGCGGACGCGGTCGATGTGCAACTCCGAACCGCACGCGTTGAGGGCTTCCACGAAGCGGCTCATATGGGTCCCTTTGAAGCGCTCCGGCAGGTCAACCGTCAAGGCGACTGAGGCGATGGTGTGCTGTTCTGCGTGGGCCTTGTCCCGAATCCGCATTGGGTAGCGCAGGTTTTTGACACCCACCCGGTCGATGGCGATGTTGCGGTGGTCGGGCTCGTTCTGCGTGTCTTTGAGGTGGGTGAGTTCCGTGGGAAGCATCGTTGGAGAGGTTGGATTCGGCGTCAGAGCAGGGGACTCAATGCCGCCGAAGCAGGGTGGGCTGACAGAGGGATGCGTTGCACTCGGGGTAGTCCAGTGTGTAGTGGAGACCACGGCTTTCACGGCGAAGCAGCGCCGAGTCCACAATGAGGGCGGCCACGGTGCATAGGTTGCGCAATTCCAGAAGGTCGGTGGTCACGTTGAAGTTCCAGTAGAACTCCTGAATCTCCCGGTCGAGGTTGCGCAGG
>JBIKSY010000252.1:0-5584 GCA_044348365.1 Chthoniobacteraceae bacterium
GCTCACGAAAGCTGCAATTGCCTCCGCTCAAATTTCGCCGCCCTCCCTCTGTAAAAGTCCCTTCAGAACCTCGGTTTCCTCAGGCTGTGGGATGGCTGTATTTGAAAATCACCATGAAACCCCACCTCACACTCCTCACCATCCTGCTGCTCACGCCGCTGGCCGCGCTGCACGCCGCCGATAGACCCGAAATCGTTGCTATTGACGAAAAGCTGGCCCCGATCATGTCCCGAAAGCCCTCGGGACCAGCGCTCGCGCCTGATCTCGAACCGGGTCCGGAGTGCGCCGACCGCGGCCGCATTTGGCAGGGGTGTCCGAGCATTGCCATCTCTGCAAAAGGTCGGTTTTGGTTTACGTGGACGAGCGGCGGACGATTCGAGGGCGACCAGACGGAACCCGCCTACACCCTCCTCTTTACCAGCAGCGACGGCGGCGCGACTCTCGCGGGACCAGTGGCCGTGGCCAAGTCTCCGCTCGGGAAACACGTGCAGGACGGCGGACTCTGGATCGACCCTAAAGGGCGGCTCTGGTGGTATTACTATGCCCACGGCGGCATGGTGGCGAACATCGCTGACGACCCCGAAGCGGCCCTACCCCGATTCCAGTCCCCGTTTTACGTCAGCCGGGGATTCTTCATCAACAAGCCCACCGTCATGGCAGATGGTTCGTGGCTTTGGACGCCGCACGACAAGGAACCTAGCCTCGGGTTCAAGGGAGTGGTGGTGTATCGTTCGCAGGACGAGGGGCGTAGTTTCGACTTCCTCGGCAGTATCAACAGCCAGCCCGATGCCGAGATCAACATCGGCGAACCGATGCCCGTGCAACTCCGCGATGGACGGATCGCCATGTTCATCCGCACTCTCTCGGGAATCCGCAAGACAATCTCCGCCGATGGTGGGCGCACTTGGGCAAAGCTGGAAACCTTGCCGGGACTGCATGCGGTGGTGAACTCCCGCTTCTTTGTGCGCCGTGTGACATCTGGCAACCTGCTACTGGTTTATAATCGCCCGCCTGAACAACACGATCCGCTCGCCAGCGGTCCGCTGGCCGATCTTCGGCAGCTTCGGGAGCGGGTGCACATGACTGCCGTGCTATCCGAAGACGACGGGGTCACGTGGAGAGGGGGATTACGCCTGGATGATCGCGACAGCCCCTCCTACAGCCCAGATGAATCCATCCACAGAAGGTTCGAGAAGCTCTCGACCTACCCTGACGGAGTCCAGACCGACGACGGCACGATTTGGGTCACCTACGACCTGGGGCGCTACGGCGCAGATGGACGGGAAATCGTGCTTGCTCGCATTCGCGAGGAGGATGTGTTGGCACTCAAGATCGTGGCCTCCGACAGCCGCCTGAAAATTCGAGTCCACAAACTATCCACACCGCGGCCCGACTACATCCCAATCAACCCGCAGAACCCCAACGATCCCGACAGCTCGAAGCTCCGCAAAGAACGTAAGTAACTCAGACCGGCAGCGTCGTCAAACCATGAAACTAACCCTCACACTCATCGCCGCCCTGCTGCTTTCGCCGTTGGCGGCGCTGCACGCCGCCGATCACGTCCTTTTCATGAACGAGGACGCTTGGCATTACTTCACGGCCGCATCCGACGTGAAACGCGGAAAAGGCGATGAAGACACACCGCCGATGCGTCCCGAATTCACGCTCACAAAGAAGGGGCTTGAAAACTATATCGACGAAATCGCGCGCGGACACGTGACGCATTTCGTGATGAATCTCAACTCCCAGCGTGCCAACTTCCCCTCGAAAACGTGGGAGCCCCTCTGGAAATCGCTGGACGAGCCAGAGCGCGACCACCTCGATTACATTCGCGCCATGAAGGCGCTCTACGAAAACGGCGTGGACCCCTACCAAGTGTGGATCGACCGTTGCCGCGTGAAGGGGATACAGCCCTGGATTTCGATCCGCATGAACGACCTCCACCGTTGGGACAAACCAAAGAGCCCGAACATCTCGACCTTCTGGCACGAACATCCTGAATACCGCTTGAGGCCCGATGGGTGGGATAACGGACTCGACTACACGCTCGAACCCGTCCGCAAGCGTATGCTCGATTTCATCACGGAGGTCCTCGACCGTTACGCCCCTGAAGGGCTCGAACTCGACCTCATGCGTTTCCCGTTCTACCTGCCCATAGGTCGCGAGAAGGAAAGCGCGCCGATCTTCACGGCGTATCTGCGGGAACTCCGGAAAGTCGTCAATGCGGCGGCGGCAAAACGCGGCCACCCGATTACTCTCTCCGTTCGACTCAAGTCGAGGCCCTCCGGAGCGCGCGAACTCGGCATGGAAGCGGACGTCTGGGCAAAGGAAGGCATCGTCGATGTGATCGTCCCAACCAGCCCCTTTGGGTCCTTCGATTTCGACATCCCGCTCGCCGAGTGGCGCACCTGGACGGCTGATCAGGTCCAAATTTATCCCAGCATCGACGAAGGCATTACCGAAAAGGGCAAACGCCGGATCGCGACCTTCGAAGAATATCGACGCTGGTCCAGCGTCATGCATGAACGCGGCGCAAAAGGCCTCTACCTTTTCAATCTCAACTATCATCCACAGGACGGTGCCGTCTGGAACGGCGTCCTCTCGGGAGGTCTCGCGCCGCAAGCCGGTTTACAGTCCGCCGAGGCCCCAAAGCCGACCGGAAAGATTACGCAGGAGTTACCGAAGAAATAAGGCCGGCCCACCGAAGCAACCAAGAACGACGAACCATGAACATGCGGCCCACCCTCCCCCTCCTCGCCGCCCTGCTGCTTGCGCCGTTGGCCGCGCTACATGCGGCCGAGGTCGCGACTCCGCCGCCGATTCTGGCGACAGAAGAACTGGCGTTCGTCCGCGAGGTGGCGTCAGCCACCCTCAAGAATTGCGAGGTGGCACCGGGGGCCGTCGCCAAAGGAAAAACCAATACCTTGGGATTCCGGGCCATCACGCCGGGGGGATATCCGGCGATCTGGATCCAGGATTTCACCATGAATTTTTCCAGCGGGCTGATCGCACGCGAAGACGGCCTCCAACACTTGCAGCTGATCCTGGAAAAGCAAAACGGGCCTGCGCCGATCGACCTCGGCCGACAGGTTATCATCCCCGCCCACGCCATCGCGGATCACATCAACGTAGACGGCACACCGGTGTTCTTTCCTGGCACCTACGACCCGTCAGCCAATATGAATGGCGACTGGGGGTTCCGCCCGCCCAGCAACAACCATTTTGATGTCATCTGGCTGGCCCACATGCTCGCTCGCAGTGGTGATGCCAAGGCGCTGCTGAGCCGCGAGGTATGCGGACGCACCGTATATGAGAGACTCAAGCTGGCGTTTGCGGTGCCTGAGATCGACCCGGCCACGCAATTGGTACGCACCACTGAGGCCCGGCGGGCGGTCGGCTTCATTTTCTATGATTCCATCGAAATGACGGGCGACCTCCTGATGGGCTCGCTGATCCGCTACCGTGCGGCCCAGCACCTGTCCTCGCTCGCCACCAAGATGGGCCAACCGGAAGACGCCAGACACTATGCCGGCATCGCCCAACAGATCCGCTCGCATATCCTGCCGGTCTTTGGCGACACCGACGGCACCCACGGCGGCTGGCTCAAAGCCTCTACCGGCATCTCCGGGCAGTCGGAAGTGTGGGGCAGCATCTACGCGATCTACGTCGGTGCGGTCGAGGGGGAGGCCCGCGCGGGTTTACTCCGGACGATTACGGCGGCATTGGCCAAGCCCGGCGAGATCGAGTTCGAAGGCGCCCTGCGCCAAGTCCCGCTGAGCGGCGACGCGTCGCCGACTACGATGTGGGAGAAAGCTAGACACCCGAAAAATACGTACATGAACGGCGCCTACTGGCACGTCCCGATCGGCTGGCTGCTGACCATCCTTCAGCCGGAACATCCAGAGTTGTCGCAGACCGTCAAGCGGCGTTGGCTCGGCCACCTGCGTGCGGAGCATGGCAAGGTCTGGGAGTGCATCGGTTGGGACAGGAAGGCGAATAAGAACCCGTCGTTCGGAGCATCAATCAGCCTGCCATTAGGCATTCTCAGCCAGGCGGAACCACACACCAGCCCGTTAACGGCAAGGCCAGCCGCCAAGAAGCTGTCGGAGTTCCAGCCGCTGGTCCGCAATGAAGCTTGGACCGAGAAATGGCCGGATGCCGACGGTAAGCTCGAGACACGCGAGGTGACGGCTGAAGTCTGGACCCAGGCCATGCAGGCCTCGCTCGACGCCCAAGGCACGCTGCACATCCCGGCGCGGGCGCAGCCCTATTACATCGACGCACCGCTCGTCTTGAAATCCGGCCATAAACTCAGCGCCGACCCGACCGCCGTGATCCGCCTCAAGCCCGGCACGAACACCTGCATGGTACGCAACGAACACGTGGCCACCTTGAACACCAAGCCAGTGCCCTCCAATCAACCGATGGACACTGACATCACCATCGAAGGAGGCATTTGGACCACCTTGGCGAATACCGTCGCCAACCACGGCAATATCCTCGGACTTTCCGCCAAGACCAACCCCGCTTTCGGCACCCATGGTGTCATCCTGCTGCAAAACGTCCGCCGCGTCGCGGTCAGGAACCTGACCATCCGACAAAGCCGGCCCTTCGGCGTGCATCTGGCGAACGCCCATGCCTTCACCGTCGAGAACATCACCCTTGAAGAGCACCGCCGAGACGGCGTGCATGTGAACGGACCAGCCAACGATGGCCACATCCGCGGCGTCCGAGGTGATCCGCACGATGACAACGTCGCCCTCAATGCCTGGGAATGGAAGAATTACGCGCCCAGCTACGGCCCCATCGAGCGCATCGTCATCGAAGACATCACCGGAGCCCCCGAGGGGGTATCTTCGACCCGGGCCATCCGGCTCCTACCCGGCGTCAAACGCTTCCCGGACGGGTCGACGCTCGATTGCCCCATCTCCGACATCACCCTGCGTCGCATCACGGACATCCGTGAATTCAAGCTCTACGACCAGCCTAACCTCGAACTCGGTCGCACCAACGACTTCAGCGCCGGCGTCGGAACCCTGAAGAACATCGCTTTTGAAAAGCTCACCCTGCGGAATCCTGGCGTCATCCAAGTCCACGCCCATACCGACGGACTGACCATCCGTGACGTCAGGCTGCTATTCCCTGCTCCCGCCGGATACCATCTGGTTGAACTTGGCCCGCTCTCCCAGACCTACAAAAGCGGGAAGCCAGAAGACCCAGCGAAATGGGTCGAAATCTTCTCCCCTGACCTCGATTGCACCGCGCGCAACGTCAGCGTCTCCTGCGTCCGCATCCAGGACTCCCCGACCGACCTGCCTTTCGAGCAAGTCGTCAAAGTCATCGAACTGAAGCCTAACCCCGATTACCCCAAGACCACGCCCAAAGGCGGCACGGGTAAGGGCATCCTTGTTCGCTAAGCCATGAAACCCACGCTCCTCCTCGCCCTGCTGCTCGCGCCGCTGGCCGCATTGCACGCTGCGGAGACAACCTCCACGCTGCCGCCAAGGCATCTCGGAACCCCCAAAACGGAACACGCCGTGACAAACCGCGCCTTCGCTGGCATCCCGAGTCTCGCCATTGCGCC
>JBIKSY010000056.1:0-18042 GCA_044348365.1 Chthoniobacteraceae bacterium
TTTTTACCGAGGTTTCTTTATATTCCAAAAATACGGTGGCCTATTGAACCATCGAAAATAGCGAAGAACCAATTTTCCGGACTTTCATTCCCGTTTTTAGGATAAACCAAAAAACAGTCCTCCCCGACGTTATCGTTCTCAAGCGACTGCTCAACTTCATCCCACGAAGCCTCCTGAATCAAATGGCCTGCAGCACCGGGGTGGTACAACTTTCATGCGGCCGGACCCGTGAGCTCTGTGCGGGTATTTCCCCAGCCGATGTCGTCGTCCTCGACAAGGCGTGCCCTCAACTTTACCGAACTCTCATTCCCGGTTTTGGGATAAAGATCCCAATAGACTCTGGTTCCCTCACGCTGTGGCGTGACTGGGAATACGCTACGCAAATTCGGGACGGCTGCCGAGCCAGCGCCCCAGCTCGTCGTGTCCCTCCACAGGAAGGCGTACCTCGGGGCTGCCCCTCTGGAAAAGCATGCCGTTTTGCCACACCCAAGCTTCCTTCGGATAAGGCCCCACGCGGTTGGGATCGCTCCAGGTGTGGATCGACACCACCCGGGGTGATAGTGCCGCAGCGATGTGCATCGGGCCGCTGTCGACACTCAGGGTCCAGGCGGCCTCGCGCAAAAGCGCTGTCAACTCCACGAGATCCGTGCGGTTGAGCCAGTTTTCCACATGCGGCAGCGGTGCCGGCACCGCCTCCGAACGGCCCACCAGAACCACCCGCAGCGGGGCGAGCGCCTCGCAAAGTACGAGCACCTGGGCGAGTGAGAGGGACTTGCCCTTGCCGCGCGAAAACGGGTGGAGGGCGACAAAGGGGGCCCCCGGGACAAATCCAGCCGGCAGAGGGGAAGCGGGCAAGGGCCACTCCAGAGGCAGCTCGGCGGGGGCGCCGACCGCCCGCACCAGTGCAAGATACCGGTCGACGGCGTGCATTTGCGAGTCCACCGGGACGGCAGCATCGTAGAAGAAACGGGCACCCTCGCGTGCATCCGAAAGGCCGTAAAACCGGGTGCGCCGGCAGAAGCGCCCGACCAGAGCGGAACGCAGAAGGCATTGGAAATCCAAAACCAGGTCCGCCGCGCCGGACCTGCCAAAGGCGCGCGCCCATTGCAAAAGCCGAAACGGGCCGGCCGGACCACGGAAAGACTGGCGTGGAAACAAAAGGGTCTCGTCTACTGCGGGATTGCCTTTGAGCAGCGGGGCCCATTCTGGATTTACGAGCCAGCGGATCGTAGCGGTGGGCCACCGCCGCCTCAGGGCGCACACCGCCGGGAGTGTGTGCACAATGTCCCCTAAGGAACTCGGCTTGAGGATCAGGATGGAGCCCGGTGCCTTCTCCATGGGCTGCTGCAAGACGGGGAGGGCCATGGCGTTTTCAGCCGCGGTCACCGTTCCGGAGCGCGGGAAGGGGGGAAGGGGGCGCAGTCGGAGCGGGTCAGCGGCCTTCGGAAAGGCGGGTGGCAAGCCGCTCGGGCAGGCCGGCGGCGAGGATCTTGGCCTGTGTTGCGGCGATATCGTATTCGAGCCGGCGCCACTCCACCTGTTGTGTGGCGGGGGTGTACAAGACGTAGGAGGCCCGCCAGTCGGTATCGCGCGGTTGACCGACCGAGCCGGCGTTGAGGAAGTACTTCTTGCCCGGCTCAATGAGAAGCGAGGTGGCGGGCTGCTCGTTGACGCGCAGGTCGCGGACGTAGGCCCGCGGCACGTGGGTGTGCCCGTAAAAACACAGCTGCGTGTGCTGGTAGCTGAAACTCGCCGAGGCGTCCAAGTCGGAAACCACATAGCCCCAGCTTGCAGGGGAGTCCAAGGTGGCGTGCACGATGGTGAAGTTCCGCACCAAGCGCGAGAATTTCAGCGAACGCAGCCAGTCTTTTTGCTCCTGGTTCAGGCGGTCGCGCGTCCACTGGATCGCGCGGGCGGCCAAAGGGTTAAAATAGGCAAGGTCGCTGTCCTCGGACGCCTGTTCGTCGTGGTTCCCCTTGACCACGGGGCAGCCGAGCTCGCGCACAATGTCCATGCAGGCCACCGGGTCGGCGTTGTAGCCGACGATGTCTCCCAGACAGACAAAGTCCGTCGCTCCTTCGGCGCGGGCGTCAGCCAGAACGGTCTGGAAGGCTTCCAGATTGGCGTGAATGTCGCCAAAAATTGCGTAGCGCATGGGGGTGGGGCGAAGCGGGATAAAATGGGATTGAGGGTGCGTCCTACAGCCACACACGTTGCGCCGGCACCCTTTTAACGGGGAGCCTGCGAGCCGCTGGACCTAGAGGCGGAGGGTTCAGTGTAAACCCGTGAAGCTTCCGGAACAGCCAATTTTTCCTCCAGCTGCCGTAAAAGTCTCACTAAATTTGGGAGCCTTTCCTGTTCCCCCTCCAAATAAAGGGAGCGGAGCTGCGCATAGGCTTCGCGGTCCTTTCCGGGCACCTTTGCCAGTTCGTAGGCAGCCATGCGCCTGAGAAACCCCAGCGCCCCCGGCTTCCGGGCTGCTTCCGCATAGGCTTCCGCCGCCCGCGCCGGATCGTTTCGGCGGCGGCTGTACAGCTCGCCGAGGCGCTGCCAAAGCGTTGCGCTCTCTGGGTTAAACACCAGTCCCGCCTTCAGGAAATCCTCCCCGATTCGCACATACTCGAGCTCCGCCACCCGTCGCAGGGCCGCCGAAGGCTGTTGGCGGACGTTGAGCCGCATGGAGTGGGAGGCGTCGTAGGCCATGTGAAAATGAGCCATCTCCCAAAACACCACGGCCCGCGGCTGCAACTGGGTTGCCGTATGCAGTAGCAGCTGCATGCGGGCCCATTCCGTCCGGTCAAAGGCGGAACCGGCCCGGATCCAGAGCAGGTCGGCCATCAGCGCCCGAAAACCGCTCAAAGCGGCGATAAACCCCGTCTGACCGAGCTGCGAGCGGGTCTGCCCGGAAAGCGTCGCCAGCTGGAATCCGGCGCTGCGCTGGGTGGCAAGCAAGCGGTGTTCGGTGGCGGTTTTCAGACAGCCGAAACCCGTCAACAGGACGAGAATGCACAGCGCCTTTTTCACAGTTCGCGGGTCGAAAAAACAAGCTGGGCCAACAGAAAATACACCAGCATGTACATGCCTCCAAAGCCCGCCACCTGCCAGAAGAGCAGGGCAGGAAGGGCCGTGCCAACGGCGATTTCATCCACCACGTTAAAGACTTGCAGGTCGGGAAACACCAGGGCTATCCCCGCCACCAGAACCTTGAGCAGCGGGGAGGCCTGCCCGCCTGTCAGCCACGCCTCCCGGGCGATGCCCTGCACGTGGCCAATAAGGTACACAACAACGGAGGTAAGCACGGTGAAGACCGAGGAGGTTGCCAGGGTCGAAAGCAGGAGCGTGAGCGTCGAGCATAGCATGGCCTTGAGCAAAATGAGCACAATGCCGGGGAGCAGGTTCATCTGAAAGGTCGCCGCCCGGATCTCGGCGACAGCCGCGGGCAGGTTTTCGGGAGAGAGATTGCGCGCCAGTTCGGCGATTTCCTGTTGTTCGCGGGTGGCGAGAACACCGGCAAACAGGAGGCTCATGAGAAGGACCGCAAGCCCCAGCAGCAGGAACACCCCGTACAACTTCCCCTGAAGGTACTCAAACCGGGAGACCGGTTTGGCCAGGATGGTGTAGAGCGTCCGGTCCTCCATGTCCTTGGGCAGCAGGTTGGCCGTGCAAAGCAGGCCCAGCAGCCAGCTAAAAATGCTCATCGCCCCAAGCCCCACGTCCTTCAAGACCTGCAGCGGATTTTGAAAGCTGAACTGCACGGTGAAAAGCGAGCTGCCAATGATTAAAAAGGCGAAGAGCAGCAGAAAGTAGAACACCTTGAGCCGCACCAGCTCCAAAAAGGTGTTGTGGGAAAGCGCCCAGATCCGGCGCAGCGAAAGCGAGAGTGGGTTTTGTGCCTGGTTCATGACGGGATGAAAAAAAGGGGAGAGGGAAAACGCGGCGGAACGCGGGTTCATTCGCGGTGCCGGGTGACCTCGAGGAAAAACTTTTCCAAATCCGTCCGCGCCCTGCGCTGGGCCACCACCCGCGCCCCGGCGGCTCGGCTCGTGGCCCCCAGACTTTCGAGCAGCTCAGGGGTTGCGTTTTCAAGCACCAGCTCCATCTGGTCTTTTTTTCCGGCCAGTTCGTCGATACGCCCCTCCGCCAGCAGCTCGCCCCGGTCCATGATCCCGATCCGATCGCAGATCTCCTGCACCTGCCCGAGAAGGTGCGAGCAAAGCAAAACAGTGATGCCGCGTCCCTTGCATTGCAAAATCAGGTCCCGGATCGCATGCGCCCCCGCCGGGTCCACCCCCGCGGTGGGCTCGTCCAGCACCAGCAGCCGGGGGTCACCGAGCAGCGCCTGGGCCAGGCCGATGCGTTGCAGCATGCCCTTGGAGTAGCCTCCCAGGCGCCGGTCCGCGGCCTCTTCCAACCCCACCGTCACAAGCAACTCCAGGGAGCGCTCCTGGAGGGCACGGCCAGAAAGTCCGCACAGTTTTCCAAAGAAAAGCAGCGTCTCCAAGCCGGTCAGATATTTGTAAAAGTACGGGTTCTCCGGCAGGAACCCGACGTTTTCGCGGCTTTCCACCCGCCGCGAATCCATGCCAAAAACCGCCGTCATGCCCGAGCTGGGCCGGACGAGCCCCAGCACGATCTTCATCGTCGTGCTCTTTCCCGAGCCGTTGGGCCCGAGCAGTCCATAGACCTCGCCCGCCGGCACCTCCAGCGAAAGATTCCGCACGGCCTTCACCGTTTCCCGCCGGAACGGCACGGGAAACTCCTTGCACAGATCCTGGATTAAAATGGCTGTCGCACGCACCCTCTCACCCTAGCACGGCGCCCTACCCCTGCAAACCCGTCCGCCCCTCGCTTTTTCCCTCTTTCCCAGCGGGGCCTCTGGGACATGCTGGGTGCCAAATGAAACTCCTTTCCTGGAACGTCAACGGTCTGCGGGCGGCTTTGCGCAAAAACTTTCTCGATTTCCTCGCCGCCGAAGCCCCCGATGTCATCGCCCTGCAGGAAACCAAATGCACCGCCGAGGACGTGCCGACGGAGTGGCAGGGCTACCAGCCCTTCTGGCACAGTGCCGAAAAAAAGGGTTACTCCGGCACCGGCATCCTCACCAAGACACCCCCGCTCTCGGTGAGCCGCGGCATCGGGGTGCCGGAACACGACAAGGAGGGACGGGTGATCACGCTTGAATTTGAAGCCTTCATCCTGGTCAACGTCTACGTTCCAAACTCCCAGCGCGAGCTGGCCCGGTTGGGTTACCGGCAGGAGTGGGACCGGGCCTTTGTCGGCTACCTCTCAGGCCTCCAAGCGCGCAAGCCCCTCGTTTGCTGTGGGGACCTGAATGTGGCCCATCAGGCGCGGGATCTGGCCCGGCCCAAGGACAACGTCCGCACGCACGGCTTTACCGTGGAGGAACGCGCCGGGTTCGACGCCTTTCTAAACGCCGGCTTGATCGATACCTTCCGCGAGTTTGTACAGGAGGGCGGCCACTACACCTGGTGGAGCCAGATGAACCGCGCCCGGGAGCGCAACATCGGGTGGCGGATCGACTACTTTCTGGCGAGCGCCGCCCTTCAACCGGCGCTGCGGCGCGCCTGGATTCTGCCGGAGGTTGCGGGCTCTGACCACTGTCCTGTGGGCCTTGAACTGGCCGTGTAACGGCCCTGTGCCCCCCAGCCCAAAAACAACCCTGCACCAAGCCGCGCGGGCCTTGCAGCGGAATAAAACCTTTGCTTCGTTGGCTTCGCACAGCCGTTTCCCGGCCCACACCGCCTTCGCGAGCCGTTTTTGTCCTCCGATGCAACTGCGTACGGGTGCCACAAAGGCGGTCGGCACCCAGCCCTGCAACAGCCTGCCGCTGCCCCCGGTGGTGCCTGCGTGCGCCCCCGCCTCGGGGCGGGGGACGCGCGGAGGCTGTGGCTTCCGCGGCGTTGCCGCTAGGCCACCGTCACCTCCACTTTGTGCGGCTTTGCGTCCTCGCTCTTGGGGAGCGTGACCGTCAGCACCCCGTCCTTGTAGCAGGCCCCGATCTTGTCGGCCTGCACGGGCACCGGCAGGTGGATGTCGCGTGAAAAGCGCCCCGTCATCCGTTCGCAGCGGTAGGCGTCGGGCTCCTTGCCCTCGGCGTAGTCGGACTTGCGCTCCCCCGCGATCGTCAGCACGCCGTCCTGGTAGTTAAGCTCGATGGCTTCCCTGCAAAACCCCGGCAGCTCGACCTTGGCCACCAGTTGCTCGGGCTCGTCGTACAAATCCAGCGCGGGGCTCCAGCCCACACTCAGGGCCGCGCTCCGACCCGGAAAGGTCGCCTCCCAAAGCCGGTCCATATCCTGTCGCAGGGAGGCCAGTCGCTCCATGGGCGACCAGACCGGCGACATGAAGGACTGGCCGGTTGGAGCGGAACGCACCGGCACCGTGGTTTCAATGGTAGTATTCATAAGAGTATTTTCTAATTTCGGACTGTTTGGCTCACCTCTCTGACTCGCAAAAAACTTCCCCGCACACCTCCCACCGCAGCGGCCCTTGGTTTACGGCCGGGCTCCCGAGGGGGGAGCAAGGGGTGGGGTGGACCAAGGGGCTCCGCAGGGGCTGCGGGTCTTGGGCGGTGGTTCACCCTTCGCTACGGAAGTCGTTTAAAAAAAGTTGGGTCGAATCGCGGAAAAATGCGGGGCACACTCCGCGCGTGGAAAACCCAATGCACTCCAGATTCATGCGCGCCGCCCTGGCCGAGGCCGCCAAAGGCTGTGGTGCCACAAGCCCCAATCCGGCGGTCGGTGCCGTGCTCGTTCGCGGGGGCCGCATCCTTGCCCGCGGCTGGCACCGCCGCGCAGGGTTGCCCCATGCCGAGGTGGAGGCCCTGCGGGCGCTGCCCGATCCCGAGCTCGCAAAGGGCGCCACGCTGTATGTCACGTTGGAACCCTGCAGCACCACGGGCCGAACCCCCCCCTGTACCGACGCCATTCTGCGTGCAGGCATCCGAAGGGTTGTCGTGGGCGCGACAGACCCCCATCCAGCCCATGCCGGGAGGGGAATGGAACTGCTGCGCGGGCAGGGAGTGGAGGTCCTCACAGGCGTTCTGGAGGAGGAGTGCGCCCACCTGAACCGGGCCTTTTTCAAATGGATCACCACCCGCCGCCCCTGGGTGGTGGCCAAGGCCGCGTTGTCCCTCGACGGCCGCCTGACCCGCCCCCCCGGCGAAGGGCAGTGGCTGACGGGCGCCGCCGCGCTGCGGGACGCCCACCGACTGCGCGCTCTCTCGGATGCGGTGCTTGTCGGCGCCGGTACGCTGCGCGCCGACAACCCCTCGCTGCTGGTCCGTCGCGTGCCCCTTCCCGAGGGCAAGCCTCAGCCGTGGAGGGTCGTTCTCACCCGGGGTGGAGGGGAACTTCCGGCTGGAGCCCAGATTTTTACAGACGCCCAGAGCAGCCGTACGCTGGTTTTTACCTCAAAATCTCTTGAGGGCGTCTTGAAGGAGCTGGGTGAAAAGCATGGTGTCACCCAACTTTTAGTGGAGGGGGGAGGGGAGGTGTTGGGCGCCTTTTTTGACGGGGGTTACGTGGACGAGGTGTGTTTTTACCTCGCCCCCATCCTTTGCGGCGGACCGAAGGTGGGGGTGGGAGGCCTGGGGGCGGGTTCCACGTTGGAAGCCCCCCCGCTGACGCGGGTCGAGTACCGGCGGCTTGGGCGGGATCTGCGCCTGAGCGGGCTGGTTGCGCCAGCCGCGGTGGGGAGCGGCAAAGAAGGCCGGCAGTAGCCCTTTCTCGTTCGGGATTGAGGCGGGGCACGCCGGGGCAACCCAACGTCGGGGGTTCCCTGCCCGGTTTCCATGACCACCCGCCCAACGGGAGCACAGCCTTCTAGAAACTGAGTCTCCCGAGGGCGTTGAGGGCGGCCGGATTGCGTGCCATGCCTTCGAACTGGTACTCCGAACCCTTCACCGCGATCACCGCACCGGTTTCGTCCGTCACGCTCACCACCCACCCGTCCACCCGGAGGCCGGAGAGGCGGTGACGCTCACTCTTCTTGCCCGAATCGGAAGTGACGGTGACAAAGGGATTGGCACCTTTGGTGGGCACTTCGGTCTTGGCTGAGGTCGTGAATTTGAAGTCCTTGCGGGGTTCCAAAGAAGCGGAGCGGAAGTCGATGTTGATGAGGACTTGGCGCCCGTCGATCTTTCCAAACCAGTGAGTGCGGATGCTCACCCTTGTGGCGGGCTTTCCCGCTCCGAGGCGGGCAACCCCTTCGAGAGACATCTTGTAGGCGCCCTGACTGAGCGGGACGGCGTCCAGACTCACCGCCATTGCTTTCTTTGCGGCATCGGCTTGCGCCGCCTGTTCGCTTTGGCGCGCGAGGCGGAACCCGACGAAATCCGTGAAGCCGTCCGGCACCAGGGAGACCACGGAAGACACCAGGCACAGCTCCGGCTTCATGCTCCAGCCACCGCCCCTGACGATCGCGGCGCCGCTGCCTGGAAGCCGGGTGGAGGTCCACTCCGCGACATTGCCGCCGATGTCGCACAATTTGAGCGGATTGGAGGGGAAGGAGCCTACGGGACTGGTGCCTGTGGTGCCGAGTGAGAAGCGGTAGTTGCCATCCTGCTTGGTCGGGGGGAAGTAGTTTCCCCAAGGGTACTTGTACTTTCCGGCTGCGGTCTCCCATTCCTCGCTGGAGGGCAGCCTCCACTCCTTGCCCGAACGGGCGGTGAGCCATTCACAAAACTCCCTGGCCTGGTTCCAGCTGACGTTCACGAGGGGATGCTCGTCGGTTTGGGCGAAGCCTGCGGGGCCCTTCCAGTAGGGCAACCCCTCGGCCGAGAGGTAAAGCTTCCACTCGCCCACGGTCACCTCGGTCCGGCCCAGGAACAGGCCGGTCTCGCCCACGGGCAGCAGCTTCGCCTCCAGTGCGGAAACCAGCGAATCGACAAGCTCGGGGCTCTTGGTGCGGTCCGCGCACGCCGGGTAGAAACCCAGGTTGGGCTGTCTGGCCTGCGGTTGGGCGGGATCCGCGGGGGGGGCACCCGGTTTGTCGAGAGCTGCGGCGAGTTCCGCCTCCGTCGGAGGACGCCACTTCTTGCCCGTGCGTAGGGACAGCCACTGGCAGAGGCGCACCTGTTGTTCCGGCGGGATACCCAACAGGGGCGCGGAGTCGGCACGGCCCCGCGTCCAGGCGGGGTCAAGTTCCGGAAGGGCCTCCGCCTCCAGATATAACTTCCACTGCGCCAGCGTGACGGGAGACTCGGGCATCCGCACCAATGTGCCGGGAACACGGACCAGCTTTTGTTCCAGTTCCCTGAGCAGACTGTTTTGTGCTGCGAGGTTGCGCCGCCGATCCTTGCCCCGGACCAGCCGGAGCCCGATATGGTCGCTGCCACCGTAAATGCCGCTGCCCTGCCGGCTGGAAGTCTGGCACACCTTGGGAGCGGTGTCCCAGCCTCCGCCACGAGCGGCGTGCACGCCGCCGCTGACAAAGCCGTCCCAGGACCATTCGGCGACATTCCCGGCGAGGTCGTGAATGCCCAGCGCGTTTGGCTTGTGGGTGGCAACGGGCTTGGTGCCCTTTGCGAGAGATCCCGAGGCAAGATGCCCCTCGGTGGGGAGCGGGGGAAAGTGGTCTCCCCAGGGATAGGTCAGCTGACCAACCGCCGCGTCCCACTCCTCGTCGACGGGCATGCGCCACTCCTTGCCGGAGCGGGTGCTGAGCCATTCGCTGAACTCTTTGGCCTCGCGCCAGGAAATATCCACGACCGGGTGGGTGTCCGTTTGGTTGAACGCTTTGGGGTTCTGCCAGTACGGCAGCGCCTCCGCAGCCAGGTACAGCTTCCACTCCTCCACGGTGACTTCCGTCCTGCTCATCAACACATCCCTGCCCGGGACCTCCACAAGCTTCGCCTCCAGCCGCTTTAGGAGCGCGTCGAAGGCGGCCGTGTCCTTCCTCTTTTCCGCGCACACCAGCCGCAGTCCGACCCGGTTCTGCCCCCGGGACTCTTCGAAAAGGGTGACCGCGGAGACGCGGCAGGCAGCGCCCGAACTCCTCCAGTCCCCGCCGCGCGCCCTGCGTTCACTGGAGCCCCCGTACGGATCGGCCGTCCATTCGGCGGCATTTCCACCGAGGTCGGAAAAGCCGAGGGCATTGGCCTTGAACGCTGCCACTGGCGAGGTGCCAAAGACGCCGTCCACACCGATCTGCTTGGGATCCTCCACTCCGTTGGGCAGGACTGCGTAGTTTCCGTCCGCGACCTTGGGGGGATAGGAGTCGCCCCAAGGGTAGTCCTTGGTCGTGGCGTTTGCCGCGGTCCATTCCGAGTCGGTCGGTAGGCGCCAGGGTTTTCCTGTCTGGGCGCTCAGCCAGTCGCAAAACTCTGAGGCCTGTTTCCAGCTGAGATTGACCACGGGGTGCTCGTCGGTCTGGGGAAATTCCTTGGGCGCCTGCCAGGGGGGCAGGGCCTCGGCCGCGAGGTAGAGCTTCCACTCGGCCACGGTGCATTCCGTCTTGGACATGCGGACGCGGGTGCCGGGCACCGGAAGAAGCTTGGATTCCAGCTGCGAGACCAACTCGCCCAGGGCGGTGGGATCCTTTTTCCGGTTGCGCCAGAACTCGGTCATTTCCCGGCCCAAAGAGAGGGCCTCGTTCTGGCGGCCCTGCATCCTGAGGGCTTCAAAGAGGCGGACCTTGGCCTTGAGCTGCCCCTCGCGTTGGGCGAGGGCTGCCAGCTCTTCGGTGAGGGTGAGATTTTCGGCCGCCGTGCCGTCGTCCCCCAGCCGGATTGCCTCGCGGTAGGCCGGCAGCGCTTCGTTCCAACGGACGAGGGACTGGAGCGCGTTGCCCCTGAGTCGGTGATACGCGGCGACAGTCGGCTGCAAGTCCACGGCGTGGGTGGCGCTCTTGAGCGCCTCCTCGAGGTCACCGGCCTGCGCGGCCGCCGTGGCGCGGGCGGCGAAGGTGGGGGCGGCTTCGCGCAACTGAGCCAACACCCGGGCAGCGCGCTTCTGTTCGAGAACCAACCGGCCTGCAAAAAAGGCGGCCACCGCAACCGCGCCCAGCACACACGCCGTGAGCCCCCGGTTGCGTCCCACCCACAGCTTGGAGCGCTGCCAAAAACCGGCGTCCTCCGCCCGGGTGGGGAAACCGCGCTGGAAGGCGTCGATGTCTTCGGACAGTTCGGTGACCGTCTGGTAGCGGTCGGCCGGATCGAGCGCCATGGCCTTGAGGGTGACGGCCTGCAGGGCGGGGCTGATCGGTCCGCCGACCCGTTTGAGCTTGGTACTGCCGTCCTTGAAGGCCCGCCTGATGAAGGGGTTCAACTCCCCCTTTTTGATTTTGGCAAGGACCTCCTCCTGCGTGCGCCCCGCCACGGGAGGCATCAGGGTGAGGATCGAAAAAAGAATGCCGCCCAGTGCGTAAACGTCGCAGCATTCATCGAGAACCGGGTTGGTTTCGAGCGCCTGTTCCGGAGCCAAATACCGGGTGGCTGCCGCCGAAAGCTCCAGCCCCGGCTCTTCCTCCCCGTCTTCTTCTTCTTTGTCTTCCTCCTCCTCGGCGGCCACGTCCGACTTCAACTCCGCCTTGCCCCAGTCCGAAACGAGCACTTCGCCAAAGCCGCCGACCAGCACGCTCTGGGGCTTGAGGTCCAAGTGCAGAACGCCCTTTTGGTGGGCGAAGGCGACGGCGTCGCACACCTTCTGGAAGACGGTCAGGAGCCGGTCGAGGGAGCCGGTCCGCAGCGCCTCGGGATCCTCCGCCCGCTGTGCGTGAAGGATCTCCTGAAGGGTTTTTCCCTCCTGCAACTTCATGGAGTAGAAGGGGCGTCCGTCGGTGTCTTCGCCCAGGTTGTAAATCGGGACGATGTTTGGGTGGGCCAGCTGCGCGAGCAGTTCGGCCTCCCGGACAAACCGGTTTTCGGCGCCGGGTGCACTCAGGTTGCCCATCTTAACGGCGACCTGTCTCTCGAGCACCGGGTCCAGTCCCGAGTAGACCGCCCCCCAAGCTCCCCCGCCGAGCCAGGCCTTGAGCCTGTAGTCCATTTCGACGTTGGCGACCCGATCCGGCGGCGTCCATTCAGTATCGGCTTCGCCGGTGTCTCGGGAGGGGTCGACCAGCGTGGGAAAGCCGGCCTGCGACTGCGAGAAAATACTCATCGCAAATGTCTTGTCCCGTTCAAGTACCTCCACTGAAGGCTCGACCACCACCAGCGTTTCCCCCAGTTGCAGCGCTGCGGGATACTCCACTTCCGTCACCAGCCGGATCCTCCGGCCGTTGATCCGGGTGCCTGCTGGACTGCCCAGGTCCTCCACATGCATTTTGTCGGCGGCCAGCCTCACGGAAGTGTGCAGCCCCCCGATGCCGGGTTCCGGGATGACCAGCTCGCAGGAGGGATCCGCCCCAATGAGGAAGAGGCCCTCCTTAAATTCGTAGGAGCGCATCTCGCCCGACTTGCAAAACACGGTGACACTCCAACTCTTCATGGCGTGCGGGCGGAGGAAAGCCCCGGGTAGGAGGTTTGTGCGTGCATGGGCTACTTTGTGGATACGCGCACCAGCCGGAAGCCGGTATCCGTGTCGCGGCGGTTGGCCGGTACCCTGTGCTGGTAATCGGAGCGGCAGACCTTGCCGAACTCTACCCAGGAACCGCCCCGCACCACCCGCTTGCCATCCGTTGCGGTGCCATCCAAAACCCACTCGGCTACGTTTCCGCCCAGATCAAAGAACCCCAGTTCGTTGGGCTTGAACGAGGCGACCGGAGCGGTGCCCGAAATCTTGTCCTCCCCGACGCGGCCCTGGTCAAAGCCGCCCTTGGAGTCGACAGCGTAGTTGCCTTCGTCCCACTTGGGAGGGTAGTCGTCGCCCCAGGGCCAGATGCTGCGTCCCACGGCGGCGTCCCATTCCGCGTTGGTGGGCAGGCGCCATTCCTTGTCCGTGCTGGAGGTCAGCCACGTGCAGAACTCGTTGGCCTCCGCCCAGGTGACGTTGACCACGGGGTGGCTGTCGGTCTGGTTGAGCGCCTGCGGGCGTTCCCAGTTCGGGAGCCCTTCGGCCGCCAGGTAGAGTTTCCAATCCCCGACGGTCAGCTCGGTGGAGGCCAGTAGGATGCTGGTGCCCGGGACAGGCAAAAGCTTTTCCTCCAGGCGCTTGACAAGTTCGGAAAGGGCAGCTGGGTCCTTTTTTTGGCCGAGGAGAACCCCGCTCAGAAGTTTTCCAAACGCCATGGCCTCGCCTCGGCGTTTTTGCTGTTTCAACGCCTCGTACAGGCGCGTCTGGGCCTGCGCCTCGGAGCCCTGTTGCGCGAGGGTGATGAGCTCCTCGGTGAGTCGCAGGTTCTCAGACACCCGCTCCTCCGGCGCCAAGCCCGTGGAGGTGCGGTAGGCGGCGACCGCCTCGGGCAGGCGGAACAACACCTGTAAGGCGTCTCCCCGCAGCCGGTGGTATGCGGCGTTCCGCGGCGCAATCTCCACCGCGTAGGTGGCGCTCTCGAGCGCCTCCTCAAACTCGCCGTCGCGGAGCGCGTTCTCCGCATGTGCCGCAAAGGTGGGGGCGGTTTCGCGCAACCGGTCGAAGGCGGCGCTTGTCTGCTGCTGCTCGCGCAGCACCCTCGGGGTGAACGCTCCCGCCATGCCCCCCACCACCAGGACGGTCACCGCAAAGGCTTTGTTGCGCCCGAGCCAAAGCCGGCTGCGCTTCACAAAACCCGCCGCCTGGGCACTGGTGGCGTAGCCGTGCTGGTAGGCGTCTATCTCCTCGGCCAGATCCGCCACCCCGGAGTACCGCTCCTCCCGCTCCAGCGCCATCGCCTTGCGGATGACCGCCAGCAGCGCCTCGGGGACCCGCTCGATCTTTCCCTTTTCCTCAAACGGCTCCCGGAAACTCGGGTCCATCGGAAGGATTGCCCCGGTCTTGACCTTGGAAAGCACCTCCTCGAGCGTGCTCCCCCCCACCGGAGGGCGCAGGGCCAGGATCGAATAGAGAATACCGCCCAAGGCGTAAACATCCGCGCGGTCATCCAGATCGGCCGACATACCGGAGGCCTGCTCCGGGGACATGTACTGCGGGGTTCCGAGCACCTCGCCTTCCATGGTCATCCCAAGGCTCTCCTCTTCTGGAACGGCGGACTCCTCGGAGGCGGAGCCGGGCGTGGTGGCCCTGGCGGCGAGCTCCTGCTCGCCCCTGATCTTGGCGAGTCCCCAGTCCATCACCAGCACCTCCCCGAATTCCCCCACCATGATGTTTTCAGGCTTCAGGTCGCGGTGCAAAATCCCCTTTGAGTGCGCGAACGCCATCGCATCGCACACCTTCCGGAAGACGGTGAGCAGCCGCTTCTGGGTGTAGTGGGCCACCGTCTCCTCGTGCCCATCCGAGAGGCCCTTGATGACGGCCTGCAGTGTGCGTCCCTTGACCAGCTTCATCGCGTAGAAGGGGTGCCCCTCGCTCTCCTGTCCGATGTTGTAGATGGGTACGATGCTCGGATGGGCCAGCGCCGCGAGCACCTTGGCCTCCTTCTCAAAACGGGGATCCTCGCCGCCGTAACTCACGGTGCTGACCTTGATCGCCACCGTCCGCTTCAACCGCGGGTCCTCTCCCAGATAAATCCGTCCCATCCCGCCCCGGGCAATTTCCTCCTTTAGACGGTAATCCATCCGGACCTCAACCGAGGACTCCTCCGCAGCAGCCTCATCCGACTCCGTCTGGGCCTCCACCAACAAAGTGAGCGCCCCGAGTTGCACCGAGACCGGATACTCCACCTTCACTTTGGCGGTGATCAGGATTCCATCCACAAAGGTACCCGAGGTGCTCCCCCGGTCCTGCACCCTCAGATGTTCGCCCCCAAACCAAAAGTCCGCATGCTCCGGCGCCACGTCCGCCCCTTCGAGGCAAAGGGCGCAGCCCGGATCCGTCCCAACGACGATCTTTCCAGCAGAGACCTCCGCCACACGGCTCTCCCCGGAGGGATCGGTGATGGTGATGGTCCAGTGGTTCATCTGCGGCAATCTGACGGAATGAGCAAGTTAACTATGCCTGCCAAAACCTGTATTTTGCCATCAGATATGTGGCCGGATCTTCAGTTATTTTCCGGCTGCCTAAACAAGGTCGCCCCCCGGTCCCGCTGCCTGCGCGACCCCCCTTCTTACCGGCCAACCCGCTCCCGCTTGCCCTCGCGCGTCAGGTCGGTAAACGGGGGCAGCTCAAAGGGCACAGGTTCGGCAAGACGCGGATCCTTGGCCGCGGCGAGGCGGGCCAGCAGGTCGGCGGAAAGCCGCTCGCGATCGGCCTGGTATTCCGGGGCGGCGGCCACGTTGTGCGACTGCCCCGGATCCTTGCGCAGATCGTAGAGCTCTTCGGCGGGGCGTTTTCCAAAGGCCCGTTCGTAGTAGGGTCTCCATTCGGGCGACTGGCGGTGGGCCACCAGCCAGGCTTTGGTGGGGCTGGAGTCCATGTCGGCAAAGGCCACCATGGTGTTCTGCTCGAGCTCCTCTGCGGAAGGGGTCGAGGCGTCGCCCACCAGTCCGGGCGCCCCAAGCGGCCAACGGTCTGGGGCGAAATTGCGGATGTACAGAAACTCCCGGGTGCGCAGCCCCCGCATCGGATAGGGCAGGGCGTCCTCGCGGGCGACGTCCACGTGCCGTTCCCGACCAAAGATCACCCAGCTGCGTTCCGGATCAATCTGGCCCGCCTTTTGGGATTGCAACAGGGGCATTAGCGAGCGGCCATAAAGGCCTTCAGGCACGGGCACCCCGGCCACTTCGAGAAAGGTGGGGGCGAGGTCGGGCAACCGCACCAGGTCGTCGACCACGCGGCCAGGCACGGCGCCGGGCAGGCGGACCACCAGGGGCACGGCGGTCCCCTGGTCGTAGAGGTTGCACTTGCCGTCGGGAACCCCGGGCATGCCATGGTCACCGCTCAAAACGATGAGCGTCCTTTCCATCTGCCCGGACTCTTCCAGCCGCTGGAGCAGCACCCCCAAATACGCGTCCACCGCCTGGCACTCGCCCAGGTAGTCGGCCATGTCCTCGCGCACTTCGGCAACATCCGGCAGGCTGGGGGGCATTTTGCCTTTGAGCGCCTCGGGGTCGATCCCCCAGAGCGCCTTGCCGGAGCCCTTCACCCATTTACGGTGTGTTGTGGTCGGGCCGAAGAAATAGAGCCAGGGCCTGCCGGGGCTTGCGTCGGCAAGGAACGCGTCAAAATTTCCGCGCACCTGCGCCAGGACCCGCTCGCGGGCTCCCTCGAGCGACTCACCCTCGGCTACCATCTTGGTGACGGTACCCGAAAACTGGTTGGGGAGACGGCCTGCTTTTTCGTAGGCAAACCGCTGCCCGCCAAACGGTGCATCCGCCGGGGCTCCCGGACTCCACACCTTGTAGGACTTCCCAATCTGGTAGCCGCCGTCAAGCAGGAGCAGGGGAAAGGAGGGGATGGAGGCGTCCCATTGTGCGCCCCGGAGGATGGCGCCCCTTCCCGTCTGAAAGAAGTGGCGGCCGGAAAGCAGCGAACTGCGGCAGGGGGTGCAGCTGGGGGCGTTGACAAAGGCGTTGCGGAAAAGCACGCCCTCCGCGGCCACGCGGTCCACGTTTGGCGTGCGGATGACGTCGTTTGGAGAGGGGCTGCCGTTCGTTCGCGCGTAGGCGCTGGCGTAGCGTCCCCAGTCATCGGCGAACAAAAAAAGGATGTTCAGCCGTTCGGCGGCCCGGGCGGGTTGCAGGGCGGCGGTCAGGAAAAGCAGGAAAGCGGCGAAACGTTGCATCGTGTGGGGGGAGGAGGAAGGAAAGGAGGTCAGGGTTTCCAGCGGGCGTCGGCAAGTTTGCGGAGGCGCTCGACCTCCAACGGCTTGGCTGCCGCCAGGTTGTGTTCCTCGGCCGGATCGGCTGCAAGATCGTAAAGCTCGGGGACCGCGCCTGGTTCGTTGGCCGCGTGCGGAAGGATTAGCTTTTGGCGGCCCTCCACGAGCCAGCGCCAGCGCAGGCTGTTGGCGGGTTGCTCGAAGTCGACCAGGTTGTGGGTGTAGCATTCGCCGTGGACTGCGGTGCGGGCACGCAGCGCGTCTGTGTCCCGCAGGTCGACGCCCTGCATCTGTTTGGGGACGGCGATTCCGCAGGCCTTGAGGAGGGTGGGTGCGAAGTCCAGCGAACTGACGGCGAGGTCGTCTTCGGTTCTGGGGGTGATGGTGCCCTTCCAGCGGAGCATCATCGGGGAGCGCAGTCCGCCGTCGTAGGGGCTTTGCTTGGACTTGGCGGCGTACCCAGGCTTGTCGGGGTCTTGGATCCAGCCGTTGTCGGAGGTGTACACAACAACGGTGTTCTCGGAGAGCTTGCGGTCGTCCAGGTACTGGAGGAGCTCGCCACAGGTTTCATCAAACCATTCCACCATGGCCCAGTACCGGGCCACGTGCAGGCTGGGGGTCTTGGAGCGGTACTTTTCGAGCAGGCGCTCCGGGGGGGTGTGGGGGTCGTGCGGAAGCATTGGCGCATACCACACCATGAAGGGTTTGCCCTGGTTCTGGGCCTCGTCGATGAAGTCCTTGATGGGCTGCATGGTCTTGCGGCCGATGTCGAGGCCCTTGTCGCCGTGGCGGCTGCCGACGGTCATGCCGTGGGTGAACCCGCCGTGGGCGTAGTTGCCCTGCCACCACTTGCCGGTCTGGAGCGCCATATAGCCGTTCTGGACGAGGAGCTTCGGCAGGGTAGGTGCCGCGTCCATGAAGGCGTTCATGCGCGCCCGGCCCGACTCAAAAAGGCCGCTGGCGACAAATTCCTTCTGGGTCATCCCTGGGGGCAGGGGAGGGTCGTTGCTCGCCACCCGGTGGCGGCTGGGGTACTGCCCGGTGATGATGGAGGCCAGGCTTGGACAGCACAGGCTGGAGGGCACGTAGCCCCGCCGGAAGGTGAGGCTTTCGCGGGCCAACCGGTCCAGGTGGGGGGTATGGATCGTGGGGTGCCCCATGAAGCCATAGTCGCCCCACGCCTGATCGTCGGAGAGGATCATCACCACGTTGGGGGGGGCCGCCTCTCCCGAAGGGATGAGGAGGCCCAGCAGAAGGGAACACAGCAGAAGGAGGCTGAAACGTGGG
>JBIKSY010000440.1:0-5545 GCA_044348365.1 Chthoniobacteraceae bacterium
GGTCCACAACTTTGATAGCCCCAGCACAATCACCCTGCGCTCAAACGGTGGCCTGCAATCGCTTGGCAATGTGCATGTGTCTTCCTCGATCGTTCTCGAAGACGAGGGGCGTCTGGACGGCGGCGAGGGTGTCCTGTCGCTGGCCGGCGATATCACCGGCAGCGGCCGGTTGCGCATCGTTGGAAATCCCTTCGGAGCCGTGAGGCTGGAGGGCCTGAACACCTATACTGGTGGGACCACGGTGGAAGGCACGCGCGTCGAAGTCGCAGTGCACGGACCAGATGAGGGCGGTGCCGGGTCAACAGGCTCGGGGGCGGCGTTCGGTTCGGGCGAGGTGAACATCAGGGACGCGACCCTCGCGTTCGCGATCTCTGCACGGATTCCGAACACTTTCAGCGTACACGGCGAATTAACCATCGATGTCGCAGAGAATATTGGCGAATTGAGTGGGCCCATCACCGACGACGTTTCAGGACCTGGTTCGCTGTACATCACGGGCAGCCCACTCGGCGCCCTCACGTTGTCGGGAACCTCAAACTCCTACACGGGACCAACGGTCGTCGAAGGCACTACGTTGCGTCTGCTCCACAATTTTGAAACCCCCAGCGCGATCACCTTGCGCTCAAGCGGCGGCCTACAATCTCTTGGCAACGTGCAGGTGTCTTCCCCGATCGTTCTCGAGGACGAAGGGCGTCTGGACGGCGGCGAAGGCCTCCTCTCAATCACCGGGGACATCACTGGTGCCGGTCGGTTGCGGATCTCCGGGAGTCCCTACGGAACCGTGCGCCTCGAAGGTTTCAACAGCTACACAGGCGGCACATCTTTGGAAGATACGCGGGTCGAAGTTGCGGTCCATGGAGGCGAGGGGCTAACCGGCACGGAAGGGGTGTTTGGTTCCGGCGAAGTGAGCATCAAAAACGCGACGCTCGCATTTGCGACGTCCTCGCGGATTCAGAACTCGCTGAGCGTAAACGGCGAGCTGACCATTGATGTCGCGGAGCATACCGGCGAACTGGGTGGCTCCATCACCGACGACGTTTCAGGACCGGGTTCCTTGTACATTACGGGCAGTCCGCTCGGCGCCCTGACGTTGTCAGGTTCCTCGATTTCGTACACAGGGCCAACGACTGTGGAAGGCACGACGTTGCGTCTGCTGAACACCCCTGAGATCCCTGGAACGGTCACCCTGCGCTCAGGCGGTGGCCTGCAATCGCTTGGCAATGTGCAGATCTCTTCCCCGATTGTTCTCGAGGAAGAGGGGCGACTGGACGGCGGCGAGGGCCTCCTCACGATTGCCGGAGACATTACAGGCGCTGGCCGCTTAAGAATCGTTGGAAGTCCCTTTGGAACCGTGCGCCTCGAAGGTCTCAACACCTATACCGGCGGCACATCCTTGGACGACACGCGGGTCGAGATCGCTGTTCATGGGGGGGAAGCACCATCCGGCTCAGGAGGAGTGTTCGGTTCTGGCGAGGTGAGCGTCAAAAACGCGACGCTTGCGTTTGCGACATCTTCCCGGGTTCAGAACACCCTGAGGTTGAACGGGGAGTTGACCATCGATGTCGCCGAGAATATCGGCGAATTGAGTGGTTCCATCACCGACGACGTTTCAGGACCTGGTTCCTTGTACATCACGGGCAGTCCACTCGGCGCCCTAACGCTGTCGGGTACCTCAAATTCGTACACAGGGCCGATAGTTGTTGAAGGCACGACGGTGCGCTTGCTTCATACCCCGCAAAGGACCGGCACGATCACCTTGCGCTCAGGCGGTGGCCTGCAATCGCTTGGCAGTGTGCTAATCTCCTCCTCAGTCGTCCTCGAGGACGAGGGGCGTCTGGACGGAGGCGATGGGGTCCTCTCCCTCATCGGCGACATTACTGGTAACGGCCGGTTGCGGATCGTTGGAAATCCCTTCGGAACCGTGCGACTGGAAGGCCTCAACACTTACACCGGTGGGACCGCCGTGGAAGACACACGCGTTGAAGTCGCAGTGTACGGAGCCGATGAGAGCGCGGCCGGGCCAACGGGTTCGGGTGGAGCGTTCGGATCGGGCGAGGTGAGCTTCAAAAACGCTGCCCTCGCGTTCGGAACTTCCTCGCGGATTCCTAACGATCTTCGGGTGCACGGCGAGTTGACGATTGATGTCGCCGAGAACACCGGCGAATTGAGTGGCTCGATTTCCGACGATGCCACCGGAGCTGGTTCTTTGTACGTCACGGGCAGTCCCCGGGGTGCCCTGATGCTGTCAGGTACGGGAAGCTCATACACTGGGCCGACGATTGTGGAGGGCACGACATTGCGCATTTTGCACAACGCTGACACCTCGGTCTTGGGCGTCGGAACGCATTCCTCCGGAGGTCTGCACCCGATCCAACTCGATGGAGCCACATTGCAGATTGTTCCCGATTACAGCCCCGAAGCTTCAGCCTCGGCGGCGCCTGTGACTGGACGCAATGTGGTGTTCGGGGCGCGAGGCGCGACCCTCGATGTGTCTGATTCAAGTGTTGTCTGGACGGGTGTGATTTCGGGTGGCGACCGCTTCGCAAGCGGTTCGAAACTCACGGTCGCTGGTGCCGCCGGTTCTCAGGTGGAACTTGCCGGGGCTAACACCTACGTCGGCGGTACCGAAATCCAGGGTGGCGTGTTGGTCAAACTTTCCTCGGACGACAATCTTGGAGCGACTGGCACTCCAGTGGTCCTCAACAGCGGCGGATTGCTTTTCGGCGGATCGGGCTCGTTCAACTGGAGCCGACCGCTGACGGTATTGGAAGGCGGTTTGATTGATGTGGGGAGTCGGACGGTCACGGTGACCGGAATCCTCTCTGGAGGTGGGATCCTCGAGGTGGGCCGCAAGGCTTATGAGGGAAGCACCTTCTCCAGCACCACCGGCGTTCTGGTGGTCGGCACATCTGCAGCGGGATTCACCGGCCGCACTGTGGTGAGTGGGGGCAGCCTGTTGGTGAGCACGGGTGATGCCCTGAAAAACAGTACGCTGGAGACGGTTGCAAACGGTGGAAGCGTGGGGTTTGCGGCGGCCAACGTGAGCCTTGGAGCGCTCGCCGGAGATGGTTCCCTCCATTTGTCCACGGCAGGAACGCTCAGTGTAGGCTCCAATGGAAGAAACGCTCGGTACAGTGGAGTCCTGTCTGGCGGGAGTTTGACTTTAGCCAAGGTGGGCTCCGGCAACCTCTCCCTCGGCGCGGTGAACACCTATGCAGGGCCGACCAACATCCAGGAGGGCACGTTGACCCTCGAATTGGGAGCAGACGTCGGGCCAGCTCCCATCTCGCTCTCCAGCAAAGTGACACTGGTGATCAATGGTGCAGGCCGTGACCTCAGCACCAAGTTTGGTAGCGTGGCGGCAGATTCGCTCGTTGTCTTCAACGGTTCAGATCCGAATGGCTTGCTGAAACTGCCCTCGGGTTTCGCTGGCAGGACGCTCAGCCTTGGGGCAGGGGGTATTCAAGTAGGGACCGCTGCTGCGACTCTAGGTTCCACCGTCGGAACGGGTGTTTCCGTTAGCCTTACCAGCCTTCCTTCCTCATCCGTAGTCACCCTCTCGGGAGGCTCTGTTGACCTCTCCTCTGCGGATGGTTCTCAAATCACTGTGAATGGCGTCAAATCGCTGGAATCAAAGACCAAGGATGACGTGGTTACAGTCAGGGAGGGGGGGTCGGTACGCCTCACCGCGGGTTTGCCATCCAGTTCGTTCAAAGGAGCATTCCAGACCGACGGAGAGCTTGTCGTTTCACCTACAAACAGCGCAGAGGCCGTGGATCTCCCAAGGCTCAAAGGGAAGGGTAAGCTGGCCCTTCAGGGCGGCTCCTCTGTAATCGTGGCGAGTCCGGAGTTCACTGGCACCACCAGCTTCTCCAACGGTGCGAGTGCCATCTTGACCGGAAGTCTCGGTATTGGCTCGGGCGCCATGCTGGATCTGGCGACTGGATCGAGCTTGAAGGTGGTTCCCCAATCCGTCACTGAGCAGGTGACGCTTCCCTCCTTGTCCGGCGGCGGTTCCGTGTCGCTCCAAGCAGGTAAAGTGCTCATCAGCGGAGGCAACTCAGGCTTTAGCGGTAGCCTGACGGTTGCCAAGGGAGTGGATGTCACCGTGCGGGGCGACCTTCCCACCGGTACGATCAACGTGGTGGACCCGGCCCTGCCGCTGAAGGTGGACTCTTCAGCAGGTAACGTCTCCATTCCTGGTACCGTGACCGGGGCAGGCGGCCTGACTCTCGCCGGTGGCGGAACCTTTACGTTGACTGGCAACGCCAAGATCGAAACGGCCCAGTTGCTGGTTGGAGGGAACGCCTCGGAAAGGCCTACTTTGGATGTTTCCAGCCTAGCTGGCGGGGTCCTGACACTTTCTGGGAGCCAAAGCCTCGGTGGGGGAGGGAAGATCCTGGGTTCGGTTGCCACCAGCGGTTTTGTTGCTCCCGGTAATTCGCCCGGTACGCTCACTGTCGAAAAGAACAGTCTAGTGGACGGATCAGGGAATCTGACATTGGATTCGGGGGCCCGGATCCTGATTGAGTACGGTGTTCAGGCGGGTACCTCTCAGGTGACTGCGGATCGTGTGGAGGTTGGTGGCACTCTTACGTTTGGTTCGCAGGTCAAGATCGTCATTTCAAAGTTCGTGGACTCGGGGAGCTGGACCAGCTTCGTCACCCCGGCCAACCTAGACTTAGGTGTGGTGTTCAGCGCAGGTTCTGTCGTCACAGTGGGCTCACTCGACGTCTCCCTCGAAGGCAACCCGTTGCTTTCACAGCCAAAGGTTACGTCATTAGGCACAACGCTTTCCTTCGCGATAGAAAAGGTTCCGTACGCCACTTACGTTACGGCACCCGGTTTGCAGCCTTTGGCACAGTACCTGTTTGCTGCGGGAACCGCCTCTCCCAGCACCGGCTTGGCGCGGTATATTTCCGTGCTCGACGCCTCCGGATCTCCAGCCGAGCTCAATGCACTAGTGGCCTCACTGCAGTCTCCTGTTTATGCCGAGGCCCAACGGCTTTCGCTGCGTCGCACGGCGGCTGTCAGCGAGACCCTGCAGGGCCGACTGGTCCGTGGTCCGAAGTCGGCTGAGGATGGCTGGGCAGCTTGGAGCGAAAGCTATGGTTGGGCCTTCCACAGAGGCGCGACGGCAAATGCAGCTTCGTGGAACGGCAGGAATTTCGGCGAAGTTCTAGGCGTACAGAACACACGGGCTGGGCTCACCTTCGGTTTGTTCGGTGCGGCAGGCACCACGAATGCGTCGTTTTCGGCGCCCGGCAGCTCGCTGAGTGGTGAGAGTTTCCACGGTGGGGCATTCGTTCACGCCGAAAGCGGTAGCCGCTTTGTGGACGCGTCCATCCTCGCGGGGCGGGCAGAGCAGACTGCGATTAGAAATGTGAGTTTGGGAACGGTTTCCGGACAGGGCCGGGCTCGCTTCAGTACGGGTGAGTACGCCGGACACCTGCGCTTTGGGTTACAGACGAGCGAACTCGCTGAGGGCCTGACGCTCAGGCCGTCTGTCGCGGTGCAGTTCAGCGGCTACTCTCAGGGGGGCGCA
>JBIKSY010000253.1:0-5537 GCA_044348365.1 Chthoniobacteraceae bacterium
CAGCTGCAGGTAGATGGAGCGCCGGTTGACCGCCGGGGCGGAGGTGTCCACCTTGGTGACGTCCCCGTTGGTGTTGAGCACCTCGACTCCCGCGACGATGCGCCCCTCCGTGGAGCGCGCCACCGAGACCGGAGGGCCGTACAGTTCGGTTTCGAGAATGCCCGCAGCCGAAAGCATCGAATCGCGCACCGCCTCTGCATCGAGCCGCCGGACCTTAAACCTGCCGAAGAGCGCGTTGTCCGGATCCTTCGCAAGGGAGGCCGCGTGCACCGAAGACTGGCGGTAGGCGCGGCTCAGGACCATTTCCCGGTGCATGGCCTTGAGACTCCAGCCCGACGCAACGAACTTTTCCGCGAGGTAGTCGAGCAGTTCCGGGTGCGTGGGCAGTTCGCCCAGCTTTCCAAAGTCCCCCGGAGAATTAACGATGCCCCGTCCGAAGTGGTGGAGCCAGACGCGGTTCATGAGGACCCGGCCCACCAGGGGATGTTTGCCGGAGGTGAGCCACTGTGCGTAGGCGAGCCGGCGTCCCGAGGTGCCCGGCTGTCCGGCAGGGGCCGGGGGGAGTTCGGGGCCGCGCAGGACCGCGAGTTCCCCCGGGGTGACCTCCTCCCCGGGTTGGTCGTGATCGCCCCGGTGGTGCAGCTGGCTTTTGGGAACTTCACCCGCCACCTCTGTGACGACGGTGAGCATTCCTTCCACGGGCTTGGTGGCGCGCAACTTGCTGGCTTCCGAGCGTTTGTCGACGACCTGCTTGGACGCTTTCGGGTCGTAGAGGTCCAGGCCAAACAGGGCCAGGGCAGAGGGGTATTTTTTGAGGAGGGCCTCCTGCTCTGGCTTCCGCTTGGGTTTTTCGGTGGCGCGCGCCTCCCGGTAGGGTTCGCGGTCTGCCTCGGGCAGTTCGAGGATCTTCTTTTCAAAGATTTCGTCCAGAAAGGCCCGCTCCATCTTTTTGGCCTCCGCTTCGACGAGTACGGCCGCTTTTTCAATCTCGGCCGCCTTGTCCCGGTCCGCCTGCGTGTAGAGCGAAACCAACCGCTGGGCGGGTGTGCGCCATTTGCGCCAGTCGAGCGCGGGGTCAAAGATCGCCCGCATGCGGTAGTAGTCGACCTGGGTGATGGGATCGTAACGGTGGTCGTGGCACTGGGCGCAGGCCACGGTCAGGCCCAGCAGCGAGGTGCTCACCACACGCACGGTGTCTGCGACGCTTTGGTTGCGGGCGAGGTTCGCATCGGGCACCGCGTCTCCGGTGCCGTCGGGGGACATCCGCAGGAAAGCGGTCGCCGCAAGGGCGTCAAACTTGACCGGGTCGTGGACGGCCTCGCCCAGCTTGCCCTGGGCCACGCCGACGAGTTCGTCCCCGGCGAGCTGTTCCTGAATGAAGCGGCTCCAAGGCTTGTCCGCGTTCATGGCGCGGATGACGTAGTCCCTGTAGCGCCAGGCGTGCGGGCGCACCGAGTCCGCGTCCGCATAGCCGTTGGTGTCGGAGTAGCCGACCACGTCCAGCCAGTGGCGGGCCCAGCGTTCGCCGTAGGACTTGGAGGCGAGCAGGCGGGTGACGGCGGCCGCGTAGGCGGCGGGACGCTTGTCGGGGGGAAGCGCCACAAAGGCCGCCGTTTCCTCGGGGGAGGGCTGGAGGCCGGTCAGGTCGAGGGTCACCCGCCTCAGCAGGGTGGCCGGCTCGGCCTCGGGGGCGAAATCGAGCCCGTTTTGAAGCAGCTTTTGGCGGATGAGTGCGTCGATGGGCGCGGCCTCCGCAACCGGCGGCAGTGCTGCCGGGGGCGGGCTCTTCACGGGCTGGAAGGCCCAGAAGGTGCGGTCCTCCTCGGTGATGTAGGGTCCCGGGGGGAGCGTGGCCGGTTCCGTCGCGCTGGTTTTTGCGCCCGCCGCCACCCAGGCCTCCAATGTTGCGAGCTCCTCGGCGCTGAGTTTTTTGCCTTTTTTGGGCATTTCGCCCTCGCGGATGACCCGCAGGATTTCGCTTTCCGCCGGGTTTCCGGGTAGGAGCAGGGGGGAGCCGTCCTTGGTTTGGCCGTCCATGAACCGGCGCAGGCGCAGGTCGACGCCCCCGCCGGGCTTGGGCTCCTCGCCGTGGCAGTGGGTGCAGTGGGCTTTGAAAATGGGACGGATCTGCGTTTCGTACACCGGTGCCCCGGCTCCGGTTGCCGCGCTGAGGGCGGGCGCCGCCAGAAACGCCAGGGCGGTTCCTGTCAGGAGAGCGCGGGTGGAGGAGGCCTCTCGCTTGGGGGGGCGACGTGGGTTCATTTTATGGGAAAGCACAACCATTCGGAACGGGCTTTGTTAGTGTTTGCTGACGACTGGAACTCTTTTGTAAGGCGGGGTTTGACTGGACTTCATCAGTTGGCTAATCACTGCAGTATGCAGCCGCATTCCCCCCACGGTCTGTCCCGGCGTCACGCTCTCCAAGCGGGAGCCATCGGCCTGCTCGGGCTGGGCACAAACCACCTTTCCGCCCTGCGCGCACTGGGCGGGGACGCCGCCCTGCGCAGCCCCTCCGGAGGCCAGCCGCCCGCCGGTTTGCCTGCGGCCAAGGCCCGTTCTGTGGTGTACATTTTTCTCTCCGGGGGACTCGCCCAGCACGAGAGTTTCGACATGAAGCCCGACGCGCCGCTGGAGTTTCGCGGGGAGTTTGCCCCGATCTCCACCAGCGCGGACGGGATTCAGGTTTGCGAGCATCTGCCGAAACTGGCGCGGCTCGCCCACAAATATGCCCTGGTCCGTTCCCTGACGCACCCCTCCAACGACCATTCCGGGGCGCATCACATCATGTTGACGGGCCGCTCGGAACTGCCCGCCGGCTTCGACCGGACCAAGCCCAAGGAGACGGATTGGCCGGGGATGGTGGCCTTGGCCGGGTCCATCCTGCCGCCGCTGCACAATCTGCCCCCCGCGCTGGTGCTTCCCGACAAACTCCAGCACCGGGAGGGCCGCTTTTTGCAGGGCCAGTTTGCCGGACAACTCGGCAAGGCGCATGACCCGTGGTTTCTGGAAATGTCGCCCTACCATTCGGCGCATTACGGCGCTTATCCGGAGTACCTCTTTCACCATGAAAAGGGGGCGCTTCAGGACGAACGCCTGGTCTTTCAGGCACCCCACCTTTCCCTCCCCCAGGGGCTCACCAACCAGCGGTTGCTCGACAGGCTTTCGCTGCGCAGTTCCTTGGAGCAGCAGTCCCGGCGGCTGGCGGAGTCCATCGAGGACACCGCCTTCGACCGTTACCGGGAGGCCGCCGTTTCGCTGCTCACCGACCAGAGTGTGCGCCAGGCCTTCGATCTCGGCCACACCCCCCCGGCCACCCTCGCCCGCTACGGCGACAACAGCTTCGGTTGGTCGCTGCTGATGGCCCGCCAGCTTTTGGAAAGCGGCGTGCGCCTGATCCAGGTCAACCTCGGCAACAACGAGTCCTGGGACACGCATCAGGCGGCCTTCCCCAATTTGAAAAACTTCCTGCTGCCGCCCATGGACAGGGCGGTGAGCGCCTTTCTCGAGGATCTGGACGCGAGCGGACTGCTGTCCGACACGCTCGTGGTTATGGGCAGTGAGTTCGGGCGCACCCCCAAGATCTCGACGCTGCCGGGGGCGAAGTTTCCGGGGCGCGACCACTGGGGCGCCGCCCAGACGGTTCTCCTCGCGGGCGCGGGGGTCAACGGCGGCACCGTCATTGGGGCTACCGACAAAAAGGGGGCCTATCCGATCAGCGCCCCGCAGAAGCCGGAGAATCTGGCTGCGACGATCTATCAGGCGCTGGGCATTCCCCGCACGATGGAGTGGCACGATCCGCTGCAACGGCCGCACATGCTTTATCAGGGGGAACCCATTCAGGGCCTCACCTGAGCGGGGCTGCCGTTTTCCCAACAAACGCCGAAGGCCTCAGCCTCCGGCATTTGCCGTTTTTCGTCTCCTCACCCGTAAAAACTCCCTCCCCATGCAACCAAACCTGTCCTCCCCCACGCGCCGCGAGTTTGTCCGGCAAACCACCTTCACCGCCGCCGGTTTGCTGGGTTTTCCAGCGATCCTGCGCAGCCAGTCGCCCAACAACCTCCTCAATGTGGCCGTCATCGGCTGCGGGGGGCGGGGGGCGGCAAACCTCGGGAGCATTGCCGGGGAAAACATCGTGGCGCTTTGCGATGTGAACGAACTAAGCCTCAGCGGCGCGGCCAAGCGCTACCCCGACGCCAGGCAGTTTCGGGACTTCCGCAAGATGTACGACACGCTCAAGGACGGGGAGTTTGACGCGGTGGTGGTGTCGACCACCGAGCACACGCACGCGTTTGCAACGCTGCCGGCATTGCTGCGCAAAAAACACGTCTACTGCGAGAAGCCCCTCACGCGCGACGTGTACGAGGCGAGGATCGTGACCGAGGCGGCGCTCAAAGCCGGGGTGGCCACGCAGATGGGTACCCAGATCCACGCAGGCACCAACTACCGGCGGGTGGTGGAGCTCATCCAGGGCAGGGCAATCGGCGCGGTCAAGGAGGTGCACGTCTGGGTGAACCGGACCTGGGGCTGGCAGAGCGACGCCGACGCCAAGGCCAACGGAGACCGCTTCAGCACCCAGGAGCGTCCCACGGAGGTGGATCCGGTTCCGCCCGAACTCGACTGGGACCTGTGGATTGGTCCGGCGCCCTGGCGCCCCTTTAACAGCATCTACATTCCCGGAAACAAATGGTACCGGTGGTGGGACTTCGGCAACGGCACCATGAGCGACCTGGGCTCCCACTGGAACGACCTCCCCTTTTGGGCGCTCAACCTCGACGCGCCCCTGTCCATCGAGGCGAGCGGACCGCCACCCCATCCGGAACTGGCGCCGGCCTCGATGAGCGCCGCCTACCAGTATGGACCCAGGGACGGGCGTCCCGCGGTGAAGGTCGTCTGGCACCAGGGCTCCCACAAGCCCCCGCAGTGGGAGCAGAAGGAGATTCCGCAGTGGCCCAGCGGCGTGCTTTTTGTCGGGGAAAAGGGGATGTTGCTGGCTGATTACGGCAAGCACCTGCTGTTGCCCGAGAAGGACTTCGCCGGTTTTGTGCCGCCTTCCCCAACGATCCCCGACTCCATCGGCCACCACAAGGAGTGGCTGCACGCCTGCAAGACCGGCGCGCCGACCACCTGCAACTTCGGCTACAGCGGCCGCCTGACCGAGGCGAACCACCTGGGCAACGTGGCTTTCCGCGCGGGCAAGAAAATCGAGTGGGACGCCAAAAACATGCGGATTCCCAACGCACCAGAGGCCGAGCGCTTTCTGCGCCGCGAATACCGCCCCGGCTGGAAACTGGTGTGACGCATGGGGCAGCAGCGCTTGCGCAACCCAATCAGGGCAACGAAAAGCCCCAAGCCTTCTCATTTTTGAACTGCGGTTGCCATGTTCAGTCGGCGGCGGGACGCATACCACTTATCTGAGTTTTCTAGATTCTTAGCGATCCGTGCCCCGTGAGGTAATCGTTCCGCCTTGTGCAGAAAACCGGCGCGGATTTTCGCCAAGTCTGACGCCCCGTAAGGGGCACTTTTCTTCCAGCCCATGG
>JBIKSY010000254.1:0-5533 GCA_044348365.1 Chthoniobacteraceae bacterium
GCCGTGGAAAATAAGATTTTCTTCCCTGCACAGGTACATGGACCCATGGGAAACCATCCAGCGCATCTGGTGCCAAAGCACCTTGCTCGCCCTGAAGGAGCCCCTGATCCGCTCGAGGCATTGAACCTCGTCTTCCGAAAGCCGGTAGGGATCCGACGGGTCGATCGTGGGAAAATGACGGTCCTTGAGTGGGTAGAGAACCCCGCCGATCTCAACGCTTCCTTCCGCGGTTATCCGGTGGAGCAACCGCCGCGAATCCATCTCCCATTCGGGGTGGCGTGCGATGGTTTGACCCTCCAGCTTAAACTGCATCACCGCTGCGGCCTTCTGCATTCGCGCAATAGTGAGAGGCTCGCGCATGCCTCCAGCCTTGCTAAGAAAGCAGTCGGCAGGGTCGTCTGCGTACACTTTACGCACCAGCACCTCCAAGGGTTGGACCGGAATCCCGTAGCCTTCCTCCAGTTGAGAAAGCCGCCGGTAACGCAGGGAGATACGCAGGACGTGACAAATGAGTGCCTCGTGCCCGAGACAGGCCCCCAGCCAGGCCATGTCGTGGTTGCCCCAGACAAACGCCACGCTGGGCTGCTGCATGAGGTAATCCACGACCTTGTCTCCGCGGGGTCCTCTGTCCCAGCAGTCTCCAGCAATGACAATCTCGTCCACCGCCAGGTTGCGGATGACCCTGCCCGTGAGGTGGATGAGATGCAGCACGCGCCCGCGGGAGACCAATGCCTTGGCGATGGCGTCGACGTAGCCGCTTTCCCTTTCGGCCGAGGGGGCGTGGAGAATCTCGGTGAGCAGCTCCCGGTACTGTGCCGGAAACACGCGCACCACGTTTCTAATGCTGCGTCGCGATGCCAGTTCCCGGACGACTTCAAAGAGGTGCCCGAGCGTACGTTTTGCATAGGCGCTCTGGGCCGCGGGCGTCGTCAGAAGACGTTGCAGGCGTTCGACCACTTCAGCAGGGTAGAAGATAAGGGTCAGGAGGTCTTCAAACTCTTTGAGCGGAAGTTTGTGCAGCAGGAGACGCTCCACCAGGGGGCGGAGCGAGCCGGAGGCGTTGTTGATGATGTGCCTGAGTTTCCGGTCCTCCCCGTGGATGTCGCTGATCACGTGAATGGTCCCCATGGGTAGGGTTAGTTCGGCCTCCAACCGTGCGATTTCAGCCACGGCACAGTCGACGTCGGGGACGGAACGGGAAAGGGCGCGCAGTCCGAGCAGGCCGGAGTCGCTGGGGGAGGGAAGGGACGGGACTGAGGTGGGGTGCACGGGGCTGGTGGGGGGCTTGTGGCTCAGGAGAAGTTGCCCAGAAAGTGGGCTCTTTCAACGGAGTTCAGTGTCTCTTTCTAGAACAACTCCATTTGCTTGGGGCCGCCCTCGGTAGCAGCCCCCTCGGAGGGCTCGGGGCCTATGGGCACGCTGGAGTAAAGGGGCGCTTCGAGCAGCGGCATCCTGTCGTGTCCAAATACCTCCACCTCGGCAAGTGTCGCAGGGCGCGTTACAATGAGGACCTGGGGAGTGGGGCCGCTGGAGTCCCAAAGTCCCCGGATAACGTGCCCTTCCGGAACATCTCCCCAGTGCAGTCGGCCGTCCTTGTGTGAGCGTTCGGCAAATTTGGTCGCGGGAACATCGACGGGAAGACAGCCCTTGCCCTGCCACCAGCCCAGTCTTTCGCTTCGGGCAAAACCGCCCCACAGGACGCGCTCAAAGCGGTTGCCGCGCCAGATCGGGATCAGGCGTCCGGGGCGGTGTTGAGTTCCCGTGGATTCAAAGGTGGCGCACATCGTGGGAAAGGGTTGGCGGATAATCCAAATCCACACCCTTTTTGCCATGTAATTATCGCTGTGCTATTTTTTGAATATGTTCCCCGATTCCTCCCCCAAAAAAACCGAGGCGGAAAAAAAACCTAGTGCCCCGGTAGAGGTCGAGGTGGAGGTTCTGGGCCCTGAGGGGGGAGAACCGGCGCATAGAGGCGCATCTGGGGCCAGTTCCTCCAATTCCGCCAATTCCTCCAATGCCCAGAGCGCGGCCCCTCGCGGCGCTGGGTCGGATTGGACGGGCTTCGGAAAATCCGCCGCCTTCAGGGAGATGGCCAGCCTGGCCGTGGGCCTTGCGGCGGATGCGCTTGAGGTGGCTTTTCCTCCTGCGTGGCTTGTGGTGGACGCCTTTGCAACCGTGGCCTTCTTTTTGATTTGGGGACTGCGCTGGGAAATTGCCCTTGTTTTGCTGCCCGAATTGGTCCCGGGAATGAACGTGTTTCCAAGTTGGACTCTTCTTGCCATGTACCTGAAAAAAAAGGACGCCGGAAACGGGTAGGCTGTGGGCGACCGGGTGGATCCTCCGCTTGGGGGCTGTGTGTTGCCCTTCTCCCAGCTTTCAGATAGTTTCGGGGAGTGAAGGATTTCGTCCTCTACTTCCAGCCTGCGGGTCCCACCGCGCATGACCCTAGTCCCATCGTGCTCTGCGTGGGGTCAAGGGAGCGGTGCGAGAAAATGCAGGCCACCCTGCTGGCCTCACCCGACTTTCTCGCGCTCCTTGCCAGAGAGCCTCATGGCAGGCTTCAGATCGCTCCTTCGGCAGGGGCCACGCAACCCGTGCCCGTGCGTATCAAATATTATCAAAGCCGCGTTGCCGGCATCTCCGCAGTCCAGCCGATCTGACCCTGCACCTGCCGGGGTTGCCGGATCAGGTCACCTTTTTTTCTTCATGCGTCAATACCACGAACTTCTCCGGTTGGTTCTCGAAAAAGGCCACCCAAAGCAAGATCGGACCGGTACCGGCACGCTTTCGGTTTTCGGTGCGCAGGCCCGTTTCGACCTCTCGGAGGGTTTTCCTCTGGTGACGACCAAGAGGGTGCACCTTAAAAGTATCATTCACGAGCTGCTTTGGTTTTTGCGTGGAGAAACCAACGTCGCATCCTTGCAGGCCGTAGGGGTGAGCATCTGGGACGAGTGGGCCGATGCCAGCGGCAATCTGGGGCGTGTCTATGGAGCGCAATGGACCGACTGGCGTTCTCCCGATGGGCGCTCCCTCAACCAGATCACCGAATTGGTCGCCCGGCTAAAAAGCGACCCGGATAGCCGGCGCCACATTGTGTCGGCGTGGAATCCGGGGGAGCTCCACCTGATGGCGCTGCCTCCGTGCCACACACTGTTTCAGTTTTATGTCGCTGGAGGCCGTCTCAGTTGCCAGCTCTACCAGCGCAGTGCGGACCTCTTTCTCGGTGTTCCGTTTAACATCGCCTCCTACGCGCTGCTGACCCTGATGCTCGCCCAGGTGTGCGACCTTCATCCGGGGGATTTTGTGCACACTTTTGGAGACCTGCACATCTACAACAACCACGCGGAGCAGGTCGCTTTGCAGTTGAGTCGGGAACCGAGACCTCTGCCGGTGATGCGCCTCAACCCAGCCGTGCGCGAGTTGGAGAAATTTCAGTTTTCGGACTTCACCCTGGTGGGTTACGACCCCCATCCGCCGATCCGCGGGGCGGTGGCTGTTTGAAACGAGCTTCCGTCGATCCCAGCGAATGTCTCCAAAAACCTCCAGATGAAAGCCATCGCAGCCATGGCGCGCAACAGGGTCATTGGTGCGGCGGGAGCCATTCCCTGGCACCTGCCCCAGGATTTCCGTTGGTTCAAGAGAGCCACTCTGGGGGGCGTGGTGGTCATGGGGCGCAAGACCTTTGAGAGTTTGGGAAAGCCCCTGCCCGGACGGCGCAATGTCGTCATTTCGAGAACCGCGCATTTTGAGGGGGTGGAGCTGCTTCCCAGCTTTGATGCACTAGACGAGCGCGCTTATGCGCCTGCTCCAGTGTGGATCATCGGCGGGGGCGTGCTCTACGAACGCGCCCTGCCAGCGTGCTCCGAGCTGTTTCTTTCGCTGGTCGGCGCAGAACCGGAGGGCGACACTTTTTTCCCGCCCTTTGAGCACCTTTTTGAGCTGGATTCGATCGTGGAAAGCCATCCCGAGTTTGAGGTGCGTCGTTACCTCCGGGTGGGGGCTGTGTAAGGAGGTAACCCACTTTCGCTCCGCGGAATTCGATTCATTAGTTGGGGCGGGGTTTCCGGCGTCCCGAGGAATCGAGGAAGAGGGGAGGGGGCATGTTTTCTTATCGGGCACGTGGTTTGGCCGCTTTAGTGGCGATGGTACAGGGGGCTTTGGCTCTCGGAGTATGTGTGGGAATGCACGGGTTCGTTGCTGTCGATGGCCTGAGATTTTCCAAAATGTTGCAGGAGGCTGGGCCCTGGTTTCTTGGGCTGCTGTACGCCGGACTGTGGCGGTGCCTGAGCGCGCAGGGCGGGCGCGAGCCCAGCCTCACAGAGTGCGCCAGCAGATCCCTACCAGTGTTGCTCGTTGCAGGTGCCGTTTGGTTTGATCGATCCTTCATCGGCGCCGCACAGATGGATCACGCCACGCTCCCCTGCTGGGTACTGATTTCAACGCTTCTCGTTGGCTCCCACTGGGCGTTGCCTCGCTGGCTGGGAGCTGTTTTCTTTCCGGTACGACACCACCACCGGACTGTTTTGGTGGGGAGTGCGACGCAGGTCAAAGAGCTGCGTGTGGCGCTTGAAAGTTGCAGCCCCCTTGGGTTCCAGCCTGTCGCCTGGCTTTCGGAGGACGGCGGAGTGCCTTTTGACACGGGCGTCCCTTTTTTCGGGGATGCTGCCCTTCTGGAGCGTGTCGTCGGGGAGGAGCGGGTGAGTCACGTGGTTTTGGCTGAATCACCCTCAGATTCGCTGCTCAAAGAGCGGCTGGGCCTGTGCGAAAAATGGGGTGTCCGCCTTGTCGTAGCCCAAAACCTGGAGGCACGTCATCCCGGGCGGTTTCGCTGGGAGACACAGGGGTATTGGTGTTTCGGGGCCGCTTATTCGGAGCCGCTGCAGAATCCGTTCAACCGCTTTCTTAAAAGGGCGTTGGATCTGGTTGTGTGTGTGCCCGCCATTGTTTTGGCACTCCTCCCTGTGGCAGTCCTGACCTGGGCCGCCCAGCGCAAGCAGTCCCCGGGGCCGCTTTTTTACCGTCAGGGTCGACACGGCCGTGCGAATGCCGTCTTCCAAGTCTGGAAATTCCGTACCATGCACTGCGCCCACCAGACGGCTGAAAAGCAGGCCACTCAGGAAGATCCCCGCATTTATCCGTTTGGAGCGTGGCTGCGACGGCACAGCCTCGATGAACTTCCTCAGTTTCTCAACGTCCTCTCCGGGGAGATGAGCGTAGTCGGTCCGCGCCCTCATTTTGTGGAGCACACCGGTCAGTTCGCACAGCAGGAGCGCTACCATATCCGAAGCTTCGTCAAACCGGGGGTGACCGGACTGGCACAAGTCAACGGCTGCCGAGGCGAGGTGAGGCACCCTCGCGATATGGAACGCCGCGTGCAGTGGGACATCCGGTATCTGGAAAGCTGGAGCATCATCTTGGACTGCTGGCTGATCTTGCGCACCTTCGGGGTGGTCTTAAATCCCCCCAAGACAGCCTACTGAGCCCCGTTTTCAGCCCGGTGGGCAGGCACCCTCCTTGTTTTGTGTCTTGGCAC
>JBIKSY010000255.1:0-5528 GCA_044348365.1 Chthoniobacteraceae bacterium
CAGTATCCGAACTCTCGCCGAGGCCCCGTCGACTTGACCGCCTTCTGGAGGCGCGCCCGGCATCCCTCAGTTCCATCCTTAGATCGATTCAGCAAGCTGGCCCCCGTATTCTTGAGATTTTCACCAATGTCTTTTCGGGCGCTCAATTTCCAATGGGCCAACGTCGGTGCGCCGAACACTGTATACCGCTGCATTCGAGGGGGCTTGATTATGAAAGCGGTCCAAAATATTGAAGGTAATTGCGGTTCGCTGGGCGCATCTGTTTAATTTCTGCAAACGCGGATCGATAATCCACCGCTTAGCAGGAAAACGACTCAAACAGACTCGCATCCCACAGACAATTCCCCGCGCACGGCCCAAAATCATGCATCCGAGTTTCACGGCGAAAATTTCAGTAGAAAGGCGAGCTGACACTTTTCCTCTGTCTAGTTATGCATAAAATCAAGCATCATTCAAAAGTTGTTAAAATTATGACTCGCCCGCATCAGTCAATTTCTTGTTTATTCACCGCAATATAGTTGGTTGTCGTAAAGCACTCATCTGCTTCTCGGTATCCCACAATTTTCACCGCGCCAAATGGAGAAACTCTGTGCAGCTCAAAACCACGTTCGCTGAAGAAGGACCAAAAGTCCTTAAAATAGGTCCTCGTGTCAATATTACACCCGCCGAACTCAAACTGGACCACCCGCGTCGACAGAATTGCATCTCCCAGTCCATTAAGTGCGGCCAACTCATGTCCTTCAATATCTATTTTTACAAGATCGATTTTTCGCCGATCCAGCTGAGTATTCCAATAATCTTCAAACCGCAGCGTATTAATTCTCTCCTCGATCTTGAACTCTATCCCCAAGTGCTCAAGCCTTCTTTGAGAGAGACTTCCCAAGCCGGAACCGAGTTCGTTCGAGAACAATGTGGCGGACCCTGTAGCGTCAGAAACTGCACACGCGACGACTTTCACCTTGTCATCGTCGCGAAAGCGAAGACTTAATCTGTCGACATTTACTGCCGAGGGCTCGAAAATATGAATCTCGGCACTTTCGCTATTTCTTCTTAATTCAGCGCTATAATCCCCGACATTGCCACCCATATCCACCGCAAGTGCCATCTCCCTCTTTAATAATCCGCGAACCAATTTATTTTCCTGCTCAATCGTCGATGCTCCGTATCCTTTCCCTTGAATCAAAGAAGCCAGTTGCTCTATTTGAGGAGCAAGAATCGAATGATGATGCAGGATGTGGTTTACGATTGAAATCAGCGTTTGCCGGCTGACAGCTTGTTCTAAATCTATTTTTTCACTCATAGGTTTTCTTCTAACATAAACTTTAAACCGAATTTAATGGCGCAGCACGGCTGCAAATAGCGGACCCGCCCGACACTTCGGACGTGCGGGGCTGGCGCTTCCGACCCTCTCTGCCGAACAACCGAAACCTGAGTCTTAATTACCGCACATCCAATCGGCTTTTTCTTTCCACGGTCATCAACCTTCATGTCCAATTCCAAATAACGGCCGGGGGGATGGAAACTCCTGAATGTTGGTTACGGGAGGCATTGAGGTGCGTAGCGAGCTTTCACGGAATCGTAGATCTTGCACATGTAGTTATCGCCATGGCATTTTTCAATGCCGTAACGGTGCCGCTCTACAATTTTATCACTACCCCCCTGGTCAAACAGCGCGATCGCTTTTTCAACTATCTTGGTTGGCTCGAGGATGTCGTGGGGGGTGTATGCTAGGACATATGAGCATGGAATCTCCCGAATTCCGGGGAGATATGCCATGGACTCCGGCACCAGCGGAATGCCACCAGTGCACAATGCGTCCGCTATTCGGATGCCGTAGTCGTTTAACACGGGCGATATCCAGTGGGCTTTATGTGAAATCCACTCACTTAAGCGATCGGTACTCGTCCGAGTGTGAAATGAGTGGTCGCTGAACCCGACGGAAGGATATGTTCTGTTGAGCGTACAAACAACCTGGCTCCGGAATGTAAATGCGGAATAAGGAATATGCATTCCGAGCGGGCTATTGGAACGAATTGTAGTGATCATGTTGGGCAGTTCGTCGCTCAGTTGCTTCCTCGACCATTGGACGGTGCTGCAGTGAATTGGGGCGATTGTTGCCCAGTTGTATCTTGTGAGTAAGTACAGATTTTCCAAGTGCGCAGGCGCATACAGATCGCTGTGAGCTGCGAGGAAGGTGCTGAGATCCAACCAGTGGTGGTTGTCCCAATCCCAAGCCACAAAGACGGTCCGCGGACAACTTGAATAGAATAAAGCAAATCCATCCATGTGGCGACTGACATCGTTGTTATTCACAATTACAACGGAATTTTCGAGACGAGATAGCTTAGCCGCGGTTGACGTGTCGTCCGTGATCGAGAAGAAGTCTTTCTCAAGATATTCGACCGTACAGTCGGGTACTCGGCAGTCGAAGCCATTGATGTTTGCACTCAATATCCAACGGTTGATACCGACTTTTGAAAAATGTTTCTTTAGTTGCATCGTGCGATTATTCTTCGCAACTGCTAATTGAAAGAAGCCATTCGATTGACCGAAGTTGGCCGTTTGAGCGGAAAGGACACCCGGCACTTCTCGACCTTGGATTTGATTAAAACTGGCAACGATTTCTGCACTCATGAGAACAAGCGGGTCTTAGGAAAAAATCTGCGTGTAGAGAAAGGGTAATTACTGCTTTGGGTGCATATCCGGGTGACCCAGCTACACTATCGGTTAAAATAAGGTTCTTTTAAGCAGAAAAGAGTGCCTATTTACCTCTTGTTGAAGAAGAACACGGGAGAATAGTTCGTGGAGCTGCTATCGCCAATCATCTAGAAACATAACTAAGATAGTATAAGCCCCCAACCGGAGCCGATCTCCGGCGAACCCCGGACCTGCTGGGCAATGCCCCGGATCATGGGCTTTTCATGAGGTCGGAACTCCGCCGAGCCTGCACTGAAGCAGGGCCGCTTCCACCCCACGAGTGAAGGCTTCCGCATCGCTGAGGCAGGAGCCTGCCACCTGCGCCCGCACCCGCCCCTTCAGTGTCTCCAGTTCTTGGGGATTCTGCGCCAACCGAACCGCCGTCTCCTCGTACTCAGCCAGACTGCGCACGGCCAATTCGGGCATCCCAACCGTGCGCAAAACGCTCGTGGCCACCCTGCTTTGAAAGCTCCCCCCCTCCACAGTCAGCACCGGAAGACCCGCGCGCAGCGCATCCGTCGAGGTTGTGTGCGCATTATAAGGCGTCGTGTCCAAAAACAGGCCCGCCAGGCGGTAGCGCGCGAGGTGGTCTGAAATCGACGGCACTCGCGTGGCGAAAATAAGGCGCGAGCGCGCGATGCCGCGCTTCTCGGCCTCCTTGCGCAGGTTCTCCTCGGCCGCGCTGTTGAGCCGCATGAGCCACAACACGCTTCCTTCCACCCGGGCCAGGATCCGCATCCAAACATCAAACACCGGCGGGTTAATTTTGTAATCGTGGTTGAAGGAGCAGAATACAAAACCCTCCGCAGGCAGGCTCATTTCCTCGCGGGACGGGGTCCGTTCCGAAAAGACAAGCAGGGGATCCGTCGGCAGGTAGCAGTCCGGCAAATGCAGCACCTTCTCCGCGTAGAACTGCTGGTGCTCCTCGGGAATCACCGTGCGGTCGGCCAGAATGTAGTCCATGTACTCCGCGCCGCTGGTGCCGGGGTAGCCCAGATAGAGCACCTGCACCGGGGCTGGCTTGAACCCGAAAACATCCGGCTGGGCGTCCATCGTCGGACCCGCAAGATCAATGAGGATGTCCACCTCGTGCTGCCGGATGATCTGCGCCACCTCCAGGGAAGGCTTCGCACGCACGTCGATAAAGTGGTCCGCCGCCGCCACAAACCGCTGCCGCAGGGAGCTTCCGTCATCCACCCCCAGCGAAAACGCGTAGATCTCAAAACGCGCCTTGTCGTGTTTCTCCATGACCCCGGCAAACAGGTGGCCCACCGGGTGTTCCCTCAGATCCGGCGAGAGGTAGCCGACGCGGATCCGTGCGTGGTTGTAGCGTTCCCCCCGCCACAGCTGGACGGGGTTTCTCGGGTAGCTGTGCTCCGCGACCATCTTTGCGCATTTGAGCTGGTCCTCAGAGGAGTCCGAAACGGCAAGGAAAGCCAACTGCCGGCACACCTTTTTGCCAGCGCGCACCCCCTCGATGATCTGGCGCTGGAGGTCGTAGAAACCCTCCCAATCGCAGCAGTGCAACCGGGCATGGGAGAGGGCGCCAAGGACAAAATCAAAATCGGGATGAAGCGTGGCGAGCCGTTCGTAAAAGCGGGCGGATTCTGCGTGCTGATTCAGGATCGAAAGCAGCGTGGCAGCGTTGTTGATCGCCTGGGCGTGCCCTGGGTCGCGGCTGAGGACGTTGTTAAATTCCACCAGCGCAAGTGCGTATTGCTTTTGATCCCCGTAGGCATGCCCCTTGGTGATAAAGCTCTCCAAATGAGCGGGATCCAGACTCAAAGCCCGGTCCAGGCTCTCGATGGCTTCCGCGAAACGGCGCACCGACTTTAGCGCCGCACCGTGGATATACCAACTGGATGCCGACCGCGGCTCCGAAAGCCTGCAGCGCTCCGCAAAATGAAGCCCTTCCTCAGCCTTGCCACCGTTGAGTCCGATGACGGCCAGTGAGTAGAGCGCCACAAACTGGTTGGGATTGATTTCAAGCGCCTGATGAAAGAGCGCTGCGGCCTCCTTCACCTGTCCGCTTGTTTGGAGGGCGAGGGCCCGCTGTGTGAGCACCCCCTCACTTTCCAACTGCGTCTGCACGAGGGGCGCAATTGCCTCGCGGTTCGCACGCGCGGCGCCGTGCCCAGGCTCGAGGGCCAGCACACGCTCGAAGGCGCCAAGCGCAGGGCGGTACTGCTGCGACTCGGCGTACACCACCCCTAGCATCAACTGGGCGTCCGCATGGGAAGGATCCAAGGCGCAAGCCCGCTCCAAAAACCGCAACGCCTCGTCTCTTCGCCCTGCCAGCCGCAGGGCGCTCCCCCGGATAAACCAGGTCAGCGCCGAGGCGGGATTGGCCACGTTACTCCGCTCGGCATAAGAAAGTGCGCTCGCTGCATCGCCTAGGTTCAGACTGATGGCGGCGAGGGAGTAAAGCGCTACCGCCTGCATCGGGTCACGGGACAGAACCTGCGCAAACAGGTCGCACGCACCTGCGATGTTGCCCTGCGCCTGCTGCACCACCGCCTTTTGGACAAGCGTTTCAATAGTATTCATGGAAAAAATCTGAAACTGGTTCGACCCTTGAGCGCACAACAAAAACCGAGGCCTACGGCTCCCGGAAGCTTTCATTGAGCCCCCGCAGCAAGGGCATGAGAATATAGTTGATGATCCGTCTTTTGCCGAGATGGATCTCCCCGGTGACGGTCATTCCGGGAAAGAGTTTTCTGTGCTCCGGCAGGCGTTCGGGCCGCGTAGTTTCCAGCTCGATCGCCACCCGGTGCATCCCCCCACCCGCACCGCTGGCGCGCTTGTTGGCAACCGACTCCAAATCCGAAGCC
>JBIKSY010000256.1:0-5526 GCA_044348365.1 Chthoniobacteraceae bacterium
ACCGGATCGTGCCGATTTTTACCAAGGCTTCGTGCAACTCCGGGGGCTGCCATGGAAAGTCCGGCGGCCAGAACGGGTTCAAGCTCTCGCTGCTAGGTTTTGAGCCGGAGGAGGATTACGACCATTTGGTGTTCGAGGCCCGGGGTCGGCGCCTGTTTCCGGCCGCTCCGGAGAACAGCCTGTTGCTCACCAAAGGGCTGGGGGTCTCCCCGCACGGAGGGGGCAAACGCCTCTCCCGAGACTCCGACGAGTACCGTCTGTTGCTACGGTGGATCCAGCAGGGAATGCCTTTTGGGTCCGCATCGGATCCGAAACTGGAGGCTATCGAGGTTTATCCCCGGGCCCGCGTGATGCCGATGAAGGGGGAGCAGCAGCTTTCGGTGTTGGCTCGTTTTTCGGACGGCTCGCTGGAGGACGTCTCCCGGAGCGCGCTGTACGAGCCGAATGAAAAGAGCATGGCCACGGTGGACGAAGAGGGAAGGGTGGTGCTGGCGGACCTGCCCGGTGACGTGGCGGTGATGGTGCGCTACCAAGGGCTTTCGACGGTGTTTCAGGCGACGGTTCCTCTCGGGGCGCCGGTTGACAAGCTGCCCGAGCCGCGCAATGCAATCGACAAGGCCGTGTTTGCCAAGCTCAAGTCCATGGGGATGCCTCCCTCGGAGCGTTGCGATGACGCGACCTTCCTGCGAAGGGTGAGCGTGGACATTGCCGGTCGGTTGCCCTCCGCCTCAGAGGCCGTGGACTTTCTAGCCGATGCCAACCCCGCGAAGCGGGACGTTCTCATCGACCGGTTGCTTGAGAGCGACGAGCATGCGGAATATTTCGCCGGCAAATGGAGCGCTCTCTTGCGCAACAAGCGTACCAGGCCGCAGGACGCGCCGATGAACTTTGCCTTCCATGGCTGGCTGGTGGAGTCTTTCAAGAGCAACAAACCCTACGACCAGCTCGTGCGCGAGGTGCTGGCCGCAAGCGGTTCCCCTCTGGAAAACCCTCCCGTGGCTTGGTACATGCAGGTCAAGGAGCCACAGCAGCAATTAGAGGATTCGGCCCAACTCTTTCTTGGTACCCGCCTCCAGTGCGCCCAGTGTCATCACCATCCCTTTGAAAAGTGGAGTCAGGCGGATTACTACCGCTTTTCGGCCTTCTTTTCGCAGGTGGGAAGAAAGGGGACGGAGCTGATCATGCACAAACGCGGGGCCGCCACCGCACTGAACAAAAAGAACAAGCAGCCGGTAAAGCCTGCGGCCCTCGGCTCGGGCGACCTTTCCATCGCCCCCGAAGACGATCCGCGCCTCGCGCTGGTGGATTGGATGCGCGCCCCCGGAAACCCCTTCTTTGCCAAGTCGCTCGCCAACCGCTACTGGAAGCACTTCTTCAACCGCGGGCTGGTGGAGCCCGAGGACGACATGCGCGACACCAACCCGCCCTCGAATCCGGAGTTGTTGGAGGTGCTTTCCCAGATGTTCGTTTCCAGCGGGTTTGATCAACGCGCCTTGATTCGGGAAATCACCCGCTCGGCTACCTACCAGTTGAGCGCTCTGCCCAACGCCCACAACGGTTCCGACCGCCAAGGTTTCTCCCGCTACTACCCCAAGCGTCTGCCGGCGGAGGTTCTCTTTGACGGCATCGGCCAGGTCACCCGGGTGCCAGGAACCTTTACCGGATTACCTCAGGGGACGCGCGCAATCGGTCTGCCGGACAACAGCTTCAACGCCACTAGTTACTTCTTAACGGTCTTCGGACGCCCCGAATCCTCCAGCGCCTGCGAGTGTGAGCGCACCCAGGATGCGAGCTTGGCGCAGGCCCTGCACCTCATTAACGCAAAGGACATTCAGGGCCGGCTCGTTGACGACAAGGGGGCTGCAGCCCAGTTGGGGGCACATCCGAAAGGGGATGAGGCGGCCGTGCAAGAGCTCTATCTCGCCGCACTGGGACGCAAGCCCCAGGCGGAGGAAACGCAGTTGGCCCTGCGCCACATCACGCGGCCGCGAGCCCCCGTGGACGGCCAAACTCTCGAAATTCCAAAGCTCAAGCGCCAGTCCTACGAGGATCTCATTTGGACTCTCCTGAACACCAAGGAGTTTTTGTTTAACCACTGATTTGGGTCATGGCGGAGGGCAAGGCGGAGTCTGGAGCTAAAACTATGAACAGCGTGTTGTCGGTGTCTCTTCGGTCTGGACTGGCCGGAGCAGTGTTTCAGGTCGGAAGGTCCGTGGGGTTGGGGGGTGTCTGCTTTGTGGCCTCTCTTTCGGCGGTGCTTGCCGCGGATCTACCCCTGGTTCGCCTTGACTCAGTCCTTCCAGCAGCCGCCCAAGCCGGGGCGGAGGTCGAAGTCCAGGTGAGCGGCATCGATTTGGAGGGGGTGGATGCCGCCTGGTTTTCCCATCCCGGCCTGAGCGCCAGGCTTATGAAGGAGAAGGTCTTCGGCGTTAAAGCCGACTCCGGGGTTGCCGAAGGCGTCTACGATATGCGCCTCATCGGAAACAACGGGGTTTCCAACCCACGTGCTATTTACGTGGGAAGGGGGACTACCGTCCCGAAGGCTGGGGAGTGTTCCCGGGAAAAGCCGATGGACCTGCCCTCAAAGGGGGCGGTACAGGGGGCCATGGTCGCAGGGGGGCGGGATCATTACCGTTTTCAGGCCACCAAGGGACAACGCCTGACGGTCCGCTGTCAGGCGAGGGAGTTGGATTCCAGGATGAATCCCGTGTTTTTCGTGCTGGATCCAACCGGACGCAAGCTGCATGGCAACGAGCGGCGTGCGTTTCTGGATTTCGAGGCACCTCAGGACGGCGCGTATTTGGTGGCGGTTCAGGACCTCGCCTTTGGGGGTGGGCCTGAATACTATTACAGCCTGACTGTCGATGATTCGCCCGTCCTCGAGGCGGTGCTGCCCTCCGCGGTTGAAGCGGGTAAAACCAACCGTCTGGTACTGCTTGGGCGCGGTTTCAAGGGCGGGCGTACCTCAGCCAGCAAGTCGGCCGATGGGCGGCCCCTTGAGGAACTGGACGTACAACTTGATGTTCCCGCGGGCAACGTCGACAAAGGTGCCGACGGCCCGGTCGCAATTGCCTCGAGCGGCGTGCGCACCCTTTCCTACCGTTACCGGACTGAATCGGGAGTGTCCAATCCGGTGGAGTTGGCGGTGGTTGAGGGGCCGGTGCTTTCCGTGAAGCCAGTCGCAGGTGATGCGACCGCTCCGGTGGTGCCCGCTTTGAGTTTTCCGGGGGTGGCCTCCGGCCTGTTTGAAAAGGGCCTCCGGGGGGTGCCCTTCGAATTCGAAGCCAAAAAGGGCGACATTCTGGTGGCTGAGGTGTTTTCGCAGAGGCTTGGGCTCGGGGCCACAAATTCCTATCTGCGCCTGACTAAAGGAGGAGCACATCTGGCGGAGGCTTACGGACCCGACCTCAACGCTGGCGGCCCCCGCCTGAGTACCCTGCACAACGATGCGGCCCTGCGCTTTGAGGTCAAGGAGGACGGCAGGCACACGCTCTTCTTGTCCGACCTTTCGGGAGCGGCCCGTCGCGGACTGGGGGCCGCCTATTCGTTGGTGCTGCGCAGGTCCAAGCCTGGATTCAGCTTGGTGGCTGCTAATGAGCCGCCGATTGAGAAAGCCGACGACCGCCAAATTCAGCCCCGGGGTGCCGTCTTGCGGGCGGGCGGGACCGCTTCCCTGCGGGTGCTGGCATTGCGCTCCGACGGCTTCGATAAGGACATCTTCTTGAGCGCCGAGGGGCTGCCCCCCGGGGTTTCCTGCGCAACCACACGGATCCCGGCCGGCAAAAACGAGGGTGTCCTGCTGCTGCGCACTGAGGCGGGGGTTGCCAGAAATCTTACGCAGGTGAAAATCACCGGTAGAAGCGAGGACGGCAAGGTTGAGAGCGTGGCGCGCGGGGCGACCGCTCGTTGGTTGGTGCCTGACTACAACAATGGAGCCGGCGAAGTGCGGTTGACCCGCGGTGAGGGCGTCGCGGTCGCCACCAGCGTGACGGCTGCGCCGCTGGTGCTGACCCCTGAGGTCAAGGAACCGCTCGAGGTGGAGGCCGGTGCAAAGGTGGAGGTCGCCCTGAAGGTGAGCCGCACTGCGGATTTCAAGGAGGCGCTGAAGATTAAGAGCGCGGGCTTTGCAGGTGCCGAAACCATCAAGGAAGTGGATGCGGATGCCAAGGCCGAGCAGGTCAAGGTGACCCTCGATCTGGCCGCGCTGAAATTGCAACCGGGCAACCATACAGCCTACTTCACAACCCAGTCCAAGGCAAAGGTGGCTGGTCGCGATGTGACTACCACGGCTTACTCCTGGCCGGTCCAAATTGTTGTGCGCGCACCGGCCCCCAAGCCTGCGACCGCCCCGCCAGCGACCGCCCCCGCCAAGGAACCCGCAGCGGCTGCCGCGCCACCGGCAGCAAAATAAATCCTATGATCCGCCAAAGTCTCCCAACCCAAAGCGATGGTGCCTCCGCCTTGCCGGCATGGCGCCGGGGCAGTCAACTCCTCGGTCTTGCCTCGCTGTGGAGTCTGCAGGCGGTTGCCGCCGTGATTCCCATCGAGTCGCTGCCCAAGGACAAGACCGCCAGCTTTGAGTCGGATGTCTTTCCCTTCCTAAGCGACAACTGCGTGTCCTGTCACAGCAAGTCGACCCACAAGGGTGGACTGAATTTGGAGACGCCGGAGGCCATCCTCAAGGGCGGCGACTCGGGCCCTTCGGTGGTGCCGGGCAAGCCCCTCGAGAGCCTTCTCATCAAGGCCTCCATCCATGAGGATCCCGACTCCGCCATGCCGCCGAGGGACAACAAGGTGAAGGCTAAAAACCTAACTCCGGCTCAGATCGGAGCGCTTCAGCGCTGGATCGAACTGGGTGCCAAGGCCGGTCGCACCAGGGTTCAGGAGCTGAAATGGCGCCCCCTGCCTGTGCAGTTGAAATCAATTCTGGCTGTAGCGTCCTCCGCCGATGGGGAATTGGCTGCCTGTTCCAGGGGAAGCGAAATTTCGGTCTATCAGACGGCGACTTCGGCGCTGCTGTTTCGGGCGAAGGCTCATCACGACCAGGTCCAGGCGCTGGCCTTTTCGCCTGACGGCCGGACGCTGGTTTCCGGCGGGTTTAGGGAGATCAAGGTGTGGCAACGCGAACAGGCGCGCCCAGTCCGCGGAAGCCAGCAACCTGCGGGCCTTCACGCCCTTTCCCCAGATGCCCGCTGGCTTGCGATAGGGGACGGGACCTCGCTGAAGGTGCGCGAACTGGGGAAGCCCGACGCACCCCTGCAGGAAACCGGGGTCCAAGGCGCCTTCACGAGCTTTGTCTGGAATGCGGACGGTTCTGCGTTAGCGGCGCTTGGCGGGCCGAAGCGCCTCACGGTCTGGAGCCGTTCAGAGGGCCGGGTTCTTTGCGAGGTTAATCTGCCGCTCGAGGGCAAAGCCCTCGCTTGGAGGACAGACGGCAAAGCGCTTTACACCGCGGGCGGGGAACCCGCCGTGCGCGAGTGGGACGCGCTTTCCGGCGCGGCCCTCGGCGAGCGCAAGGGGTTGCCC
>JBIKSY010000257.1:0-5507 GCA_044348365.1 Chthoniobacteraceae bacterium
AATTGCTTCTTGTAAACTCAATTTAAGGACGTTGGACATGTCCCAGTCCAAGCGCCCGGATGCGCTCAGATGGAGCCGTTTCCGCCCCTCAAAAGTGGTACACTTTGAACCCGGTTAATTCGACCGGTGGTGGTACAGTTTGACCGACCGCTGACAGCTGGGCGCGAAGCAAAACAAGGATTAGCGCGCCATGGCCATGCCGACCCTTTTTTTCATACGCCGTCACGTGCGCACCGCAACCCGGTAGGTCGGTTGATAGAACTGTTAGGGGATTGGTCTTTCACCACAGACGCGAAGCTCCCAGCAAACCCAATTGGGTATCGGGCGAAATCACCGTGCATCCCGACTGCATGGCGTGGGCGGCGATCAGACGGTCGAAAGGATCGCGGTGCACGTCTGGAAGTTTGCCCGAGCGATAGATGAGCGATTCGTCCAGAGGCAGGTCTTTGATTTGGAAATAGGCGCGGCGGGACGGGATCCACTTTTCGGGAGGCTGGGGAAAGGTGAGCTTTCCCGCGCGATGTTTCACGACCATTTCAAGCACGCTTGCGTGGCTCATGTTCAGGATCGTGGTGGGGTCATCCAGAACTTCCCGTGCCGACTCGGATATCATGTGCGGTTCGCGCGTCAGCCAGAGAAAAGTGCAGGTATCGAGCAGGACATTCATATCGCCCCCCAAGCACGCAATTCCTCTTCACTCATAGGGCGCAACGCTTCTTCCGGAATGTGGCAGGGTTCGTCGATCATTTCCCCCACTTTTGGCCGTGGAGCGCGCTCCGCTTCGTCATAGGGAACCAGTTTCGCCAAGGGCTTCCTGCCCCGGGAGATCACGATGGTCTCTCCACGCTCTACTTCCTGCAGGAGGGAGGAAAGATGGGTTTTTGCTTCATTTGTCGCCACGACCTTCATAGGGCCAACTTAGAACAAAGGTTGACCAAGTCAACCATTGCTGGCTCCGCTGCCCTTTGTCATTGGCCTGATCGTCGCGTCGACTTGGCTGGCGATGCAATGGGCGCGCGATCTGCGGGAGCGGGCTAGAAGGGAATTCGTGTGAAACTGGAAATGATCGGGCCGTTTTCTTCATTATATTGCCGACAAGCAGACGCATGACCCGGTCGCCGGTTCGCGCTTCGGTACGCTTTTGTAAACTTAGAATGCCAACCGGCCCGACTTCGCGGGGCTGTCAGGTGCGAGATTTTCCTGCGAAGGGCGCTCTGGTCCACATGGTTTCAGCCGGAGGCGGTCTACTCCCCAAGCTAAGACAATCAATACGGGTGGATTAAAGTGGTATGACCTCTAGCCTTAAGGCCGTTTTATGAAGTAAGCCAATCTCAATCGCCTCACCGCAAACGTCACCGGTCAGTGCTTCTTCGACAACGTCCCGAAAACAGGTGACATCAACGCCTGAACCAGATTGCGAGGAAGCAGGCGAACCACTGGTTCGTGAATGCGTTTCCCAAGCACACCATCCGGCACCCAACTTACGCACAACGTCTGTGCCGGCAAACATCAGCTCACCCCCCAAACTGAAAAGGGAAACCAACCATGATTAAACCCACCTTCCGCCTCCTCTTAGCCCTCTTGCTGGCGCCTCTTGCGGCTTTGAACGCCGCGGAGTTGAGGCTCCCCTCGATCTTCTCGGATCACATGGTGCTACAATGCACTCAGGCGGTGCCCGTGTGGGGCTGGGCGGATGCGGGCGAGCAGATCGTCGTGGAGTTCGCCGGCCAGACCAAAAGCACCACCGCCGATCCCGGTGGCAAATGGAAGGTGAAGCTCGATGCCCTCGAAGCCAGCGCGGACCCCCGCGAGATGGTTGTGCAATCGCCGAACCGGAACCGCAGCGTCAAGATTGCGGATGTGATTGTGGGCGAGGTCTGGGCTGGCGGCGGGCAGTCCAACATGGAGTTCGACATCAAGGCCATCACGAGCGCGGGTGAGGAGATCGAGGCCTCAGCAAATCCGACGCTCCGGCAGTTTCATGTGTTGAAGAATCCTTCCTCGAGGACGCCGGCGGACGATGTGCAGGGCTTTTGGACGGTGGCGCGACCGGGCAGCACGGAGGATTTTATCGCGGCGGGCTACTACTTTGCCAAAAGCATCCAGCGTGAGCTGAAGATGCCCGTGGGCCTCATCAAAGTGTGTTGGGGAGGCTCAAAGGTGGAGCCTTGGATCAGTCCGGAATCGCTCGCCAGCGTTCCAGAAATGGCGGCCGGCGCAAAGAACATGGACGCGCTGAGCGAGCGCAACAAAACCGCCTTCCGCGAGTGGTTGAACCAAACGAGCCGCGAGGATCGTCCTGCTGGCGATGTCGCGCCGTTCATCAGCGGGACGGCGTCGAAAGACCACGGTTGGGTGGCGGTGAAGGACAACGGGCCGGTGACGGATCCTTCCTTGGCAAAGTTCGGCGCATTTTGGTTTCGCAAGGAGGTCGCGCTGACTGCCCGGCAAACCGGAGCGGCGCAGGTGTTGCAGTTCGGTCCCTCGGCGCAGTTTGACCAGGTGTATTGGAACGGCACGCTCATTGGCAGGCGCGACGTGGACAGCTTCACGGGCCTCACCAGCGTGCGGCATTACCTGATTCCGCCCACGCTTTTAAAGCAAGGCGTGAACCAGTTGGCCGTGCGTATCTTTGCACCGGCCGAGCCGCCCGGGTTCAGTTGGTTTCCCAGCGTGGGCAGCACAAAAATGCCCGGTGGCTGGATGGCGAAGGCGGAGTATGAACTGCCGCCGCTCGACCCCGCCGCGAAGGAAGCTGTCCCGCCGCTCACCGGTCAGCACGTTCTGGCTGGCCGGCTGTTTCAGGGCATGGTGCATCCCATCCTGCCGTATGCCATTCGAGGAGTGCTCTGGTATCAGGGCGAATCAAACACGGGGAACGCCAACCTCTACCGCACCGCGTTTCCGCTGCTGATCCAGGACTGGCGGAAGCACTGGGAGCAGGGCGATTTTCCATTCTACTTCTGCCAGCTCGCGAACTACCGCCCGAAGACGGACCAGCCCGGCGAGAGCATCTGGGCAGATCTGCGCGAAGCACAGGCGAAGACACTCTCCTTGCCCAACACCGGCATGGCCGTGCTCATCGACACCGGTGAGTCCGAGGACATCCATCCGCAAAGCAAGCAGGTGGCAGGTGAACGCCTCGCAAGGATCGCCCTCGCAAAAACGTATGGACGAAATGTGGTGCACTCGGGTCCGGTTTACGCGTTGATGAGGGTCGAGGGTAGCGCCATTCGGTTGTCGTTTGACCACCTCTGCGGGGGACTCGTCGCAAAGAAGGTGCCCGCCACCTACGACGTAATGCGCAAGGCCGCTAAAACCGCTCCGCTGGTGCGCAACAGTCCACACAGCCAACTTGAGGGCTTCGCGATTTGTGGCGCGGACAGGAAATGGGTTTGGGCCGATGCGAAGATCGACGACGACACCGTGCTCGTCTCCTCCGGCGAAGTCTCCGCGCCCGTCGCCGTGCGCTATGGTTGGTCGGATAATCCGACCTGCAATCTATTCAACGCCGCCGACTTGCCCGCTTCACCCTTCCGTACGGATGATTTCCCGACTGCCGTTGCGAGTTCTCAACCGCCGGTCAAGCCGTCAACAGCGGCAGCAAAAGACTCGAAACCCAACATCCTCCTCATCCTCGCCGACGACATGGGCTGGGGGGATCTGCGTTGCCACGGCAATACCAGGCTCTCCACGCCCTCGCTCGACAGGCTCAAAACACAGAGCGTCGCGCTCGAGCATTTCTACGTCAGCCCCATCTGCTCGCCAACGCGCGCTTCGTTGCTCACCGGGCGGCATCATGCGCGGCTCCATGTGATCAACACCTCGGACAGTCTCGAAGTCATGCATGGCGATGAAACCACTCTCGCCGAGGCGCTCAAGCCTGCGGGCTATGTCTCCGGCTGCTTTGGCAAGTGGCACAACGGCTCCAACCATCCCTCCACCGCGCAGGGCCAGGGCTTTGACGAGTTCTTTGGCTTCAGCGGCGGCTTCTTTCCCAACTATTTCGACGCACAACTCGAGCACAACGGCGTCAACACGCCCACAAAAGGATTCATCACGGATGTGCTCGCCGATGCGGCCATGAGCTTCATCGAACAAAACAAGGCGCAGCCCTTCTTTTGCTACGTGCCGTTTAATGCCTGTCATTCGCCGATGCAGGCGCCTCAGGACTTGTTCGAGAAATATCGCACCCTGGGGTTCGAGCCCAAGGACGCGGCGGTTTACGCGATGGTTGAGAACCTCGACCGGAACGTCGGTCGAATCCTGCAAAAGCTCGATCAAACCGGCCTCGCCTCGAATACCATCGTCCTCTTCACGACCGACAACGGCCCCAACACCGCCCGCTACAACGGAGGCATGAGAGGCGGCAAAGGCAGTGTCTTCGAGGGCGGTCTGCGGGTGCCGTGCTTCATCCGCTGGCCGGAAAAATTAAAGGCGGGCAGCCGCGTCCCCGAAATCACGCAGCATGTCGATGTGCTGCCCACGCTGCTCGAACTCGCCGCCGTGCCCTTGCCAAAACGCCAACCCCTCGACGGAGTCAGCCTCGTGCCACTTCTGGAAGGCAAGGCCGTCTCACGGCCCCAGCGGACTCTATTCGATCTCACCGGGCGCGGGGGTAGAAATGGAACGGTCATCAATGAGTATCCCGGCACGGCGCGAACGGAAACACATCGCTGGGTGCACGATGGAAAGCGGGCCATGCTCTTCGACCTGCGTATGGATCCTGGCGAAAAGACCAACCTCGCCGCACAGCAACCGGCCCTCGCCGCCGAGATGGAAAAGTCTTATCGGAACTGGTTTCACGAAGTCACCGCAGCCAGTGGGGGCAGGGTCACACGTTTTCCTATTGCGCTGACGGACGGCACCGATTTGCCCATTGCCAATGCCGCCCGCCTCGGCGGCGCGCAGCTTTTCGGTAAAGGCTGGGATTACGACTGGGCGACCTTTCCCTCGCCCGCCGCTGCGATGGCTTGGAGGTTGTCCGTACCTGTGGCCGGACGCTACGAAGTGGGCGCGCTGCACACCGCGAAGACGACAGGCGGTGAAGTCCGCGTTACAATCGGAGACTCCGCTGTCCACAGCGTCGTCACCGCCGTCTATGATCCCCCGGAAATCCCGCGCCGCGACCTCGTCCCGCGTTGGGAGGTGCCGGACAAAGTCTTCAAGCCTCTGGGCATCGGGACGATCTCCCTCCCTGCAGGATCGCACGACCTCCAAGTCACCGCTGCCCCCGGCGTCGAGATTCAAGCCGTGCGGTTAAAGCGATTGCACTGAGCACCAGCCATGAAACCCACTCTCCAACGGGAAAGGGGGAATGTGTCCGTCACCTGCCTTTTTACAGGTTGCCAAAGGTGCGCACTCACGAGACCCTTGGCCCTCTTTCTGAGGTCCACCACCGAGAGTAACTCCTACCCAGAAATAGAGCTGGCGCGCTCAACGGAGCCAGTGGGTAGGGTTTTTAAGTAAGGATTCGGGCGCTGCTCCGAATAGGTGGATTTGGTTTA
>JBIKSY010000057.1:0-17749 GCA_044348365.1 Chthoniobacteraceae bacterium
AATCTTGCGGCCATTGCGTTCTACGGTGACGAGATTGGGCGGGCCGCACACGTCCAGATCCCAGAGGTCGTGGCGCACGTCCTGCGAGTGCCAGCGGTAGGCGCCGCTGAGGGCGTCGAGGGCGAGCACGCAGTTGGAGTAGAGGTTGTCGCCCGGTCTTCCCATACCCACCATGTCGGGCCTTGGCGCTCCTACTGCGACGAAGACCATGCCGCGTTTTTCATCGAGGGAAATGCCACCCCAGCAGTCGGCCGAGCCGGAGTCGGGTCCCCATGCTTCACCGGTGGCGGGATCCTTGGCCACCGTGGAAAACTCCCAGAGAAGTTTGCCGTCGCGCACATCGTAACCGAACACGCCTCCGCGAAAACCGCCCACTACATAAACGTTTTGGTACACCACCCCGCTGATCGTGGCGCCCTTTGGAAGCGGCGTGCGGCCCTCCGTTCCGAACTCCTCAAGTGGCCGGCCGGTGGCGGGGTCCACCGCGTAGATCCAGTCGCCGGATCCGAACAACAGCCGACTGGGGTGGGTGGCGTCTCCCGGCCAGTAGACAAGCCCCCGGCGCGCGACGGCGTCCTCGAGCCGCACGCGCGCTGGCTTCGGGACTTGGAAACGCCACTTTTCGACGCCCGTGCGTGCATCCACCGCGACGAGCGCCAGACCCGGCGTCGGGGCGTACAGGACGCCATCGACGATGACCGGGGTGCACTGGATGTTTGCCGCGCCGTCGCCGGAGCGGAACGTCCAGGCCTCGCGCAAGCTGGCCACGTTGCCCCGGTGGATCTGCTGCAGACTCGAATACCGGCGGGAGCCGCTGTCGCCCTGCGAGCGCGCCCAGCCCGCAAAGGACGTCCAGTCGACGGGCGCAACCGGCGAGATTTCCCCGTCGGCGACGGCAGGGATGGTTTTGAACTCGGGCAGTGCGGCGCGCGCAGCGGCGTCTTCCACGCCTGCCCCAAATGCGGAACCTGCGCAGTGCCACAGGACCGCGGCGAGGGAGGTGACGGTCAATGGTTTGCGAGGCGCGCGGGGCATGAAAACGACAGGTAGCCGTAGCGAACGGGGAGTGCCATCCGGAAACCACTCAAGCAAGAATGTGATCGGGACGCTTCAGTGCGCCCTCCAGACAATCTGGTGTGAGTAAGGGGGTGCCGCGTTCATGCCGGCTTAAAGATGCGGCGCCGCGGGGCTCGCGATGGAGCAGAAAAGTGCACACCAAGCCTGGGCTCAGCGTGCGTTTATTTTCGTTTCCGGTTCGTCTGCTTTTTTCTTTGGCGCGGCAGGCCTGGACGGTTGCGGGGCTCCCTGCGGGGCGGCAGGTGCGGCACTTGGCGGTGCTGGTCGTGGGGGGAAGAGTGCGCCGCCGGGCTGCATCGGAGTGACAGGCCTGCTGTCAGGCCGAAAAGGGCCCGGACTCCGAGGTGGTTGCGCGGATGGCGTGGGAGGGACGGGAGCAGTGTATGGCGTTCTTAAAGAGGGTGTTTGGGGCGATGGACTCGGCGGCGGGGCGGATCTCCGGCTGCCACCAAAATAAGGCGAGCTGGGATAACTCCGGGAAGGAGGGTAGCTCGGAGGCGGCTGGGACGAGGGGGGGCGGTAGAAGGATGGCGGGCGGGAACTGTAAGACCCGGACCCGTAGGATGGCCTCCACGAGGGGGTATAGGCCGGGGGCCTGGGAGCCGGGGCGGAATATCCACGGATCACCGTCGGCCCGCGTCCGTACAGCGGGTGCCGGTGGTTGTAGTAGCCGCCCCGCGGCAGGCTGGGGACGCAGTGTCGCCGGCCGTTCGCGTAATACACGTACTGCCCGGACACATAATAATAGTTCACCCCGCCGCTGATGTAGAAGGGCGTGCCGTGATCCTCATAAGCATCTGCAACCACCCAAGAGGAGCTCGAGGATGCCGCGTAGGGCTGAGAGTACCGTACGCTGCCCCTGCCATAATGATCATAACGGGTTACGGTGCAAGCGGTGAGGCTCGTTAACGCGTAGGCCAGCAAAAGGGAAAATTTCTTGTTCATGCGATCACTTTGCGGATGTGCCTCGGCTACCTCTCCGTGTTCGAGCTACCACTGCAACGTTTAAGCGCAATTTCCTTACTCGCAAACTTTATTGAGCCGGCTGACAAGCGAATCTCAGATTGAGCTTTTAGGATACACGAAAGTGGTAAATGATGCATGTGTCATGAAGAATTTTAGAAGCATTAAACACACGAGGTGGCACCTGCTAGTTCTGGGCATTTTCTGCACATTGCTTGCGACAGGCTTGGCGGAAGACACCTTTACTTTGTTCAAGGTTAACCAAGTTCAAGGCCCTGATAAGCTCCTGGTCTCAGTCAAAGAACTGCCCTATCAACCCTTGTTGAGTTCGGGGACTTTCGTGATCTCTGCGCAAACCGTTAATGGCAGTGACGTCGTTTTGACAGGGACGATTTCACCAGCGAGTAATCGTGGTTTCGTTCAGAGCGGGAGTCAAATCAGAGAGATAAACAACCTGGCGAGAGCTGGTAGCAGTCCTTCTTTTTCTTATTTGATCACCGGCACCTTAGCTGGGAGTGGGATGCTCTTATCCCAAGGCTCCCTCGTAAGCATTACCACCCATCCGGCATACGCTTACCTTGCAAATGGCTCGCTACAAAGCCTGTCTGCGGGGTCCTTGCTTAGCGGCACCCTCTATTTCTACAATTACCCGACAGACGATGGCAGGCGCCAGCGGCAGGCGGTATTGACCCAGTTGATCGGGGTGGGGCAGGCGACCTCCGGGGTGGAGGACCGGTCCGCGAGTACTCGTGAGGAGCGTGCGGCAGGACAGGCCGGGGCGGCAGGTGCGGCCTCGGTAATGGGGGCAGGGATTTCGGCGGAATACGGCCGGTTCAAGTTGAACGGGGTTTCCGGGACGAACTACGGGTTGCCGCTGGCCACGTCCTTTGACATCACAGACCGCGTCGGGCTTAACCTGGGGCTGCCGCTGATTTACTCTGAGATCGGGGACGCAACAGCCTACGGGGTGGGCTTGTCGGTCGGGCTTCCCGTGAAGGTGTTCCAACCTAAGGAACAGAAAGGCTTGTTCTGGCAGCTGACCCCAACCTTCGGCGGGACGGGAGTCGCCTCGAAGGAACTCGAGACGGGCGGGGTGATTATGAACGGCGGGATTTCGAGTCTCGCTTCCTATGATTTCGGGCCGGTTGCCCTTTCAGTGGGCAATCACATCAGCTCTTATGAGAGCACGGATGCCAAGTTTGGGGGGTACCGCTACGAAACGGGCATCAGCCAGCGCGTGATCAAAAACGGGTTGAAGGTGGACGTGCCGATCGGCCAGCGCTGGGTGGTGGACGTGTACACGGTTCATAACAAGTTGTCCGGCTCGGATGTTCTCGACTCGTACATGACCTATGGTGCGGATCTGGCCTTCCGGATGGCCGGCGACCAGAAAAAGTCGAAGGGTGGAATCGGACAGCTTTCAGTAGGGTTCCGTACCGACCAGGGCACGGGATACCGTGCGACCAACCTGCAGTTTGGCTCGGGCTGGAAGTTCTAGGGCGCTTTCCGAGCAGGCTAGGCCGGTGCCGGATTTTATTTCCCCGGCGGTTCCCTCTGGCTAACTAGGGGAGGCTTAGAGGAGGTGCGACGCTGGTGCTATCCGGCCTGAGACGCTCCCCTCACTTTCATCACATCCCATGGAACAAAACCGGTACGGAAACTTTGAGCTCGAACTGGACTCCGCGGGAGCTCACCGGTTGCTGGGGCAGGGCACGTTTGGCCGGACCTATCTCGCGAGACACAGGTTTCTGGATACGCCCGCAGCGTTGAAGGTGATCAACGCGCGGTACGCTGCGGAACCACAGGCGCGGGAGAGTTTTCTGAGTGAGGCGCGTTCTGTTGCGAAACTGGACCACAAACACATCGCGCGGGTTCTGGACTTTGGCGAGGCCGGGGGAGTGTTGTTCTACGCAATGGAGTATTGCGGTGGCGGCACATTGGAACAGCATTGCGCGGCTGGCGGCGGACTCGCCGAAGGGGACTGGTTTGCGGTGGCACGCCAAGTCGCGGGCGCGCTGGCCTGCTGTCATGAGGCGGGTTTTATCCACCGGGACATCAAGCCCTCAAACCTCATGCTGGCGCAGGCGGGCGGTCCGCTGCTCCTCAAGCTGATTGACTTTGGGTTGGTGCGATCCAGTCGGAAGACATCCCCCGGCGCGGAGGCCGGGGACGGCGCGGGTTCGCCCCTGTACGCGAGTCCTGAACAGCTCCGCGAGGAGGCTTTGGATGCCCGCAGTGACCTGTTTTCGTTGGGGATGTCCCTGTGGCACGCTGCGATTGGTCGGGCGCCGGCCACGGGAACCACGCGTCAGATCATTGAGCGCAGGCTGGACGGGCAGGGCTACGCAGGGGACCTGCCAAAGACGCTGCCGCAGGCGGTCCGGGCCATTCTGGAGGTTCTCTTACAGAAGGATCCGGCGTCCCGTCCGCAGTCGGCCAAAGACTTGTTGCGCCTGTTAGAGGGTGCTGCCGTAGGGACGACTCCGGCAGCCGCCACAGTCGGTGGCGGGGAACGGGCGGCCTCCCGGATTGATGTCACTGTGTTGCAACAGGATTTAGAGAGCGAGTTTGAGATTGTCCGCACCGAAGGAGAGCAGGCAACCGGGATCCACTACACCGCCAAGAGTCTGCTTCCCGGCGGAGGGCCGGTATGGCTGCACGCCTTTCATCCAAGGCTCTGGGCGGGACAGGAATTTCGGGAACAGGTGGTGCGGAACATCGGGGGGATCGCCGGGTTGGAGACGCAACTGTTGCTCAAGTTGGTCGGGGTGCGTGAGTACCGCGACTACACCGTAGTGGTCGCCGAACCTCCGGCGGGAGTCCCTTTGCTCGCTGAACTCAAGAGCGCAGGGAAGCTGGCCTTCGCCTTGTGTCTTGAGTTCCTAGGGCGGGTTGCGGCGGATCTGGACCGTCTGTCCGGTGCGGGTTTGCCTGCAGCGGATTTACGCCCCGGCCAGATTTACTGCGAGAAGGGAGGGTTGACGGGATCGGGCATTCTTACGCCGACCTTGGTGCCGCAGTTTGTCTCGAGCGGGAGTTTGGAGTCTGACGGGGGGAGCGGATCAGAAATGGACGCTTCCGCGACCATGGCGCCGGAGGCTCTGAGCAGTGCCGGCGGGAGCGACAGCCCGTTGGGGCCGTTTGCCCGTTTGGTGTACCGGATGACGGCCGGGCGCGATTGTGTGGCGGCGGCGAGTTTGTCGGTGCAGGCGTACGTGGCGGTGCCCGAACTTTCGGAGGAAGGGAACCGTTTTTTGTCGCGCGTGATTGCCGGGGTGACGGTGCCGCCCAGTTGCGCTGCCCTGCTTGCAACTTTGACCGGAACCGAGGGGGTATCCGGTGCGGGAAGTTCGAGCAGTCCTAAGAAACCGGCGGCCCCCGCCAAAGCCGCGGCACCGGTTGTTGCAGTGGAGGTACAGACTCCTGTAGCGGAGAAGGGGTCTCAGGAAGTGCCCGCTCCGGTTGAGTCTGGGCCGTCCAATGCCGGAGCGAAGCCGGTTGCGCCGGTGGCCGGACCGGTCGTGGCGGCGACGGCAACGCCCCCGCCGGTGGCTGCGCCCGCGCCTAAGGCCAAGGCAGCGCCCGCCCAGTCGAAGGAGTCGAAGGGGGTTGCGGTGGAGGGAAGCCCTGCTGCTGCGGGGCGCAGCGCCAAACTGTGGGGGGGAGTGGGGTTGCTGGGAATCGGGCTGGCGGCAGTCTGGTTTTTTGCGACACCCGGCCGGCTTCCGGAAGCAGCGGTGGTACGGATTGACGGCGATCTGCCCGGGCACTCGCAGTTCAAGGTGAACGGCACCGCGGTGACCCCGAGTCGGTCCGGCCGGGCGTGGGAGGTTCCGTTGGGGGGTGGGGTGAGGCTTCCGGTTTCCGTGGTTTTTGAGGCGGCGGGATACGAGAAGTTTCCGTTTGAAATCGTGAAGGCGTCGCAGTTGAAGGAAAGCGTGGCAGTGAAGGCGAAACGTGCGCGTGGGGTGTTGGTGTTCAAGCCGAACGGCAGGAGTGATTACGACCATTTTGCGGTGGAACTGGAGGAGGCGCTTCCGGGCGAGGAGGCTGCGGATTTGCGCAAGGGCGAGCGGACTGGGGATTCGCTGCGGGATGCGGCGGAGAGTCGGGTGGAGCTGCCCACGGGACAGTACCTGTTGACCCTTGGGGGGGCGCCGTCCGTGATCTCCGGTTTTTCACCGGAGCAGAGGCTGTCTGTGAAGGCAGGGGAGTCGGTGGTTTTCAATCTGCCGCCCAGTTATTCTGGCCGTTACAAGGGCGAGGGCGACCAGGGGGGCGTGGAATTGAAGTTGGAGCGGGAGCTACGCAGTGGCGAGTTGACGTTCGAGCTGAGCGGGACCGAAAAAACGGGCAAAGTACGGCGTTGCAAGTTGGACAACCGTGGGGTGTTGAACGCCGAGTTTTTGGATGCTGCCGGGGGCGTGCCGTGGGATGTGACGGCGAAACTTTCGGCTGACGGGGAGGGGTTGCAGGTGGAGTTGGTGTCGCGGGGTGCCAACAGCGTGCCGCAGACCTTCCGGCTGCAAAGGGTGCGCGAACGGTAAGTCGCTCCGAATAATTGATTGCATTATTCCACATAGGCCGCTAGCTCACAGTTATTCATCCGTTACCCTATGAAATCTAAACAAATGGTTCACAGTTCGACGAACTGGGCGCTGGTATTCGTTTTGCCGGCGGTTTGCTTGTTCACGACAGGATGCGCCAACACGGCGGATGGTCGGAAAACACAGGCTCAGGGCGCAGGGATCGGGGCCGTGGCTGGGGGGGCGATTGGTTACGTACTTGGTGGCGGGAGGGGCGCTTCGGTGGGCGCGCTGATTGGGGGCGGGATCGGGATGGCGTACGGCACCAGTGTAGCGAACCGGAAAGCGAAGTATGCCCGGGCCGAGCAGTGGTTGGAGCAGGAGATTTTGATAGCGAAGCAGGCCAACTCGAAGGCCTATTCCTACAACCGTTCCTTGAAGGCGCGGATTGCGTCGATCGAGCAGAAGGTGAGGGTGGCGCGGGCTGCCAGTGACAAGCGGGCATTGTCCTCCTTGAAGAGCGAGATATCGCACATCAGTCAGGAGTCCAAGCAGTTCGATTTGCAGCTGGGGCAGGCTGGGGCTGATCTCAAACAGGTCTCCGGGGATCCGCAGGCGCGGGCTGCAGACAACTACCGCTCGTTGCAGAAGGAGGCGGACGCATTTAACGAGGCGACGGCGGAGCGCGGGCGTTTGATGGGTCGCTTGGCGAGCCTTCAGAATTCAATAGACCGCTGAGTCCATCCAAAAGATATGAGCCGCACACTGAAAACAGTTTTGGGCCTGTGTATCCTTCTGGGATTCAGTTCCTGCCAGACCACCGGAGATCCAACCCAGGGAGGCATTTTTTGGAGCGAGAGGAAGGCGAACGAGCGCCTTGATGAAAGACGGGCGAATCTCGGAGCGATAGAAGCCGATACGGCGCGCATCAAAAAACGGAACCAGGTTTTGGAAGATTCGGCCGCCCGGAAGCGTCGGTATCTGGCGGAGTGAAGCGTAGGAGCCTCTTGGGCTTATGAAGGGACTTACCGGATGTACGGCTGGATTGCTGGCCGGGACCGCACTTTGTGCTCTGGCTTCCGCGCAGCAGGCGAGGGCTGCGCTTTCTCCTGAGCAGCAGTTGCTGCTGAACATCCAGAGAGAGATCGTCGACCACTCGCTCTATAAACTTCAGACGGCCGATGTCGTGCGCGGCGCGTTGAATGCCTTGAACCGGGAACTGGGTGGTGCGTACGACGGTTTTTTTAACGAAGAGGTGCCCGGGCAATTTGGACAGGCGCTGGCAATGTTCATGGACGTTCTCCGTAACGTGTCGACGAGTGCGCCGGGCAGGGCTGCGGGTTTGTCTGTGGCGGGGTTGGTGGAGCGCTCGATGGGGGCCTACTGCCGTTCGCTGGATGCGTACTCGGACTATCTGGATTCTGCAACCGCCCGTAGGTTGGAGTCCTTGTCGGATCCGCATTACATTGGTGTGGGGATTAGTTTTCGGAGGGTGTCGGGGGCGTATGTGTGTCGGCCGTTTGAGGGTGCGGCAGCCGATCGGGCGGGGGTGGTGGAGGGGGACATTCTTCTGGCAATCGATGGGCAGTCGACAGACCAGATGCCATTGCTGGAGGTGGCCGCGCGGGTCAGTGGGCAACCGGAATCCAAGGTGGTGTTGACTGTGCGGCATGCCTCGGGCGTGGTGGAGGAAAAGCCCATTCTGCGGGAGAGGGTACGGTCCAATCCGGTCGAGGTGACCGAAACGACCCAAGGGGTGGTGATTGTGGTACGCCGGATTGATGAGGGGTCTTACGAGGAACTCAAGAACATCGTAAAATCACTGAGGCCAAACCGGCCGTTGACTCTTGATTTTAGGGGGTGCGGCGGGGGCGAACTGGGGGTGAGTGTGGGGATTGCGGAACTGTTTTTGCCCGCTGATGCACCCGTTGCGCGTCTGGAGACACTGAAGGGGAGGGAGCTTCTGTTTTCGCGCAATCGGGCTCCCTATGTGCCCTCCAAGCTTCTTCTCCTGCAGGACGGTCAGACGGCGAGCGGAGCGGAGCTGATTATTGCCGCACTCCACCATCACCCTGCCTTGCGCGCGGAATCAAGGGGCCAGACAACCTTCGGCAAGGGCCTGTTGCAGAGACAAATCCAAGTCGTACGCGGAGGCATTTTGGAAGTCACGGAGGCGCGGATGTATGGGCCTGCCGGAGAGTTTTGGGATGGCAAAGGGCTTCGGCCTTCTTCGTCCAAAACGCCGGAAGAGCCCTGATCGCCCTCACATGCGTCCGCTCTCAGCGGCCCGTTTGCTTCGAGTGCAGTCCGGCGAGCAGCACGGCGTAGCACATTCCGACCCAGCCCAGAAGTGTCAGAGTGGCTGAACGGAACGGGGCTAGGTCGAGGTAGGGCGTGCCCTTCCGGATGCGGACATCGCGTCGCTGGCTGACGGAGTCGGGATAGACTGGCTCGCCTCCCCCGCCGGCAGCGGTTTGCCACTTGTGCTGCCCCAGGCGCTCGGCGAGGACCGTCAGGTTCTGCCAGGGGCTGTTTACGTCCGAGACTTTATCGTAATCCTGTGACCGTTGGCTGTCGCGCTCCTCCCAGGTGACGGTTTCTTTTTCGCCGAGCGAAGAGAGGAAGATTGGGGTTTTGGTGCGGTTGGTGAGTGCCGGGGTATCCATGCCGAAAATCGCCGAGACATCGGCAATCCGCTGGGCCGCGAAACTGGGCATGATCTTGCTGAAGTGGCGGACTCCTCTGGACATCTCAGGCACGCGGATGACCATTCCCCCGAACAGGATTTGCGGAATCAGTACCAGCGGCACCCAGAGCACTGCCTGTGTGGTGTTTTCCACAAGTGAGGAAATGGCCAGCCCAATGCCGACGCTGACCAGTGCGGCTCCCGCAATCGAGGCCAATCGGAGTGCAAGCGTGGTGAACAGAACCCCTCCAACCTTTAGTCCCGCAGTCTGCATTTCCCGCCCCTCCGAGTCGCGCAACGGAGAACCGTCGGAGGCGGTGATTACGCGCGGACCCGAGTCGAGCAGGTTTTGAGTGATGCCGAAGAACTCGGCTGTCGAGGTGAGCAGGGAAACCTTCCACGCACTTGGTTTGGGAGGTTCCGCCGGGGCGATGGCTGTCGCCGGGGGGGGAGGGGGAGTGGGGGTTGCTGCTGTTGGTTCATCCGCGCCGACCGCGTCAAAATTCGCGCCGGCGGCGCCTCCCCGTGGGGCGGGGGCTGGCGGGGTGAGTCGTTGGACGAAATCGGCACGGATGTTTTCGTAGTCGCGGATGTCTGAATGGAAAAGGTGCGCCACCGCAAGAGTGGCGACAAGAAGCAGCGCGGCCTGCACAAGGGAGATGGCTGAAAGGAAGGTAACCTTGCTCAAAATGTAGGCGTTCAGGCTCTGGCCGCAGACGCGTTCCCGCCGGAAAATGGCGATTTCGGATACGATCTGCTGTGCGCCGTTGGAGCAGCCAAACCACATGGTGGCGACAATGCAGAGGAACATTCTCAGTGCAGATTCTTCGCAGGCCCAGCCAATGAAGAAGCCGATCAGAAGGGGTTGAGCCGCCAGAAAGGCGATGTTCAGGGGGGCAGCGCGAAGAATGCTCCATTGGCGGAGACCGAGGATGGCGAGGGTTTTGAGCGGGCTCACTCCTTTGCGCGTGGGGCCCGTCGTACTGCCGTCAGTTTCAGGCAACGGCGGGCGGGCACGGATTCCAAAACGTGACTGGTTGAACGCCCGCTCCCAGTCGGTTGGGGTCTTGCCTCCTTCCCGGTCGTTCTGTTGTAGGAGGGAGTAGATTTTCTCAAGGGGAGCCTTTTCGAGGGAAGCGTCCGCCGTTCCTGAGTCCTGGCTTAAAAAATGGGTCCGCGCTTCGTCTCCGTTGCCGGCAAAGATCAGTTTCCCGCCCTCGATGACTAGAATCCGGTCAAAGAGGTAAGCTTTGTGGAGCACGTGTGTAGTGCAGACCACCGTGAGTTTGGTGAGCGTCAAGGACTGAAGCAGGGTCATCAGCTCGGCTTCCGTCGCCGGATCCAGGCCGGAGGAGGGCTCGTCGAGAAACAGAACCGTTGGCTTGGAGAGCAGTTCGATGGCGATACTCACCCGTTTTCTCTGGCCGCCGGAGAGCAAGGCAATGCGCTTGTGGGCATGTGGTGTCAGGCCCAGGCGGGCAAGAATCCGTTCCACGAGGTCCTTGATAAGATGCTCCTTGAGGTCAAGCCGGAGTCTCGCGCTGAAGGTTACCGCATCCTTCACAGTCAGTTCGCGATGCACGATATCGTCCTGCGGCACATAGCCAATTCCAAGCTCTCTGAGGCGTTTGCGGTCGGCAAGCGGTACTCCACCGATTCTCGCCTCTCCCGAAGTGGAGGGGCTGATTCCGCAAATGGCAGTGAGAAACGTTGATTTTCCCTGACCAGACCGCCCCAGCACGCCGATAAACTCACCCGAAGGGATGTTGAGGGAAATACCATCCAGAATGCGGCGGCCGCCGGCCACCTTCACGAGGTCGCGTGCGACCACCGTGCCGGACTGCTCGGGGCGGATTCGCCGGACCACTTCGCCGCTATACTCAAAAATGTAGCCTGAGATCCGGAAGCGATCTCCAAACACGAGCTTCTCCCGCTGGAAGGCTACCCCGTTTAACTCGGTACCAAGACTGCTTTTGTCTTCGATGAAGTAATTTTCGCCCGACTTCGAGATGACCGCATGGATCCTTGAGATTCGGAGGTCATCGGCGTCCAAGTTGACGCGCGTCGCGTCCGGTGAGGAGTCTCTGGCGCTCCCAAAAACAACGGGTTGGTCGCTCAGGTGAACCTCTGAGGCCGGTTGGCCCGCGACTTTCGGCTCATCGAGGGTTCGGTGGAATTGAATCCACACACCGGAATACTCGATGACATCCAAATCCGTGAGGCTGGCATCTCCCCCGGGAGGCAAAGGGCCTGCGTTTAACAAAATCTCTGAGGCCGACTCTCCTGCCATCGCGAGGGTCCAACCGCTTTTCCGAGCGTCCCAGTGGATTGCAAGCGAGGAAGCGCCTTGGGGTTCGTCACGGAGGCACCAAGCACTTTCCGCTGACCTCGTAACAAAGACAGTTTTTTTGGGGAGGTCTAAGTCCACCGGACCTGCCGGCCCGTCGATGCGAATGTTTCCTTTCATGCGCTAAAACTTGATCTGAACTTCGCGCTGGGCCGGCATGACCGAACTGGGAGCGCCCTGCCGCGCGGGGCTGGGTGGTGGTGCCTGTGGACTGGGCTGGCGCGCTGGTTCCTCCATTGACGGTCTTGCCGGAGCTACTCTCTGCGGTTGCCCGATTCCGGCGCCGGAGGGTGCCGTCGCGACGCCACGCGAGTCCCACTCGACCGAAACCGTCTTGTTTGCCATCGCTGGTTGGGTTGGCTCTCTGCCTACGGGTTGCGCTGTGTTCGGCGCGGGACGGGACTGTGCTGGGGGCGGGGGTGCAGCCGCCCGTTCCGCCAGTGCGACCGCTTTGACCCTTTCAATCTGTGTCACGACAGCCTCAACCGAAGGAAAAAACCAGGTTCCGTCCAGCGAACCCTTCACCGGAATTCGATCCAAGTTGAACTTGGTCCCGCTCGAGCGGAACTCCATTGAGAACTCCGACTTGTGCGGGTGCGGCTCAAGTTTGGGCTGGTACAGTGTAAAGCTCTCGAGTTGTGCCCCTGTGAGCTCTTTTTCGAGCGCTGCGCGCAGGGTGCGGCCCGCCGCTTCGTAATTTTGCTTGAGGGTTTCGGAGTCCGCGGCACTTGGCTTGGCTGGCTTTTCTTGCAGAGGGACGTCCGTGACCGCGCTTTTCTCGGCCCTTGCCTTTTCCAACTCAGCCTTGAGAACGGCAATTTGTTGCTGCAAGTCAACGGTTGCATCGCTGCAACCCGAGAGGGCTGCAGCGATTCCAAGTGCAAACAACGGGAGGGAGTGGCGGGGGAAATTTTTCATGGTTTTACACTCATGCCGGTGGAACCTACAAAACTGGAGCCTTGGTAGACGCTTTTGCAATGTGTCAGCGGGCACTCCGGGGTGATCGCGGCGGGACCAGGTTAGCCTGATCGTGGAGGGATGAGTTACATGGTTTATGGCGATCGGTCGAGGAGGCCGCAGAAAGAATGCTTGCTGTGTTCAGATTTAAGATGCGGCGTAAGGCAGGGAAGTCGGGATTGCGCAATACGGATTCCAAGGACGGATTCCAAGGACGGATTCCAAGGGGCGGCTTTCGTGCGCGGCCCTGTGTGAGTGCGCCCACCGCACGGAGCGCAGGGGCGAACACCCAACACTCCCAAACGCATGACGGATTCGTAAAACGATTTGACTCGTTGCGCAACAAACTTTAAATCCACAATTATGTTGAAAAAAACCAGTTGCAAGGTTGCCGTGTATGCCTTCCTCGCCGGGGTCTCCCTCGCCCCTCTTGGAAATGCCGCCAGCGAGGAGAAGGCGCCTTTCGACCGGGCTAAGGCAGGTGACGGGGGGTTGGGGATGCCAACTCCGTATGACAAGTTTCTGGCGCTTGATCAGGCGCTGACAAAAACCAAGGTGGACTGGTCCAAGTTGTCCCGGGCGATGGGGAAGCCCCTTGACACTGACGCTTTCAAGGATGCGGAGGTGTCCATACCGTTGGCCTTGGGTGTGCGTATTGCCGATGGCGTGATGACCGTAAAGGCGAAGGACGCCGAACTCCTGAACAAGTGTGCTTCCGACATTGAGAAACTCGCCAAGAAACTCGGAGTCACTGACGGGGAGATGAGTCGTGCCAGGGCGGTACGCGCAGCAGCGAACAAGGGCGACTGGTTGAAGGTGTTTATGGAGTTGGGTTTTTTCCAACAGGACATCATGAAAAAGCTTACGGAGGAGAAGAATGCATCCAAGGGAACGCTGGTGGTGATTGGGGGATGGATCCAAGGAGCCCGCTACACGGCCGCCGTGGTGGAAGAAAATTACAGCTCAGACGTTTCAAATATTCTGAGGGAACCTCTTCTGGTCAAAAGCCTGGTGGAGAAGTCCGCCGCTTTGCCGGCATCGGTGAAATCCTCGGCTCAGATGGTCAAGGTGACGGAGAGCCTTTCAAAGCTTTCCAAGCTCCTTGATGTGCCCACGGACGGTTCGATCTCGAAGGAGGATGTTCAGAAGATTTCCGCGATCACGACTGAGGTCGTTTCCGCTGCGTCCCGCGCAGCAAACTAAGTTGAACCCGTAAGCAAATCACCACCCTATGAACCGTAAACTGATCTCCGGACTTTTCTCGGCAGTTTTTCTGATGACCGCTGCCTCATCCAAGGCGGACCCCGCCAAAGCTGAGGACGAAGCGTACAAAATGGCTGTCAGGTACACCCAGTTGGGCTTTGCCATGTCCCCCACCAATCATTCGGGACTGGGGGGCTCCGGCTTTACCGTCAGGTTTCTCGTTCCGGTGAGCAAGGGGCTGGACTACGTTTTCTTGGTGGGTGGCGATCAGGCAGCCAGGGACATTGATATCTACGTGTACGACGAAGTGGGCTCGCTCATCCTTGACGACCGCAGAGGTGACCCCCGGGCGGGCGTGAAGTTCCGTTCCAGCTACAACGGCACCACCCAAGTGTATCTCCACATGGCCCGGGCCAACGGGTTGGCGGCTTACTCCGTGCTCGTCGGCCGTAGAGGAGTGGACAAGTCTTACCCCTCGCTTCCCAACGATCCAACTTCGGATGCGGTCGGCAAGTAGGGCATGAATTGCTCCCAGGCACCTTTGTTTGTCAGTACCTCATTGTTTAATTTTCAAATGAAAACCCTACTCCTGTCTGCATTGGGAATTGTTTCGCTGTTGTCCGGTTGCGTCAACGAGCACCATTACCACCCCGTTGAACCCGTCCCGACGACCACGGCCACCAAACGTCACAAGGCCGCTCCAAGCGTACGCGAAGAGTCCGCCAGTGAGTTCCGGGCCGTGGAAAGACCTTCAACCTACTCCCAATAGCCCCCGCATCTCAGTCCGAACCGGGACCAAGCGGGCCGCATGGTTCCAAGCTGTCCTTCGCCTATCCGAGGGATTGGCTTCTTCCGTTCGGTCTCCAGTTGGGGCTTCTCTTTTTTTTTCTCACTCCTTGGATTGAGGTTTCTGGAGAGTCAGCGAGTGCCTACCGGATGGCATGCCTCGGTTACCCGGCCAGTTTGCTCTGGGTTTTTCCGTTGTACCTCGCCGCGAGCCTTTCGCTTTTAGCGATGGGCCGTGTGGTCCATCAGGCGTGGCTTGCCATCCTGTTTAGTTCCGGTTCTCTCGCGCTCGCTACGCTCTTGTACCTTTGGTTCCCTGGAGTTCTTTCGAGGACGCTACAATGGGGAGCTTTTGGTGCAGGTTTCACTCTGGTCCTCATGCTTGTGACAGGCTTTTGGTCACTGATGCGTCAACCAAGGGACAGGTCGCCACGCTAAAGTCACTCAGCCGTTTTATTTCGTGCGGGGGCCCTTCGCTGGTTTTTTTTCCACCTCCGCGTCAGCCGTGACCGCCCACGCGGGGAACGGGCGTCCGGGGCCCGCCATGGCGTTCCACAGGATCCGGTTGAGGGCGTCCTCGGGGGCGCGGTCAACCTCGCGGAAGTTCATCTTCGCCGAGGCAAGGGCGTCGCGCCGCAACACCGGGTTGAGCTGCGCCTTGGCCGGCGGGTTCATCTGGTCGAGCGGGATGTTGGCGGGCAGCGCCTTGTAGGGGGTGAGGTCCGGCGTTGAGGTGAAGCACTCCCGCATCGGCGTCGCACTGGCGTCGAACTGGTTCATCGGCTTGACCCCGAGGACCTGTTCGATCGTCCGCAGGATGCTCGTGGTGTTGTACTGCGTGGATACCACAGCGCCCCGCCTCGTGTAGGGGCTGATGCAGAAGGCCGTGGTACGGTACCCGCTCACGTGGTCCCAGCCGTCCTGCGGATCGTCCTCAATCGCCAGGATCAGGGTCTCCGGCCAGAAACGGCTGTGGCTGACGGCCTCAACAATCCGTCCGAAGGCGAGGTCGTTGTCCGCGACACACGCTGCCGGGGTGGGCTTCCCGGGGCTCGTGCCGCTGGTGTGGTCGTTGGGCAGGCAAATGAGGGTCAGGTTGGGCAGTTCGCCGCCGGCCTCCATTTGCCTGAGTTCCTTGAGGAAATAATCAGCCCGATACTGGTCCGGAACGGACATGTTCCAGCCGACGTAGCCTGCGGGGGTGTACGGCCTGAGCGACTCCACCTCCGTCGCGCATCCGAACAGAACCTCCGCCGACTCCCCTTTCCAGGCGCGGTAACAATCCGTGAAAGTGGGGGAGCCTTTCCTCTCCGGATCCTTCCACTTCACCACGGGCGCGGCGAACTCGCCGAAGTTGCGCAGCGTCTTGCCGTGTTTGAGGATGTTGTCCCAGAGAAACCCGGCGGGGGAATAGGCCAGTGCGTCGTACCCGTTTTCGTCCATGCCGTCCGGATAGCTCCGCGGAAAACCGGCGAACGACTTTTCCATGTAGTCGGTGGCGTAGGCAGTCGTCGACCAGAGGTGGCCGTCGGCGCTGAGAATCCCGGAGCAGTAGGTGTTGTCCAGGAGCACAAAGTCGCGCGCGATCTTGTGCAGGTTGGGGGTGATCTCCTTTCCAAAGATGCACAGGTCAGCCCGCCCGTTGCCCCGCGTATCGTCGCCGAGGACCTGGTCGTAGGTGCGGTTTTCCTTGAGCACGTAAATGACGTGCTTGAAAACGCTTGGCTCGCCGATGCGCTCGGGAATGGGGACGGGGTTCACGCCGGGCCGGGCGGGTTGTTGGGAGGCGTTGATCGCATCCCGCCGCAGGTTCCGGGAGACGGCCTCCGACAGGGCCGGCAGCTCCTTGGCCGAGGGAAGCGGTACGAGCGAAAGGGTGCCGTTGTAGTGGTGCGAGTTGAAGCCCTCGACGCCGGTTGGCTTCTTTTTCATCCGCGAGGGCAGCCCCTTGATATTGGCCACCAGCAACTGTTTGCGCGCCGCGTCGTACGCCAGGGCGCCGGGGAACCAGCCGACCGGAAGCAGCCCGGTCAGCTGGGATTCCTTGTCCGCCGGATCAAACCGGAGCACGGCAATGGCATTCTGCGTGCCGTTTGCGGCATACAGGGTCCGGCCATCCGGGGAAAACGCCAGGGCGTTGGGAGAGGCCCCCAACAGGTCTGCGGGGCTGGACTTTGTCCAAATCGTCTCCACCAGCGTGTCGGTGCGCGTGTCCACCACACTCAGGTTGTCCGCCCCCGCATTGGCGCACACGAGGTGGCGGCCGTTGGGCGAAACTGCGAGGGCTGAGGCGTGAATGCCGGTGAGGATTTCCCGCGCCGGCCCCGGCGTGGGTTCGTTCAAGTCCAGGACGCTCACCGAGCCTTCCGAGGCCACGAAACGCACCGGGTCCACCCGCACCTTGGTGCCGCGCCCAGCGTCAGCCTGCAGGTCGCCCGCGCCGGCCCGGCGCCCGCCCCAGTTGCTGACGTAAGCTTTCGTCCCCACGATTTGGACGTCGTAGGGGGCCACCCCAACTTCGAAGCTCCGTAGCACACGGCCAGAATCCGGATCCAGTTCCAGAAGCTGGTTGGAGAGGTTTGCGCATACGTAAAGCCGCTTGCCGTCCTTTCGGAAGCACAGCCCGGCGGGGATTTCCTGCTTGCGGCGCGGGGCGTCGGCCTGCGGCAGGGGCAGCGAATGGGAGCCCTGCACCGAACCGTCCTCAGCCACGTTGAAAACCTTGAGACTGCCGTTGACGTTGCTGAAGAAAACCCGCTTCCCGTCCGGCGCGTAAACGAGTCCCGTGTAGCTGATCTGCCCCTTGGAGTCGGGCTTGAGGATGCGGTCCGAAACAGCCTCGGGGCGGGGCTCGCGGAGCTCCTCGGAGGGAAGGGGGACCCGCTGGAGCACGTCGCCAGAGGCCGGGTCGAGCACGAGCAACTCGCTTGTTTTCCCTGCCACCAGAAGGCGCCGGCCGTCGGGCGAAAGCGCCAGTGCCTGGGGGCGGAGCCCGGTGAGCTCCACCTGCCTGCCCAAGGGAGTGAGGGTCTGGTTGACGGGGGTGACGCTGCGTTGGGCGTCCTTGTGCCCGACGCTCTCCCGGTTCTCGGCGGCCTGGGCCGCCGGGGAAGAAAGGAGCACGCAAGCGATGGGGGAAAGAAGGGCGTGCAGGAAAGGGGGGCGTTCCATGGGGGCATTTCCCTAGCAGGAAGGTTGGAGAAC
>JBIKSY010000258.1:0-5446 GCA_044348365.1 Chthoniobacteraceae bacterium
TCATACACTGGCTCGACGGCACGGCGCGGCTGAACTGGTGGACGATGGGGTGCCCCCGCTCGTTCTTGGGAATCGTCGGGTCCTTTGAAAAACTCAGCCCTTGGTTGCCGTACTTGCTCCACCAACCGGAATTGCTGGGTGAACGGTCATTGGCGTACACGACGTGGCAGGCGCTGCAGCCGCTCGAACGGTAGTCTCCGGGCCTGTCGTTGGACCCAAGAAAACCCAGCAGCGGGTCGTGCAGCCGCGTCTTGTGGGCGCCCAGAAAGACCGGATCAATCCGGTTGAGCGTTCCGAGACCGCGCTGGGAAAGGCGCCGCTCCGGCTTGCCGGGAGGCTCGTCGGCAGTGGGTACCCCCAAGGTTAACTGGTCGCTGCCACCCTTTTCAAAGATCCGGAAAATATTCCCAGGCTGCGTGATGTTGAAACGGGGCAACGGGCTGAGGGAGGGCACGATCCCAAGCGTCTTGGTTTCCTCGGCCGTCGGCTCAAAGGGGTTCTTGAGTGCCAACGCCACGCCGTCTGCTCCGTAGGCCTGCCCGACGACGGCGTCCTTGATGTTGATCGCGCCGTTGTTGTACGCAGCGGCGTTCCAAAGCATCCCGCCGTGGTTCATCATCGAGTTGGAAACCCGGTCGACGATGTCACCGTGGCAGAGGCCGCAGGCCGCCTTGGCCGCGCGCAGATCCCCGGGATTCATAAACCGGATGAACTCCGGCGACTCGTGGTTGAGCGCCACCGTCGAATTGGGCGGATTAGCAGACCCCTTCCAAAACTCGGGGTGCAGCGGGTGGACGTGCGCCTGCAGGATGGTCAACCCCTTCGCCGAATCCCCCCCGTGGCAGTCCGTACACCCCAAGATCACCGCCGGAGAAGCGTGCATGGTGTGCGCGTCGGTTTGCGTGTGGCACTCCATGCAGCCGACGCTCTTCCGCCTGGCCTCCTCGGGACTTTGGTCGATCCAGTTTTTCGGCGGCCTTGGCCCCGCGTGGACGGGGGGAGTTTTACCGGCAATGTCCGGCCCATGTCCGCGGCCCGTTGCGCCAACCGGGGCGTCGTACACGCGGTAGGCGGCACGCCCCTTCGCTGCCGCGGCACCTCTTGCAGGTTCTGCCGGGGCCGCTGGCGCGGCTGCCTCGGTCACTTGCAGGGGAGCCGCGATGGCGGGGCCCTCGCCGGGTCGCGCGGGAGACTGCGCCAAGGCGCACCAAGCGCCGAGCAGCAACAACAACAGCGGCAGCACAACCCTCTGAACCTTCTGATTTAAAAGCGGACGAAAACGGCTCATCACAATTAATAATTTAACGTCAGGGTCAGCAGAGCGTTGTAGAGGTAGGAGTCGGTCTTGCCGGCTCTTTCCTGCGAGTCAAACCCGGGCACGCGCGCGGTGTTTTGTCGGTACAAATCCTTGTACCCACCGCCCGGAAAAAAGAATCCGACCCCCGCGGACACAATCACGTTCTCTGTCAGAAACGGCCGGAACTTCATGCCGAAGCTGGCGTCCACACCCAGGTCAGCGCGGGCCTTGTCGGTTTGCAACGCGTACTTTACGGGTGCCGTCTCGGCAAACTGCACGTAGTTAAGGTTTCCGAAAGCCTTGAGCTTTGGGGTCACGTCCAAGTCCGTCCCCACCCCAACTATCAACACGCCCGGATTCACAAAATTGGACTGCCCCTGGGTCTTACTGCTGCGCAACCCGGCAACCAAGGAATTGCGCTCCTTCACATTGACGGCCGTTCCCGGCAAATTGATCCCCTCGCGCACATACCAACTGAAGGGACCACCGAAGAAAAACGGATTGTCCAAAATTGAGTCAAAGCCCCGCGCAACCCCGTCGGTCGGGTCCGCGTCGCCGCTGGCATAGAAGCCCGAGACCTTCCAGCGCACCCAGTCCCGGTCCAGACTCAGCTCCAAGGCTGCCATCTGCGCGTTGATGGAAACACTTCGCCCAGCCAGTTGGTTGAGGTCCTCATGTCCGAAGGCCTGATAGAACGCGTGATTAACATTCAACTTCCCGATGTGACCGTCACCCGACCAGCCCAAATAGTAGGACTGGAGTTTGTGACCAAGCGGCGACCCGTCAGCCTCACTTTGGGGGACAGTCCCAAGAGGAGCTGGCCGCACGAGAAATCCGTTCCGGTCGTACTTGGCGTTGGCCCCGTCCAGATTGGCGTGAAAACTCACCTGCGTGGTGTAGCCCTTCTGAAGAAAGTCCTGCCGGTAGAGGTTCGCGATAAAGACCTGCTGGTTCCTTGAATCAAAGGTATTGAGGTCCGAGAAGGTGTCCTTCTCCCGCATGTTGAAATATAGAAAATTGTACTGCGCCTTGTTGTTGGAGGCGCTGCCGAAAACCCGCGCCCCCAAATTGCTGTCGGAAAATACAAACCCGCGAAAGTCCGAGGAAAAGGGCTGAACCCCCAGCTTGCTGCTCACGAAATCGTAGTTGTGCGAAAGGTCTCGGAGATGCACTTCCAAAAACGCCTCCTGCAAAGCGAGCGTCTCCTTGTGCCGGAAATTGTAGCGGGTGGGGTTGTTCGAGGAACCCGCAGTCGACGCGACCCCTTGGTTGCTTAGGTACTGGAACACCCCACCAGGGTTGAGCGTGTTCGACAGCGTTCCGGAAGTACCCAACACGTTGGGATTGAAGCTTCCCGTGCTCCCGGGCACCGCACCGGTCGCAGAATTGTTTGGAAGCGTTGAGGTGTCGTTAAAACGGCTGCCTCGCGGGTCAGGATTGAGCAGGTTGTTTTCCCGCGTACGCACCCAGTTCTGGTTCTGCACTAAATTGAGACGCAAGAGCCATTGTACCGGTTTGAACGAGGTCTCACCCCGAAACAAATCCACCGCCAGCGAGTTGTCGGTCGAAACCAGTGACTGCCCCCCTTTCCCGAAAAACTCCGAACTACCGGGGTTCATCGCGCTCACCCCACTAGGCACCGGCAGTCGCCGAAACTCTGAGAAGGTGAAGCTCTTCGCGGTGATGTTCGCGAAGACGTCCTCTCCGAATATCGGCAGGTCGCCCTTGAGAATACTTTGCTGGTACGGATGCCACAGTCTTGGCTTCTCCTGTGAGTAGGCCGTCTCCATGCTAGGGTCCTGATAACGCTGCCAACGCGGCAGCGGCACCTTCCAGCGGTTGGGGACTGGCGTGCTGTGAAGCAGCAGTCCCCTACCCTCCTTGGAAAGCGGGTAATCCCGCAGCTCAAACTCGCCTGGCTCCCGGTCCATACCCACCAGCGGTTCCCGCTTGATATCCACCGGTGTCAAAACGCCCATGGTCCGCATCGCCTCCGCCAACGGGGGCGGTTCCACCATGTCGGCCACCTTCTGAGAAGAAGGTGCGTTCCATGAGCCAGGATCCGGATTGAACACAGGGGCTAAACCATTCACAACAAGGCCTTTGGAACCCTTTTTGGAACTGACGGAAGAGGCGTCCGCGGAAGCGCAGAGAATTCCCACCAGCGTATAAACGGCTAGGGTCCTCTTTGCCTTCAGTGTTCGCGGAATATTCTGGTATCTCATTTTTCTGCCAAGCAAACAAAACAAACCAGCCCAGCCCAGCGCGGTCCTGAGTTAAAGGTTTGCTCCTTGAAATAAAAAGAAGTTTGGGCAAATAAATGAACGATGCCCAAGCATTTGCTAAAAAAATTTTTGCGTCCCGGTCGGTTCGGGACCAGCGTCTGCTTGGTTGCTTCGCTCACGTTTACGCTTGGCGCATCAGCCGCCCAGTCGCTCTCGGAAGGGGATGTACACCGGATCCTTGCCCAGGCCGCATCCTACGCAAACCAGTCAAATCCAAGGTCAGTCGCCGCCGTTGTCGACAGGGAAGGCTTTGTTTTAGGCGTCCTCAATGTGGGTGGTCGCACCGTCCTGACTCCGGGCATCGTTGCCGGCGCCGTTTCGCGGGCTGGTACGGCGGCCTTCCTGAGCAGCAACGAGAACGCTTTCACCTCGCGGACCGCGGGCTATATTATTCAGCAGCACTTTCCTCCGGGCGTTCGCAACTCCCCGCCCGGTCCACTCGTGGGTGTGGGTTTTTCCAACCTCTTCTTTTCAGACTGCAACCGCTTTAAGCAGATCCCAGTGACAGGCGTTCCCAACACCCTGATCACAAGCTTCACCTCGCCGGGAACAAGGACTCCGGCAGTGCCCCTCACCTCCCTGGCGGATTCCCCTGGGGGAGTTCCCCTCTACAAAAATGGAGAACTTGTCGGAGGCGTCGGCGTCACTGGCGACTCCAGTCCTTCAGATCTGAGTCCTGCCGCGTTTCTACTGAGTGCCACGCCCCCGGCAACGTCCACCGCCGGATTCAAGGTCGCGGCCGACACCGATGAAGCCGTCGCGCTCGCCGCTCAAAGTGGCTTCCGTCCCTCCACCAAAATTCTGGCGACCAACGTCCTCCTCGGGGGCATCCGTGCCCCATATGTGGTCGCCAACATCACAAGACTTCCCGAGCCATCTCAACCCCTCCCTCTGGACGCGGCGGGAAAACTCACTCCTGCTGCCGGCACGATCGCCACCGACCAGACACCGACTCCCTTGGCCTACACTCCGCAGGGGGCTCCCCTCAGCTACCCCTACCCGTCAACCATCCTCGGGGGGGTCGCCGGTGAAATTCGGCAAGAGATACGTGCTGATCCGCTTTCCGCCACCCAGATCAACGGGCAGACGCGCCTGAGCCGGGGCGAAGTGGAGGGAATCCTTACTCTGGCCGCCCAACGCTGCAGCATCGTTCGGGCCGGTATCCGTCTGCCGGTTGGCACCCGTGCTAAAGTTTTCATTTCCGTGGTCAACAATCCTAACGAGGCGGGTGTGGCCCCCGAAATACTCGGCGTCTTCCGCGTCGGGGAGGCTACGATGTTCAGCTGGGATGTGAGCGTCCAAAAGGCCCGCACCGCGGTATTCTTCTCAAGCAAACAAATGGCCATGAGCTGCCGCGCTGTGGGCTTTCTTGCCCAGCGATTCTTCCCACCCGGCCTGGACGGCCGCCCATGGGGTCCCCTCTTCGGTCTTCAGGAAGCCGTCTCGCTCAAAACCACCGCGACCGGCGCCTTCCCCGGAAACCCCAACCTCCCCAACGGGATGACCATCTTCCCTGGGGGTTTCCCCCTCTATCGCAACGGTGAAATCATCGGTGCCATCGGAGTCTCAGGCGACGGCGTCGACCAAGATGACATCATTTCTGCCAGCGGCTGCGCCAACTTTCTGGCGCCGGAAGGAATCAAGGCAGACAGGTTTACGTACAAGGGGGCGCGCCTTCCCTACGCCAAGTTCCCGCGCAACCCACAAGACTAGCACCTTTCGCTCTATCCGATCAATGTGAGCTCGGCGCCCGTCTCACTTTCAAAGCAGGCACCTTCCAACCCTCTCTTGAGGTAGCCAAGCGCGTAAAAACCGCCGGCCCCGTCTGGAACCACACTCGTGAGTTTGCCGACCTGTTTCCCTT
>JBIKSY010000058.1:0-17704 GCA_044348365.1 Chthoniobacteraceae bacterium
CCTCGACGGGCAGTCTTGTGGTCGCCCCAGGGGGCACGGTCAACCTTGCCATCACAGCGCAATCCTTGTCGGCTCTCAGTTTCGAGTGGCGGCTTAACGGAGTGCCGTTGGACCCGAAATCCGTCACCGTCGTCTCGGGTACAAATGCTTCGAGCTTGAGCGTCAGGGTTGCCGGGGCCGCTGGTGAGGGCGATTACGATGTGGTCGTCAGCAACAGGGTGGGCTCGCGCACCTCCGAAGCCAAGCGGGTGGTGCTCAGTCAACGGCCTGCCCTGCTCGAAAACAGCCTCCTGCCGCTGACCCTCCTCGAGGGCCAGGAGCTCCGCTGGTCAAGCTTCTCCGCCACAGGTCATGCCCTCGCCTTCAAGTGGAGGCGTGGCGCGTCCGTGCTGGAGACCCAGACTTCCCAGACCCTTTCCCTGCCTGCGGTGAAGTTTTCCGACGCCGGGGAGTACTCCGTCGAGGCGTCCAACAGCTTTAGCTCCGTTTCGAGCACTGCGTCCCTGAAGGTGCTGCAGGCCGTCGAGATCCAGTCTGGGCCCCAGGGAACGCTGGTGCTCAACCCCGGCCAGCTCAAGGTGCCCTTCTCGGTCGCCGCCACCGGCAGCGAACTGAAGTACCAGTGGCTGCGCAACGGGCTTCCGATTGCGGGGGCCACGGCCACGGCCTACACCCTGCCAGTGGTCAAGGCTGCCGATTCCGGCGCCAAGATTTCTGTGCGCGTTTACAACACGGACCCCCTTTCCGGCAAGGTGCTCAGCGCTAAAACCAGCGGCGAAACCCTGCTCTCCGTGCGCGAGCCTGTTTCCGAAGTGCAGTTCACCCCGGGGGCCGGACTGGTGGAATTCGACCAGGTCCTGCCGCTCAGTGCCACGGCCAAGGGAACCGCCCCCTTCAGTTACCAATGGTTCAAAGACGGCGTGCAGATTCTTCAGAACGGCACGGGCCAGACCTACGCCCTCCGCACAACCGCCGCTGCGACAGCCGCTTACTCCGTGCGGGTTTCCAATGCGGTCAACGAGGCCACCAGCGCGCCACAACTCCTTACAGTGAAGGCGCCCGTTGCCATCACCGTGCACCCGCTCACCCGCACCGCGAACTCCGGCACGCCCGTGAAGTTGCTCGTGACCGCCACCGGTCTGGCGCCGTTGTCCTACCAGTGGCGCAAGGACACGGTCGCCATTCCGCGCGCTAATTCTGCGGAACTGGTCATCCCAAGCCTCAGTGGAGACACCGAGGGCGAGTATGACGTGATCGTCAGCAACTCGATCAATAAGGTGACCTCCAACGCCGCAGTCATCGGCTTGAACGACGCGCTCAAGGTCGATCCCGCTTATCCCAAGTCGGTCCTGACGCTGGCGGGAACCTCTGCGGTGCTTGAAGCCAAAGCCACCGGCTCACTGCTTCGCTACCAGTGGCGGCGCAACGGGGTCAACGTCCCCGGCGCGACCTCCGCCACGCTCGTGCTCAAGGCGGCACAACTCTCCGATGCGGGCGTGTACGACGTTCTCTTCAGCAGCGGCGCCACCTCCGTATCGAGCCAATCAGCCACCTTGACGGTCCTCACCCCCACAACCATCACCGTGCCCCCGGTTTCACAGCTGCAGGTGCTTCCCACGGTGCAAGCGGAGGGAACCGCCAGACTCGAAGTGCGCGCCGTCGGCGATGGCGAGCTCAGCTACCAGTGGTACGAGGGAACAGCCAAAATCCCCGGTGCCGTGACCAACGCCCTGACGGTGGAGCGTGTCACGGATCTGGCCCGTACCTTCGCTGTGGAAGTCTCGGGGAAGAGCGGCACGTTGGATCTGGGCACCGTGCGCAGTGCCCCCGTGGCCGTGCGCCTTCTGCAGGCGCCGCAGTTTGCCGCCGGCGGCCAGCCCCAGGACATCTCCCTCACTGCGGGCGGCGCCGCCCTGTTGCAGGCGCAGGTCCTTGAGGCCGGGACACTCAGCTACCAGTGGGAGCGCTTCCGGGCGGGCCGCTGGACTGCCCTTGCGGGAGCTTCGGATACCCAGCTTTCCTTGAGTCCGGCACGTCCCTCGGACGCCGGCCTTTACCGAGTATCGGTACAGAACGCCCGTGGCACCGTCTACTCGAGGGAGGCCGCCGTGGCTGTGCGCGAGCTCGATGTCATCGACCCCAAGGGCCAGCCCGAGCCTTTGATCGTGGTCAATCCCGGCAATGTTGCCGTCTTCTCTGTGGTGGCCAAAGGACTGGACCTGACCTACCAGTGGCGCCGCAACGGCGTGCCCATCTCCGGGGCTACCTCCTCTGTTTACCGGGTTGCAGCCGCCCCGGGGGCCACTCCTGCCGCCGACAAACTGGCGCGCGAGGGGACGTATGATGTGCAGGTGAACCACTTCCTGGGCACCTCGCTCAGCGCCTCGGGAGTTTTGAAGGTGCTCCTCCCTGCCTTCATTGAACAGCAACCCCGGCGCACCGCGCTCACGCTTGGGAAACCCTTTACACTTTTGGTGAAAGCTTCCGGGGACGAGCCCATCGCCTATCAGTGGCGCAAAAACGGCAAGGACATCCAAGGTGCCACCGAGGCGAGCCTCTCGGTCTCCATGGCTGAGGCCGCAGACGTGGGCAGCTACGACGTCACGGTTTCCAACCTTGCTGGCTCCGAGCAAAGCGCCACCGTGGAGGCGCTCCTGCCCGAGGCTGTGGAAATCACTTCCCAACCGCTGGCCAGAACAGTCAAAGCCGGCGATCCTGTCTCCTTTACCGTGGCCGCCAGTGGCACCCCGCTTGATGGGGAATTCACACTCGGCTACCAGTGGCGCAAGGACGGCGTAGAGCTTCAGGATGCCCCCGCCAAGGGCATTACCGGCACCCGTTCGCCCACGCTCAAAATCGCGGTAGCCGATCTTGGTGACGCCGCAAATATCGGCTCGGCAGGCGCCTACGATGTAGTCGTTTCCGGGGCGGCGAGCACCCTGGCCAGCCTGCCTGTTCTGCTTACGGTGGAGGGCGTGCCGGTGATCAAAGCCGCGCCCGAGCGCCAGGTGGTCAATGTGGGGGACGCTGCCAGCTTCAAGGTGACAGCGCGAAGCGCCACCGATCTGGAGTACCAGTGGTACCTCAATGGAACCCTCCTCTCGGACTCACCGGCCGGGACGAAGCTCGACGTTGTCGAAGGCTCAAAGACGGCAGCCTTGGTCGTCAAGAATGTCACAAAGTTGGCTTCCGCCCGGAGCTTCACCGTACGGGTCAGCAACGGCTACGGCACGGTCACCACCCCGGGAGTGGAACTACGCACGCTCACCCCCCTCTCGCTCGGACAGCAGGGTGCGGCGCCTTCGGGCGGTGTCGCCGCCCTCGCGGCTGATGAGGCAGGCGTGGCAATCCGTAAGCTGGGAGAGTCCATCGTCTTCTCCCAGTACGTCGAGCCAAGCGACGACTACACCGTGGCCTTCCAGTGGCGCCGCAACGGGATTGCCATCGCAGGGGCGAACGCCTCCTCCTACACCATTGCCAAGATCACCGACTCCGACGCAGGCAGTTACGACGCCGTCATCAGCGCCATGGTCAAGGGTGAGGAAAAGGGACGGGTCATTTCTGCCGCCACCCTCCTTAGGCTCCTTGCCCCGCCCATGATCGCCCCGATGGCGCCTCAAACGGTCCGTCCCGGACAGCGCGCGCTTCTGGTGCCCGTGGTCTCGGGCGGCACCAACCTGGTGCTCAGCTGGTCGAAGCTCCAGCCCGACGGCACCAGGCTGCCCGTCTCCGGTGCAGGCCGCAGCGTAAACTCCGTGACCGGCGTGCTCTCGATTGAGGCGGCGGCGCCTGAAGACGCCGGCGTTTACGAACTCCTCGCCAAGGACGACAATTCCGAGACTGGACGCACGGCACAGGTGACGCTCAAAGTCGCGCTGCCGATCGAGGTCACCCTTGCCCCCAGCGTCAGCGTGTTGACTCTGGGTGTGCGCGAGCGCCTGAGTATCATGGCAAAGGCCACCTCCGATCTGGGCTCGGCTTACCGTTACCAGTGGCGTTTCAACGGCGTGAACATTTACGGCGCCGTCAGGGCCCAGCTGGACATTCCCTCCGTCCAACTCAAGCACGCCGGCGTGTACGACGTGGTGGTGGCCAACGGCAGCGAGCGGGCTACCAGCAAAACCTTCCAGCTCAAGGTGCGCGACTCGCTCCGCATCGTGACCCAGCCGCAGGCCAGGCTGACCGTCAACCCGGGCCAGCCCATCGAACTCTCCGTGGGGACCACCCTGAGCGAGGGTGTCACCTATCAGTGGGTCAAGGGCATCGGCCGTGCCTCCAAGGTCCTCGCCGGTCAGACCGCCAAGACCCTGCGCATCGCGCCAGCCTCGGTTTCCGATGAGGGCGTGTACATGGTCATTCTCAACGGCCCAACCGGCCGGATCACCAGCGCCCTCTCCCGCGTGACCGTCAACAAGCCGGTCACCATCATTTCCCCCAAGGAGGAGACCGTACAGACCGCCACTCCGGGCGCCACGGTCGAATTCCGGGTCGAGGCCACGGGAACCGGTCCTTTCACCTACCAGTGGCTCCGCAACGGCGCCCCCATCCCGGGAGGCAACAGTCCGGTGCTCCGCATCCGCGGGGTTGCCGCAGTCGATTCCGGTGATTACCAGGCGCGGGTGGCAAACCCCGTGGATCTCGGTGGCGTCCTTTCCAAGGTGACCAAGCTCGCGGTCAGTGTGCCAGCCTTCATCGTCAGCGAACCGGGCGACCTAAAGGTGGCTCAGGGCGGCTCCCTCAATCTCGCAGTCGCCGCAGGTGGCGACGGCGTTTTGAAATACCAGTGGCGCAGAAACGGGACGATCCTGGCAGGGGAAACCAAGCCGGAACTTTCCCGCGCCAAACTCAGCGTTTTTGACACGGGCTTGTTTGATCTCGAGGTGCGCAACTACCTCGACGCCTCGGGCGCCGTTGAAATCGGCCGGGTCTTCTCGCGCAAAATCAGCGTTCAGGTCATTGAAAAGGTCAGCCTTCTGGCCGTGCCCGCCAGCCAGAGCGCATCGCTTGGCGGGCGCGCCGTCTTCCGGGTCCTCGCCGCGGGTACCGGGCCGCTGCAGTACAGCTGGAGCCGTGTCGGCACCAACGGACTGGAGCCGCTTGCCGCCACGGGGGACACCCTCACGCTCAGCCCGGTGGAGGCCGGGGACTTCGTCAAGTACGAGGTCAGCATCATCGGCCCCCTCGGTGGAGAACCGGTCACCGTGAGGGATTTTGAGCTCAAAAAGGTCGACGGCGGCCCTGAGATCCTCACCCAACCCACGGCCCAATCCGTGCGCGTCGGCCAGACCGTGACCTTGAAGGTGGCGATGAAACCGCCCGTTGCCGCGGGTCTGACCTACGCATGGTACCGCACCGACGGCACCGCTGCAGCCACTCTGGTCGCGGGTGGCACTTCGGATACGCTTGCCCTTGCCAACGTCGCTTCCAATGACACCAGTTACTATTACGTGGTGGTATCAGACGCGAACGCGGCGACCATGAGCGTCCCGGCACTGGTCTTCGTCAACGCTGCCGATCCTATCGGGTTGCCCACCACGGAGGCCGACATTGCCCAGCGCAAACTCCAGCAGACCATGTTTGCCAACGAAGGCGACACCGTCACGCTCCGCTCCTACGCAATCGGCGACGGTTTCCGCTACGCCTGGCGCCGCACAGACGGCCAGCCGATTTCCGGCGCGTCCAAGGGCGCCGACGCGGCGACCCTCGTGGTGCGGAACGTCCAGCCCTCGGATGCAGCAGAGTACGTGGCCACCATTTCACTGGCAGACGGCACCAAATTGCTCGACATCATCCCGTGGAATCTCGTGGTCGTGGCGGCCCCGGTCTTCCTCGACGGCACCACTCCCGGCACCAAACAACAGCCCGAGTCCCAGGTCCGGCTCCCCGGCGAAACTGCGATCCTGAGCGCCGGCGTGCGCGTCACGGGAGACACCCGCTTCCAGTGGTTCTTCCGTCCCACGGGCACCTCCGACTGGTTGCAGATGCCGGGGGCAACCACCAGCACCTATGAAATCGTCGGGGTCACGCATGCGGACGACGGCGACTACAGGCTCGAAGTGAGCAACTCCGCAGCGACCATCAGTTCTGAACTCGCGCATGTGAGTGTTCTTAAACCGGTGGTTTCCACGGGAGTCGCGGTGGCCCCGAGCGCCGTAAATCCCGGCGGCGAGGTCACCCTAACCGCCTCGTGGACCGGCGCACTCTTGGAAAGCAAGCCGTTCCAATGGTTTGTGCAGGACAACCGGACCCGTGGGTGGAAGGTGCTGGCAGAAGAAAACGCTTCCACGCTCACACTTAAGGGCGTTCAAGAAACCGACGACGCCAACTACAAGGTGCGTATTTCCGGCAAGGTCGGTGGCTTTGTCGAAAGCGCGCCCGTGCGGGTGGTGGTCAACAATCCTGTGGCCTTCGCCACCGGACTCAAGGTCCAGACCATGTCGCTCGTCGTCGGAGAACGGACCGCCTTCACGGCGGCCGCCACAGGGTTTGAACCGGAATTCCAATGGCACTACCGCAGGGACCTTACGCAGGCGTGGTCCGAACTGCCCGGGCCGGCCGCCCAGTTGGCCACCTTTGAAACCGGAGGCGTCACCGCCGACATGGGCGGGTATTACGGGGTCACTCTGCGCAATGCCTTCTCCGTCGCAGGCGCTTCGAAGGCCAAACCTTCCGAGCCCTATCTCCTTGGCCGCCTGACGGTCTTCGCCCCGCCCCAACTGGTTTCCACAGAGCTTCAGGCCTCCGGTGCGGTCCTCTCGGCGCAAAATGGTTTGATCGTGGCCAACGAGGGCAGTGCGTTCGTCCTGAGCGGCACGGTCCGCTCCGATGCCACCGCTCCCGTCAGCTATTCCTGGCGCAAGGACGGCGTCCTGCTGCCCTCGAGCGAAGCCCGACCGACCGCCGGACAGACCGTAATTGTTCCCAAGAGCTTTGAGCTGGCTATCCCGAGTGCTGCCAAGGCGGATGCCGGCCGTTACGAGCTGCTCATCACCAACGCCTACGGTGTCACCGTGAGTTCTCCGGTGAACGTCTCGGTAAATCTCAAACCCAGAATCACCCGTGATCCGGCGTCGCTCACGGTGGTTCACGGCAGTTCGGCCAGCTTCCGCGTTGAAGCCGAGGGCGAGGATGTCTCCTACCAGTGGTTGATCGGGACCCCCTCGGGCGGCACCCTCCAGTTCCTGCCGTTCTACGCGCCGGGAACCACGCGCCCGGCCACTGGACCTCTGCTCTCCTTCACCTCCCTGGATGCGGCAGGCCCTCTCAACGGCGCAATCTTCCGTGCGGTTGCCTCCAATTCGATCGCCTCGGCCACCAGCGCCACCGCCAAGCTTGTGGTGGCCCCCCTCGGCGATCTGAAGATCACCGAGGAACTCCGGATCGACGGCCTGACCAACGGCGTGGCTCTCCCGGCTGCTCCCGGGCAGACCAACCCGCCTTCGCTTGCCCTGGCTGTCACCGCGGAAGGCAGCGGCGTGCTGACCTACCAATGGCGCAAGGGCGGCATGGCCATCGGCTCGGGTACCGCCAACACCTTCAGCCTCGGTGCGGCGGCCAACGGTTTGGCGGGTGTCTACGACGTGGTCATCTCCAACGACGCCAACTTCGTGTACAGCACCCCGGTAACCCTGGTAGTGGATCCGCACCTGGTCTCGGTGGCCGCGCCTACATCCGCGGCTGTGGGCGACGGACTGCGCTTTGAAGCCAAGGCGGTAAGCGCCAAGCCCCTCTCCTACAAGTGGCGCCATCGTGTTTCACCTGCGGCGACCGCCTCCGAGGTGGTGAATTCCGAGGACGTCGAGGGCGCCACTGCGCCGGTGCTCCTGCTCAAAGCGGCCAAGCTCTCCGACGCAGGGGAATACCAGGTCCAGGTGGCCACGGCGGACGCCGCGGTGCTCAGCGCCTGGCTGCCTCTTGCCGTCGCCACCAAGGTCAACATCCAGCAGAGCCCCAAAGACCTCTCCGCGCTGGAAGGTGCCACCGCACAGCTCTCCGTGGTCGCCACCGGTGGAGGCACCCTCGAGTACCGCTGGTTCCGGGATGGCACCGTCGTGCCGGGTGCGACGCAGGCCGTGTTGAACATCGGCTCGCTCAGGCTTGCAGACGCCGGCAACTATCAAGCAGAGGTCTCCAACGCCGCAGGTGCCGTCCTGAGCGAGCCCGCGCAACTGTCTGTCGAAGCGGTGTTGGCCGTCTCCGTGGAGGTGCCGAAGCGCGTCGCTCTGAATCAGGGGGTGAGCCTCCTCGCCGCCGTGCGCGGCGCCAAGACCGGGCGGTCCTTGAATTACCAGTGGTACCGCGGTGCGGGGGCTTCCCGTGTGGTGCTGGCCGGCGAAACCAAGGCCCAGCTGAGCATCAATCCCGTCACGTCCACCGACGTGGGGACCTACAGCGTTGAGCTTTCCGATGGCGTTCAACCGGCGGTCAACGGCGTGGGCACACTCGCCCTGAGCGTGGTGCCTGAACTGCGGGCTTCACTCGCCTCCCAGACGGTCCCCCTTGGCGCCAAGGTTTCCTTCGCTGTCGCGGTGCAGTACCCGAGTGCCAAGCCTCTCAAGTTTGAATGGTTCCGCGGCACGACAAAGCTTCCCTCCGTCACGGGTGAGGTTCTGCGCATTGCCTCGGCCACCAGTGTGGATTTCGCCACCTACACGGTCCGAATCTCGGACGCTGCGGACCCCAGTGTGTTCGTCGAGGCTTCCGCCAAGTTGGTGCAGGCAGTCGGTGCCAATCCCTCAACGTTGACGGGTGCAGCGGGCGCTGAAGGCACGCTCGCGGCCTCCTCGTTCGCTCCCTGGTGGATTTTTGAGGCAAGCGGCGTGGATCCCGCCGGGAGCGGCGCTGCAGTCCGGGGCTTCTGGGTGCTGGAACGCAAGCGGGTATTGGATGCAGACAAGGTGGTAGCCGTCGTTGCGGGCCGTTCCGCCTGGATCTGGGCTGACCAGTCGGAGCCCAACCCTAGCTGGACGGCAGACGAGCAACAGATCACGGACGCCGCGGCGAATGCACAGTCCGAGTTCGCGGTGATCGCGACGAAGGAAGGAATGCCGTTAAAGACCTTTGTGCTGGGGGGCAGCCTTGAAATCGCCGGAGACGCCGCCCTCTTTGGCGCGCCCGAGTTGCTCTCCGGCGGCTACGATGCCGAGCGTTCGTTGGATGTAGGCCTGCTCTGGTCGGCGGAGCGGGTTATGACGCTCGGGGCGGTGCTGGATTGGGCTGCCGTTTTGGCAGAACTCAAGGACGGTCTGTCCCCGCTCGGAGTTGCCGCCCCCAAGGGTGAGTAGGCCTTGGCAGGGCCAGCGGGCGGGGGCGGTTTGCTTCCCGCCCACGCCCCACGTGGCGGGCCTCCGCCTCGGCAAGTAGCGGCCTGTTATATCAGCCCGAGCTGTTTGAAGGAAAACCAGGGCAGCCGGCCGTTGTCCGGAGAGCCTAGGATGACGTGGTCTAGCAGTTGGACCTGGAGGAGGCGGGCCGCTTCCGAAAGGCGTGTCGTCAGCCGACGGTCCGCCTCGCTGGGGGTCGGGTCGCCCGAGGGGTGGTTGTGCACCAAAATGAACGCAAATGCCGAGGCGGTGAGCACCGGTCCGAAGATGTCGCGGGGATGTGCGATGCTTTCGTTGACCGTGCCGCGGGAGATTTCCTCGACGCGCATGAGCTGGAACCGGGTGTCGAGCAGGATGACGCGCAGCGACTCCTTGCAGAGGGCGCGCATTTCCATTCCCAGCAGTTGGAAGACGCGCTCGGGGGAGTCAATGCGCTCCTTGCGCACGCTTTCCACCGCTAGGCGAGAGGCGAGCCCGAAGGCGGCCGCCAACTGGACCGCCTTGGCGTGCCCCAGGCCGCGCATCCGGGCCAGCTCTCCGACACTGCAGCGGCTCAGTCCCCCCAGGGAGCCGAAACGCTGCAGCAACTGCTGGCCGATCTGGTGTGCCGTATTTCTCGGGGTGCCCGTGCGCAGCAGGACGGCCAGCAGTTCGCTATCACTGAGCGACGCATGGCCGTTGGCCAGAAGCTTTTCCCGCGGCTGCTCGGGTCCGGCTGGTTCCTTGATTTTAGCGGCTCCCACAACATGGCATCGTGCGCGGGGGTGGGAAACGGCGGAACCCCTTGCGGGTGGGGCCTCGGTTTTGGAGCCTTCCAAGCGCGCGGCTCAAAACCCTGGAGGCCCTGTTTGCAGGGCTTCCGACTGCGACCTTCATCGCCCTATGCTTTTGAACGGTCGTGAACACACCCTAGCCGCCCGTGCGAGGTTCGACCCAGAGTGTGCGCCGGGTGAAGTCTAGGGTGATCCGGTTTTTCTTGAACGGCGCCCAGCCGAGCAGTGCCTCCGTGGAGCCGGGACTGGTGTCGAACTCCAAGGGCTCGATGCGGACCTGTCCCAACTGGGCTCCGTAAAGCAGGCCGACCTGTTCGATCTCGACACCGCCCACCCCCATGGCCCTCCGCTTGCGCAGTTGTTGGGATTTAAGCGCCGCAGCCGGCAATCCCTTGACCACCGCCGCCGGCAGGCGCAGGCCCGAGCCACAGCCCGAGTCAAAAAAGGCGCGCACCTGCTTGCCCGAGATATTCAGAACCAGCCACATCCTGCCCTCGGAGATGGTAAAAGGAACGCCCACCGCCCGGGGTGCAGGTTGGTAGGGCCGTTTGTAGCCAAGCCTGACTTCCTCCGCGGGCCCGTCAATCGTCACGAAGGAGAACTGTTCCAAAAGGGGCAGGCCCACCAGATTGAGCGGCGTCTCGCTCACCGTCACTCCCGCAAAGGTCGTCCGGTACGAATGCAAAAACACGCCCGTCACCCCTTGGGCCAGCACCGGTTTCCCCCCCAAATCCACCGAGTCGTATCGCGCCATCAGCACGTCCACATTGCCTCCGATGCCCGTCCCCTTGGCCCGCGCACCCTTTACGGTGGGGATGCCCAGTTCCCCTGCCGAGGAGGCGTCCAGCAGCAGCGGAAATGCGTTCCCAGTGTCGAGGATCAGTGGGACGGCATGGCCGTTCACCGCACCCTCAACGCAGGGAATCCCCAGCTCCGTGCTCATCGGCAGCCGCAACAAAATGCCCGGTGGCAACTTCCAGCGGTAGCGGAGCCGCAGCTGTCCGTTTGGGAAATTCTCCGGATCCGCAGGCACCGAGTGGCTTTGCAGTCGCGCCACGGTCGCATTTGGCGCACGGCCGACATTCTGAGCGCAGGCGGACCACAGAAGGGGGAGAAAGAAAAGAACGAGACGCCAGATCATGAAGTCCTCAAGCTTAGCGAACGGATTTCCTCCGCACGCGCTTCCAAAGTAGAAAGCCCTGTAAAAGCAGTCCTGCGGCGGCGACCCCCATGGCGGCAAAGGCGGGTGCACTCCAGCGCAGCGGGGCCGCCGCGACCGCCAGCGGGATGGGGCCGGTGCGGTCGGAGGAAAGGAGCATGCGCCAGCCGGGCGCGGGTTCCGGGGAGTCGGGCGCGACGTTCCAGAAAAGCAGGGTGTGCTTGGACCCGGCCGGAACCTCGAAGCGGAGCGGCGACGCGCTGGGCCGCCAGGTCCAGGACGCCGTGTACCATTCGGGCGCCGGCTCTCCGGGTCCGTGCGCCAGGGGGAGCGGGGCCGGATGGGGAAAGGCGGCGTGCAGCGAAACAGCCGGCTTACCAAGCTCCGAAAGCTTCCAGCCCCGGCCGTCGGGGAGCAAGACCCGCAGCGTGGCCCCGAGGGCGTCTGCGACGTGCGCGGAGTCCTTGAGCCAGGGGTTGCCCGCCACGTCCGCGGTCACCTCCAGCGTCACCTCTGGGGTATGCCCCAGCACCAGCCGCGCCAGAAGCAGGTCCCCCGAATGCGCAACGGCCGGAAGCGGCAGCCCGCAAAGGGCCACCGCCGCCGGCCGCCACCAGCGCCTGCTGTGCGCCGGGGAGGTGTTCGCCCGGAGGGCCTGCGTCATTTACGGTTCCAGCGGAGCACGCGGCCAAACTGGTTCCACTCTGTTTCAAGAATGTTGCCCCGGGCATCGAAGGTAATGCCGTGGGGCGAGGTTACGACGTCGTCCCGCCAGTCGGCAGGGGGCACCCGCGGCGTGTTGGACTGCCCTGCGGTCGTGTTGTTGCCAAGCGTGGCCACCTGCTTGCCCGCTTTGTCCCAGACGGAGACGCACCCGCCGATTTCCGCGATGCAGACCAGGTCCCCGTTGAAGGAGGCGGAGCTTGGTCCGCGCAGGCCGGTGGCGATGACGTCCAGCGGTTCTCCCTCGAGGGTGGCGTGCATGATCCGCTTGTTTCCGCGGTCGCAGAGAAACACACGGGCAGGCTCAAAACGCGTGTCAATGTGCACCTTGTGGCAGTTTGCCAGCTTGAACGGCTCGCCCGGGCCCCCGAACTGCTTCTTGAACTTACCGGTGGCATCAAACACAAAAATCCAGGAGGTGCCGTACCCGTCCACCACGTAGATGTCGCCGTTGGGTGCCGCGTCGGTGGAGGTGAGCTTCAGCCCGCCGCGTGTTTCGGTGGAGCCCTCGGCGTAGGCGGGTTTCCCGTCCTTCTGCGCCATGTCTGTGAAGGCGATCCTGCGTGCCTTCCCTCCGACCGTAAGGGTGACGCCCTCGGAGTCCTTCTCCGGGTTGATGCCCTCTACCTTTGCCCCGTCTTTGAGGGTCGCCGTCCCCTTCCGCGCAATCTCGGACTTGCTGACTTTCCGCACATCCCCGGTCGGCAGGGTGATGGCCAGGGAATCACCCGCATCCGTGGGCTTGCTGCCCCGCACCACCAACCCGTCCTTGAGTGTCACGCTGACCGGGTCGGCGATCTCTGCAGGGAAGGATTCGCGCGGAATCTCCAGAACGACATTCCCCTCCAATGTGGCCTTGATCACCTTCTGCTGGCCCAGCACCGAGGCATAGATGAACTCGCCTCCGGCCGTTTTGCGGATGGAAAACCCGTGCAGGGAACCGGGCACGTTCAAGTGGGTGAGGAACTTGCCTTCGGGCGAGTAAACTTGCAGACCTCCCTCCTTTTGGCCTTCCACACTGACGTAAATCCTCCCCGTTGAATCCACCTGGATCTCGCCGTGCCCGTTTCCGATGGTTTCCATCCCGGCGGGAGGGGTGAGAAATTTGGGGACAAACTGGTAGGAGACCTCTGCGTGGGCCAAGGTGGAGCCGGCCAAAATCAGGGCGAGAAGGGAACGGAGGGGAATGGTCATGGGGTGAAGTAGCGGAGTATGTGGTTTTGGGGTCTTTGCGATAACCCAGAAGCGACCCGGGTTGTAGCGGAAAGTTGAGAATTCCCCGCCCTGGCAGGCACGTTTCCACTCAAAACGCAAAACGCGGGCCGGCAGGAATGCCGGCCCGCGTGAAATGCGTTCACAGGGAGAACAGGACGCCAGAGCGCTGGGGAAAGCCTCGGGCAGCCGGGCAGGTTTATGCCTTGGGTGCGGCGGCAGAGGCTTCCTTTGCCGTGTCGTCCTCGGAGCTCTCGTCGTCGTCGTCCTCGTCGTCGTCGATGTCCTCGGGAAGGTACTCGGACTTCGCGAATTTGCGGCGGCGCTTGTTGGCCGGCAGCGGGGCCAGGGTCATGGTGACGGCGCGGCCCATCAGCTTCGGTGGCTGTTCCACGTTTGCCATGGTCGCCAGATCCGCGGAGATCTTGTTCATCAAGATCATGCCCAGCTCCTTGTGCGCGTTTTCACGCCCCCGAAACTGCAGCTGAACCCTGACCTTGTTGCTTTTATCGAGAAACTCTTCGGCGTGGCGCAGCTTCGTCTCGTAGTCGTGCTCGCTGATGTTCACACGGAACTTGATCTCCTTGAGCTTGCTGGAGGCGCTCTTCTTGTCCTTGTCGTGCTTGGAAATCTCGTACTTGAACTTTCCGAAGTCGACGATGCGGCACACTGGAGGATTTGCCGTGGGCGCAACTTCCACCAAGTCGAGACCCGCTTGTTGTGCCAAACGCAGTGCGTCCTGGATTTTCAGGATGCCAAGCTGCTGGCCGGATGCTGCCACGATCACACGCACCTCACGCGCGCGGATCCGTTGATTCACTCGATACTGCTGGATTTGTATAGTCGGGTACAGGTGTGGAGCCGTCCTTGCAGAGCGGGCTGACGGATCCGGGTTGAGGGGGTTCGCAGTGCGGCAGGCGGATCTCTCCGCCCCCGGCTCAGGTGCTGGCCCGCTGCGATTTCCGGGCCCGCCTGAAATTCCGCTGCAAAACAACGGCTTTTCACCCCTTGCCCCTAAGCCGACAGCCTCCCGGGAGCAAGGCAAAACAGTGTGCGTTTCACCGCCCCCGTCGCTTTTGCATCCTCAAGCCAGTGCCGTGGCGCCGCCGGATGTCCGAGCTGCGATTTGCGGAAGGCTTCCACACAGGCCGCTTGCAGGCCTCGCCAAAAGTGGAAGAGCCCCAGCGCCGGCCCCCGGCTCAGCTCCACTGGACCGCCACACTTTTTTTGTTCCGGAACTTGTCCACGTACTGGAGTTGGCGGTGGGTGGCTCCGTGTTCGTGCACCAGTTTGGTGCATTTCACGTCAAAACAGCAGTACTCCGCGATCTCGAGCAGCCGCCCCTCCCGCCACCACCGGATCGCATCAAGTCCGTCCCCCGTCTTGCCCACCCCTAGGGTCGCGGTGGCGACAGAGTCCAGACTCAGCCGGTGACCCAGCACCTTCTCAATCTCCACAAGCATGTCCAGCGTGCGCGCCGTGTGCGCCAGATCGAGCACTGTGTAGCGCGAAAGCACCTCGTAGTCGAAGTTGATTACATTGAACCCGACCACCAGGTCCGCCTTCAACAACTGGTCCACCAGCGCGTCCACGTCCTTTTCCTCAAAAATCCGGTACTCGCCCAGCGCCGTGGAATACGTCACGGCGACTGAGACGCGCATCTCGCGCTTCTTGTCCCAACCGCCCGCATCGTTGGCGGTCCGCTGGGTTTCCAAGTCAAAGTAGACAATATCGCGCGCCATGGATTGGGAAGGTTAGTGGGAGAGGGCCGGTGCGTTGCCCGGTTTCCACTTGATCCCGCAACCGATGCTGGGCCGCTGGGGCTCCGGGGCCGGCCTCCCCTCCAGAACCGCATCAAAGGCGGCGCGCAAATCGGACCCGTTGAGGGTGCCTTGCCCGGGCCGCTCCGGGCCCCGTCCCGGCCGGGAGGAATCGATCTGGCCGCGGTAGAACAGCCGGTGGGCGGCGTCGAACAGGAAAAAGTCCGGCGTGCAGGCCGCAGAATAGGCACGCGCGACCGACTGGTCCTCGTCAAAAAGAATGGGGAAGTCCAGCCCGGCCTCCCGGGCGAAGCGCGCCGTCGGCTCGGGCGCATCCTGCGGATAGGCTCCGACATCGTTGGACGTGATGCCCACGATCGTCAGGGGCCGCCCAGCGTAGTCCTTGCACAGACGCGCCAGTTCGGGGGCGACATGCACCACGTAGGGGCAGTGCGCGCACAGGAAGATCACCAGCACCGCCCTCCCGTCTGCCAGCTCCGAAAGTTGGCGGAGCTGGCCGGTGGAAACGTCGGGTAGGGTGAAGGCGGGCGCGGCGGTGCCCAGCGCAAGCATGGTGGATTCAGTGGCGGCCATAGCCCCCTATTTGGACCCGGTTTGCCCCCTAAAATCCAACCGTTTCGAGTGCGTGCCGGTTTTGAGTGAAAAAACCTGTGCAGAGCGGGGGGCACTCATGTCAGGGATGGGGGATGCAGACCACCCTGTTAAAGATTTCTTGTCCCGACCGCGTCGGGTTGTTGGCGAAGATCACCAACTTCATCGCCGCGCAGGGGGGGAACCTCAAGCAGGTGCACCAGTTTACGGACGTCCATGCCGCTTGGTTTTTTGCGAGGCTCGAGATCGAAACGCTCACGCTCCGGTGCGGGCTGGAGGATTTGCGCACCGCCTTTGCCCCCCTTGGCGCGGAACTCAACGCCGAATGGTCCGTGCGCGCAGCCGGGGCGCGGCCGCGGGTGGTGCTCATGGTGAGCAAGCTGGGGCACTGCCTTGCGGATTTGCTCTGGCGTTGGCGTTCCGGCGAGTTGGAGTGTGAGATTCCGTGCGTTATCTCCAACCACGAAACGCTGCGTCCCCTCGTGGAGCGGGAGGGGATCACCTTCCACCACGTTCCTGTTTCGCCCGAAAACAAGGCTGAGGCTTTTGGGCGCATGGAATCCCTTTGGACGGATGCGCAGGCGGACCTTGTGGTGCTGGCGCGCTACATGCAGGTGTTGCCGGAGGATGTGTGCCGCCGCTGGCCCGCCCGCGTGATGAACATCCACCACAGTTTCCTGCCCTCCTTCGTCGGGGCAAACCCCTACCAACGGGCTTACCAGCGCGGCGTAAAGCTCATCGGGGCTACCTGTCACTACGCCACGGCCGACCTCGATCAGGGGCCCATTATTGAGCAGGAGGTGGTCCGCGTGGAGCATTTCCACTCTGAACATGACCTGCTCCGGCTCGGCCGCGACTGCGAACGCATGGCCCTCGCACGCGGCCTGCGCTACCACCTCACCGATCGGGTGCTCGTGCGCGAAAACCGCACCATCGTCTTCCGCGACTGACGGGGTCGGCACGGCGCGGCCGCCTCACGGAAGGCTGAACGCCACGTAGGCGTCGCCCGGGCCTGACTTGCCGCCGACTCGGCCTCCTCCGGTCGACGTCACCACAACAAACTGTTTGCCGTCCACCTCGTAGACCGCCGGTGCGGCGGTACCCGCAAACGGGAGCTTCGCCTCCCAAATTTGGCGGCCGTTCTCCGCGTTGAAAGCCCGGATCTTTTCGTCCTGGGTGCCAGCGACAAAAACCAGGCCGCCGGCTGTGACGGTTGCGCCGCCCAGATTTTGCGAACCGGTGAGGGGCACGCCCTGCGCGGTCAATTCCTCCAGTTCTCCCAATGGGACGCGCCACAACGCCCGGCCCGTGTTCAAGTCGTAGCAGTTGAGCAGTCCCCATGGCGGCTCGATGCCGGGGTATCCCTCGTGGTCTACGAGAAATTGGAAGCCGCCAAATCCGTAACTCGGAGTGCTACTTTTTTCGCCCGAAGCACTCGAGGGTTGGTTGCGGCGGAAAAGGTAGTCGAGCAGTTCGCCGCGCTCCTTTTCATTGAGGGCGACATTGGGGGGCATGAGGCCCCTGCCGGTGCGGAGCAGTGCGAGCACGTCCTCGTCCTTCATGCGCGCCTTCAATCCCGTCAGGGGAGGTGCCACGCCGAGACCCTCGCGTTTGGCTCCGTGGCAAACCGCGCAGTGTGCGGCGTAATGCGACTCCCCGGGCGAGGGCGGTTGTTTCGGGTCGCGTTCCTTTTCGTCGCTGGCGACCACCGCGATTTTTGAGACCCACCGGTTTGAGGTGACGTACAGCCGGCCCGAAGGCACGTCCACCGCGCCGCCCGACCATTCCGCCCCGCCGCGGGTGCCGATGAACAGGGTTGGCTTGCCTTCCTCAAACGGCTGGAAAAAACCGTAGTTCGAGTGTTCCACCACCTTTTTAACAAACTCGTGCGCCTCAGGTGTCCGCTTGGTGATCATGTCCGGGTGGAACTCCATGCGTGAAATCGGTTCGGGCAGCTCAGGATCAGGCTGATAAGCCGAGGTGACTTCCCCGGGCAGACGCGACACCGGGGCGCGGCGTAGGCGGAGGGGGAACACCGGTTTGCCTGTTCCGCGTTCGAGCAGGAGCAGATGGCCCGCCTTGGAAAGGCTCGTGACCGCGTCCATCTTGCGGCCGTTGCGTTCGACGGTAACGAGATTGGGC
>JBIKSY010000259.1:0-5422 GCA_044348365.1 Chthoniobacteraceae bacterium
CATTTCAGGTGGCGGTCTGTGTTAGACTCAAAGTTTTATGAGCCGGAATTTGCATGTCGCTGTCGTTGGGGCCTCGGGGGCCGTGGGTGTGGAAATCTTGAATGTTCTCGAACGCAGGAATTTTCCAGTCTCCAAGTTGTCTCTTCTGGCCTCTGCGCGTTCGGCTGGCAAACATTTGTCGTTCCGGGGGGAGCAAGTTCTGGTGGAGGAGTTGCGCGAAGACTCCTTCGCTGGAGTGGACCTTGCGCTCTTTAGCGCGGGAGGTTCCATTTCCAAGACTTTTGCGCCCGCCGCGGTGCAGGCGGGGGCCGTGGTTGTCGATAATTCCAGCGCCTTCCGGATGGACGCTCACGTGCCCCTGGTGGTTCCCGAGGTCAACGGGGCCGACATTGCCCTCAGCCGAGGCATTATCGCCAATCCCAACTGTACGACGGCTATCACCCTGATGGCTCTCTGGCCCCTGCATCAGGCCTTCGGTGTGAAGCGCGTCTTTGCCTCCAGCTATCAGGCGGTCTCTGGCACCGGGGCGCAGGCGATTGAAGAACTTCGCACCCAGGTGGATGCCACGGTGAACGGTCGGCCCGTGGAGTCCCGCGTCTACCCGCACCAGATCGCCTTTAACGTCCTGCCCCACGTGGACGGCTTCTTGGATTCAGGTTACACTAGGGAGGAAATGAAGATGCAAAACGAGGGGCGCCGGATCATGCACCATCCGGGTTTTCTCGCCTCGGTCACCTGCGTACGGGTGCCCGTGTACCGCGCCCACTCGGTTGCCGTGAGTGCCGAGTTTGAGCGACCTGTTTCGCTTGAACAGGCGCGCGCGGTCCTCTCGAATTTCCCGGGGCTGCGCCTCGTGGACGACCCAAGCACCAACACTTACCCGTTGCCCTTGGATGTCGCCGGCCAGGATGACTGTCAAGTAGGCCGGCTCCGGCTGGATTGCGCGCTCGAAAACGGCCTGTCTTTTTGGGTGGTCGGGGATCAGCTCCTCAAAGGAGCCGCCTTGAACGCCGTCCAGATCGCCGAGCACATTTAATCTGGGCTGCAAAAACACACCGGAACGGAGGTTTGTCCCTCCTGTTTCGGCATAGAGGGCAGGAGGGCCCTTCCGCCCGGATGCGGGAGGGCTGGGCTTTTTCGGTGAGCACATCCCCGCCACCCCAGGCATAGGCAGGGGACGGAAGATTCAACGGGGCCCGCGCCCAGACTAGCTCCAGAGAGCTGGCGGATAGGCGCCACTGGACGTGAGCGAAGCAATGCTCGCCTGAACCACCGGCTTGTCCTCGCGGTAGGTCACTCCAAACCAGGTGGAATCCGTGGGCAGCACTTTGCAGCTGGCCTGCTTGCGCCGCACCAGTTCCCCGACAGAGAGAGGAATATAACACTCCCCCTTGAGTTCAGAGCCGTGTGCGGTCAGAAACTCCTCGAACAAGGCACCCAGTTGTTCAAAAAGGTGCGGAGAAAACCCCCACATGTTCATCGAGACAGGCTCCAGCCCTGTCAGCGGCGAGATGGTCCCGTCCTCCTTGGTGTTGGACACCCCGGTAGGGCCGGAGCCGATCTTGGTCATTTCCTCGATTTCGGTGAGGAATCCTGCAGCGTCCGTCTTGCAGACACCGCGAGTGACGGTGCCATGTTCGGAAAGAGTATTTTTGAGCGTGAACCCCACCATGGAGTACTCGGCGGAATCATTCGGAAGTGCTGAAAGGTAGTCGTGCAGCACGGCGAAAGAGGTGCGGCCGTAGAAGTCATCGGCGTTGATGACGGCAAAGGGTTCCCTGACGACATCCCGCGCACATAGGATTGCGTGCGTGGTGCCCCATGGTTTCTCACGGCCCTCGGGCACACTGAACCCCGCCGGAAGCCGGTCCAGCGTCTGAAACGCGTAGTCCACCGTAATTCTGTCAGCAAACTTGGCGCCGACCCCGGCGCGGAAGGCTTCCTCAAAGTCGGGACGGATGATGAAAACGACCTTGCCAAAGCCCGCCCGGAGAGCGTCGAAAACGGAGTAGTCGAGGATTGTCTCGCCCGAGGGGCCCATGGGGTCGATCTGTTTCAGGCCGCCATATCGGCTGCCCATTCCAGCGGCCATCACAACAAGAGTCGGTTTCATAGTGAGCCCGATTCAAGCGGAGCGGACCTCCGGAAGCAATGCGCAGAAAGCGCACCACCCACTCAGGCCGCTTCTTTTTCACCCCCGGACCCAGCACAAAACCCCTTAGTGGGAAGCGCCCCCGTCCAAGGGCAGGCCGTTGAGGCGCGCCTGTAGAAAGCCACCGCGCAGGTTGCTCACCTTTTCAAACCCCAGCCCCTGGAGTGCGCACGTGGCCAGGTAGCCGCGCTGGCCCTTCTGGCAATAAGCCACAATTTTGCGGTCCTTGGGCAGCTCCGCAGCTCGGCTTCGCAGTTCAAAAAGCGGAATGTGCAAAGCGCCCGCAAGCCTCCCCCAGGCCGCGATTTCATCCGCGTCGCGCACATCCAGCAGCAGTTCGTTTGAGGGCCTCCAGGATTCGGGTGCCACGGAGGCGATGTCTCCCCGGGCAATGTGACCCGCCACAAACCCGGCCGTGTTCACCGGGTCGTTGGCGGAGCCAAAGGGAGGAGCGTACGCCAGATCCAGCGATTCCAGATCGAAGACGCTCATGCGCGCGGTGATCGCGGTGGCCAGCACATCCACCCGCTTGTCGATGCCTTTCTGGCCCACCACCTGCGCGCCCAGCAGACGCCCCGTGCCCTCCTCGGCCACCAGCTTGATGAGTACCGGCGTCGCTCCGGGGTAGTAGTGCGCGTGACTGGAGTCCCGTGTAAGACTGGTGAAAAAGCTGAAACCCGCGGCGGTGGCTTGCTTGGAGCTCAGGCCGGTAAACCCCGCGGTCATGTTGAGGATCCGCACAATCGAAGTCCCCAGCACCCCGGGGAAATTCAAGCGGGCCCCCGCGGCGTTGGCTCCCGCGATGCGGCCCTGTCGGTTGGCAGGACCGGCGAGTGCGATGCGCGCCCGCGCGCCGCTGACCACGTGGATCGTCTCGGCTGCGTCCCCCACCGCGTAGATGTCCGGGTCGGAGGTTTCCATCCTGCCGTTGGTGCGTACCCCGCCGGTTGGGCCGATCTCCAGACCCGCCTCCCTCGCCAGCTCAACCTCGGCACGCACCCCTGCGCTGAGCAAAACCAAGTCGGCCGGGAGGTCCGCCCCCTCTTCAAAGTTCACCGTACCCTTGCTGAAACCGGTGACCTTGGCGTTGAACCGAAACTCCAGCGCCCCCGCCGGCAGCGACTCCTGAAGCGTCCTCGCCATGTCCGGATCCATCAGAGGCAGGATGTGTGGGTTCTTTTCCACCAGCGTCACGTGCATGCCGCGGTGGATGAAGGCCTCCGCCATCTCCAGTCCGATGAATCCTCCTCCGATGACCACGGCGCGCTGCGCGTTGCCCGTGTTGATGGCCGCGACGATCCGGTCCATGTCCGGAATGTCCCGCAGCGTAAAGACGTGAGGCAGGTCCACTCCGGGCAGAGCCGGAATAAAGGGACGCGCCCCTTGGCTGAGCACCAGTTTGTCGTAACGTTCCTCCCGCTCCACCCCGTCGCCGCCACGCACGGTGATCGTCTTGCGCTCCCTGTGGATGGCCAGCACCTCGTGTCCGGTGTGTGCAAAAATCTCGGACCGCGCTTTGAACCGCTCGGGGGTCATGACCACCAGTTGCTCCCGGTCGGTGATCTCCCCGGCTATGTGGTAGGGTAGTCCGCAGTTGGCGAACGAAATGTAGGGTCCCCGCTCAAACACGTGGATTTCGGTAGACTCGCTCACCCGCCGCGCCTTGGCTGCGGCAGAAGCCCCCCCTGCCACGCCTCCCACAATTAGAATACGCCGTTTTGGTTTCATTGCTGGCCTCCCGCGGGTGTGCAGCACGAAGCGGCTCCGGTGCGCGTCCCAGTCTGCGCCGTCCCGTCCCCGGGCCGGCGATTCCACGGCATCCGCGCCAGAAGCAGCGCCAGCCCGCAGTATCCGGTGGCGCCGGCGAAAACCAACCCGGCCGACATGAAGAGCGGGATCAGTGCGAACAGCGGATGCTTCCAGACGGCCAGCGCCGCTCCAGTGCCACTTACCAAGCCGATGACCAGCTGGACCTGCCGCATGAGCGGGAGGACCCGCGTGGCGCCTTTTTCCACCGGCAACCCGGCTGCCACCCAGGCTTCCATTCCGCCCTCGACCACGGAACAGGCCACCCCCTGCTTGGACAGCAGGGCAGCCGCCCGGCCCGCCCGTCCGCCCGCCTGGCAGAGCACATAAAGGGGGCCGGCGCCGGGGGCTGCCGTCCACTCCGAGGGAATGAGCGAGTCCAGAGGCTGGAGGACGGCCCCTTTGACATGTTGGGCGTCGTACTCCGCGGCCGAGCGCACGTCCAGAAGGCGTGCCTCCCCGCCCTGGCCGAGCAGGGCGGCGAGCCGGGCGGGCTGGATCAAACCGGGGGTGACGCTTGCTGTGACGCAAGAGGGAGGGGAAATTTCAGTGGCGTTCATAAGGTTGAATATATAATCATTCATTCATGAGTCAACTCGAGATACCGAGCGAACCAGCCCCCACTTCCGAGCAGTTCGACCAGATCGCCCTCCTGTTTAAAATGCTCGGCGAGCCCATGCGTCTGCGCATCCTACAGGCCGTCTGCCACGCCCCACGCTATGTGGGGGAAATTGTGGAACTCACGGGAGCCACGCAGCCGAATGTGTCCAAGCACCTCGCCCTCCTGGTTTCCTCCGGTGTTTTGAAACGCGAGCGGGACGGGCAGCGGGTGCGCTACTGGCTCAAAAACAGACTCGTCACCCGCCTGTGTGAAGCGGTGTGCGCCTCCCTCGAGGCCCCCGAGGAAAGGCTGGCCTGAGGCACGCGCCCCGCTCCCGCCTTACCGTGCCTCCGCACGTTCTGGGATCGGCCCGGGGTAGGGGATTTCGGAAAAGTCCGTCACGCCGATGATCTTCTTTGCAAACGTGCTGGCCGACTCCTCCCCGGGGGTGTCCAGCGCCTGGTACACGCTCCAGGCGGACTTACGCTCGCCGAAGGGGGCCGCCGCATCGGGTACGGTGCGCAGTCCGAGGAGCAGCCCGCCTTCGTCCTTTGCCAACGCATAATTGCGCCCCTCAAACTCGTAGGGGGTGGTGTCTGCGCCTGCGTTGGCGCGAAAGAAGCTGTTCAGGACAATGTTGATTGTAACGTGTTCTATACCAATTCCCTGCAGTTCGCCTGAAATCGGGTTTAGGCTCACGCCGCCCATTCCCTTTTTGGTTTTTCTCACCGGCTGCGGCGGCCCGGAAGCCGCTGCTTCCGGCAATTCGGTGGCGTGCCGTGCGTGGGAGGCGGGGCTTTCGGTTCCGCCTTTTTTGCGGACCATTTGCCAGCGTGAAAACAGCCGGTCGCGGCCCGCGTCAT
>JBIKSY010000059.1:0-17583 GCA_044348365.1 Chthoniobacteraceae bacterium
GAGGCAAGCCGCTCTGAGTTCCGGTCCACGCCAAGGACAAGCTGGGTAAGGTCGTTGGATCCGATGGAAAAGCCGTCAAAGAGAGCGCAGAAATCTCTGCCAAGGACAACGTTGCTCGGTATCTCGCACATCATCCAGACCTGCAGCCCGTCGCTGCCGCGTTTGAGGCCGTTGCGCTCCATTTCCGTGAGCACTGCGGCGCCTTCCCCGGGGGTTCTGCAAAAGGGCACCATCACCCGGAGGTTCCGCAGGCCCATTCTTTCCCTTACGCGTAGCACCGCCGCGCACTCGAGTGAAAACGCCTCCCGCGTTTCGGGGTGACAGTAACGGCTGGCCCCCCGGAACCCAAGCATGGGGTTTTCCTCCAGCGGTTCAAACAGCGTCCCCCCCACCAAGCGGGAGTACTCGTTGGACTTCAGATCGCTGAAGCGGAGCAGCACCGGCCGCGGGTAAAAGGCGGCAGCAATCCGCCCCACGCCCTCCGCCAGGCGTGTGATGAAGAAGTCCGGCTTGTCGGAGTGGCCAAAGGTCAGTGCGTCGATCTGCTGCCTGAGGGGGGTCGGCAGGGTGCTGAAGCGCAGCAATGCCATGGGGTGGATTCCGATCTCGCCGGCGAGGAGAAACTCCTCCCGCATCAGGCCCACCCCGCTCGAGGGCAGGGGTGCTAGGCGGAAGGCCTGTTCTGGATCCGCAATGTTGAGCTGGAGCAGGGTGCGGGTGGGCGTCCCCTCCTCGAGGGAAAACTCCTCGGTGCGGAACGCCAGCCTGCCCTCGTAGACGACCCCCGTCTCGCCGGCAGCGCAGCTGAGGGTGACCGTTTGTCCCGCGGCCAGTAGCCGGGTCGCGCCTGTGGCGCCCACGATTGCGGGAACACCCAACTCGCGGGAGACGATGGCGGCGTGGCAGGTGCGTCCACCCCTTTCGGTGACGATTCCGGCGGCCAGCCGCATGACCGGCTCCCAGTCCGGGTCGGTCCGTTCGGCCACAAGGATGTCACCCTTGGAGAACTGGCCAAGCTCCGAAGGGTTGCGCAGGACGCGGACGGTTCCGTGGGCGATGCTGGTGCCGATACTGTTGCCCCGCACCAGCTCCCGGCCGTGGCCCGTGAGGACGGCGCGTTTCCAGGACGCCTTTGCGCGCGTGGCGTGCACCGTCTCCGGACGGGCCTGCAGGATGGCGGGACTGTGGCCGGGACCGGCCCAGGCCCATTCCACATCCATGGGCGTTTCCCTCCCAAGAATCCTGCCGTAGTGTTCCTCGATGGCACAGCCCCAACGGGCCAGTTGCAGGACGGTTTCGTCGTCCAAAACCAGGGGGACGGGCCCGGCCCCGCCGGGTGCCACCCCTCGGGAAGGTCCGGCGTGACCGCCCTGCTGGGGCTGGGCGCCGTTTTTGCCCGCCGGTTGCGCCGCGCTGGATCTGCGCAGCACAGGGCACGGGGCGGACTGCAGGCCCTGTTTGAACACCAGATACTCGTCAGGGGTGACGCGGCCCTGAACAAGGGCCTCGCCCAGTCCGCGTACCGCGTTGATGAGTACGACGTTTCTGGACCCGGTTTCGGTGTCCAGCGTGAAAAGGACCCCGGAACCACCGAGGGAGGGGTCGATCATTTTCTGGACCCCGACCGATAGCAGAACCGAGCCCTCGGCGAAGCCGTGTTCCGCTCTGTAGTTGATGGCGCGGTCCGTATACAACGAGGCAAAGCACTGGTGGCAGGCCGCGACCACGGCGTCCGGCCCGGTGACGTTGAGAAAGCTTTCCTGTGCCCCGGCGAAGCTCGCCTCGGGCAGGTCCTCGGCGGTCGCACTGCTGCGCACGGCGACCGGAACGAGCGCCTGAGGTGGGACGTCCTCCGGTGGTGCGCCGTGCCGGGGGGAGGCGGTTGAGGCGGTTGAGGCGGTTGACACCCGCTGGCAGAGCTGCAGGTAGGCGGCGGAGATTTCCCTCACCAAGGCCTCCGGCAGCGGGCGGCTCAGAACGGCGCTCCGGATCTTGGCTCCCGCCTTTTGGAGGCCCTCGAGGCTGCCGGGGCGGATGGATCCAATGATTTCTTCAATCTCCCGGGCGAGGCCGCCCTCCTGGAGGAACCAGCGGAAGGCGTCGGTGGGGAGGGCGAAGCCGGGGGGCACGTGGATGCCGAGTTGGGCGGCTGCCCGTGTGAGCTCCCCGAGGGAGGCGTTCTTCCCTCCCACGCGGGGGATGTCGGCAAGGGAAAGCTCCTCAAACCAGCATACTCGTGCCGAACCGGGAAGGGAGGAGGTGGTTCGTGAGGAGGAGGTGGTTCCTTGGAGGGGGTTGGATGCCCGTGCGGGGGCCAGAGTAATGGCATTCATTGGAATGGAAACGGTTTGTCCCCGGCAACCCCCAGGCGGAACGGCACCACCCGCTCCCTTTGTCTCCGGCCTGAGGGGCCATGTTTGGACAGTGTTTTCGTCCTTGGCTACGGAGGTGGCGTGCAAAAGGTTTTAGAAAAGTAAAAAAAGACGCGCCGCACTTTGGCGCGCTGTGTACTGGCGGGATCTCACCCGGTTCGGGGAGCGGGCTACGGATTGAACTCCGGCTTTCGCGGGTTATCTTGAAGGGCGTGAATCCTCCCAAAGAGCGCCAGCGTTCCAGAGCCGAGCGCTTGGTGTGTGCACTGGAGCGGGATGGGGCCAGCTGTGTTTGGTGTTTGCGACGTCTGCCCCCTGGCAGTTGCGAGGCCTCGGTGGATCATTTGGTGCCGAGGTTGAAGGGGGGGCCTTCCTGGATTGAAAACGAGGTGGCCGCCTGTCGGCGCTGCAATCAGGCACGCGGACATGTGGCCCCCTTGGACTGGTTGCGCCGCTGCAAGGAGCAGGGTCTGGAGCCTGCAGTGGAAATCATCGCCGACCGCCTGCAAAGTCTCGCCCGCGCCATCGAGGAGCGGGGAGGACAGAGGAAAGCCCGGCCCTACCTGGCCGCCCAGTTGAGGCGCCTCGAAAAATGGCGTGGCGCCCTATTTTAGCATCCCAGGCGAGACGAAGCGCACGGCCCGCCTGCTTCTCTCTGCGTCGGGCGCGGCTATTCCAGTCTGCTCAACGCGGGCAGGCCGTAAGCACGTTGCAGTGCCGGGCCGCTGGCCTCGGCAGCCTTGGCGTCGAGAAAGATCAGGCTGGGATCCCCTTTGAACTCGATCCGGTGCAGGCCGTCGGTCGCCTTCGCCATGGCCTTGGGTACATCTGCCAGACTGGTCAGGGGCATCCCGTTGATGGCGGTCACCAGCAGGTTGCGGAGGTCTTCGTACCCGACGGTGACGTCGGAAGGCAGGACGCGAGTCAGCACCACTGCGCGCTTTATTCCGTCTTCAGGGAGCTCAGATTGGACGCGATCGAGTTGGACCAGCTCCATGGGGCCCTTACGGCTCCAGTCGGCGCCGAACTCCTTGAGGTATTGGCGCGAAAGTTCCTGAAGCACCAGCCCCCCGAGGACGAAGTACTGGGGCGCGCGGTCTATGACATAGGGTTCACTCAGGTACTGCTCGGGCCTGCGTCTTGCCACGGGAACGTCGAGGTCCAGGGCCTTGCCTTCGCGCCAGAGCTTGACCTTTACCTTTTGGCCCTCGAAGTGCTTGGTGCTCACGAGGTGGCTGAGGGAGATCCGGCCATAGTCGGCGTCCTTGTGGTTGCCGTCCGAATCAATGGGGTTGCCTTCGATTTCGAGGAGTACGTCGCCCTTGAGCAGACCCGCTTTTTCTGCGGGACCGCCGCGAAGGATCTGGGAGACAAGGACGCCGCCGTTGTTGCCGTTGAGGCCGAGGTAGCGGCGCAGCTGTGGGTCGCGGGTGGGTGAGAAGCTGCAGCCCATTCGAGGGAAGCCTTTGTAGGGGGCGCTTTTCGCGTCCTTGAGGAAGTGCTCGAGCACAAGGGCCGGTATGAAATCCAGAAGGCTGGATTGGGAATCGTACCGGAGCATGAGCCCGGCCAGTTTGCCTTCCTTGAGCACGGGTAACGACAGCATGGAGTCGCGCATTTGGAGCGGCACCGAGAGGCGGCAAACCAGAAAGGACGAGTCGTCTATGGGATAGCGGGTGACTTCCGCCGTTGTGACTTTTCCGGAGGAGGACTGAAACTGGCCGTTGGCTTCGAGTTGGAGCACGGAGAGGGAGTCCCCGATGCGTGTGCCTTCGATACCGATGCCCGGCTGACCTTCGAGGAAGGCGGCGGAGTCGGGCTTTAAGAGGGCGAGGTTTGCCTCGTAGTCGACGCATTCGATGGTGGCGGGCTCCTTGCGGTTGCCGTCCGGGTTTTCGAGTTCGATGTAGTTGGCGTTGGCGACGCACTCGGCTGTGACCAGAACGCGGCCGCCGGGCAGGACGGCGCCGATGCCGCGGCGGGCGGCCGGCGCACGCTTGGACCAGGGGCGGGAAAAGTCGTAGGACTGGGAGGTGACGCTGACGCGGACGATGTTTTTCTGGGAGGTCTGCGGGTCCTGAGCGGAGGAGGCGATGGCCTGCGCGAGGGCGGTGGCTTGCGCGGAGGTGGCCGTGGCGCGCTCCAGGGCGGCCGCGGCAGCGAGACTGGAGGACAGTGGGAGGGTCGCCAGACAGAGGGCGGGGAGGAGGAAAGAGGGTCGCATGGGAGGTGGGTTCTAGCGGGCGGCGGTTTCCAAAAGCTGTTCCTGTCGCACGCCGTAGCGGGTGCGGATGCGTTCGCGCGCGGCGTCGACCACGGCACGTTCGAGGACGAGGGGGCGGCCGTTGCCTATGAATTTGAGCACATGAAAGTCGGCGGGTTTGGCAAAGGCGGCGGCGACCTCTGCGAGGGTTCGGACGGGGGTGCCGTCGACGGCCTCGAGCACGCCGTCCTTGAATTCGGAGAGGTAGGTGTTGATGGGGTCGGCGAGGATGGCGCTAAGGACGATGACCTCTGGGTGGTCTTTGTACAGTTCGCGCGGGACGAATGCCTCGAACAGGTAGGAAAGGCGCGGGTTTTGAAACTGGACGCTGCTGAGTAGGTTTCGGGAAAGGGGTTGGAAGAGGAGCCCCCCGTAGAGGACGTAGGCGGGCAAAACGTCAAACTGGTTGGACTGCATGGTGAAGGGCCAAGCGTGGGAAAGGGGGACGGTCACCTCGGTTTGCACGCGGTTGCGCCACAGCAGAAGCCGGATGGAATCGCCCTTGAACTTGCGCTCGGCAACCTCGGCCATCTGGACGCGCTCGCCCTCGAGTTCGACGGTGCCGTCGCTGGCGACGGGCAGCGCGTCAATGGCCAGGATGACGTCGCCCGGTTTGACGTGGCCGTGGCAAACGCCTGCCGAGGCAACGCTGGAGACAAGGACGCCGCGGTCGTCGTTGGGAAGCCCCAGACCGCGGCGCATCGCGGGGTTGAGCGTGTTGAACATGGAAAGGGAGAGGTCCATGTACCGGTCGTAGGTGCCGTCCTTGATGTCCTCCAGAAAGCGGCGGATGACCGGGGTGGGGATCATGTAGCCGACGTTTTGGGCGACGTCGCCGCTGAAGCCTTGGAAGGCTACGCCCACCACCTTGCCTTTCTGGAGGACCGGCCCGCCGCTGTTGCCTGGGTTGATGGCGGCGTCAATCTGGATGGTCAGGTGGGAGTCGATGCCCGAGTGCGCATATGGGCGGAAGTCGATGCGGGAAACGACGCCGCGGGTGACGGAGAGCCGTTCTCCTCCGATGGGGTAACCGTAGACGGACACCTCGGTTTCGATGTCGGGGATGGAGCCGAGTTCGAGGGGGACGGTGCCTGTGAAAAAGGTGGGGTCCTGCACCTTGAGGACGGCCAGATCGCAGTCGTGGGCGACGTGTTCGACTGAGGCGATGTATTTTTTTGGGTCGTTTTCCTTTTCGAGAGTCAGGAAGCGGGCGTTGGAAACAACGTGCGCGTTGGTGAGAATGCGGTCCTTGGAAACCACCCAACCGGTGCCAGAGCTGCCGCCGGTGAACCCCGGAAGCCAAGGTTGTTTGTAGTTGGGTTCCTGCGCCGTGTTGGAGATGCGCGCCAGACTTTTGCGGATGGGGGAGGGCTCTGCGCTCCGGGCCGCGGGAAGGGCGCCGAGGCTGGCAAAAGCGGCGATGCCTAGCAGGAGGAGGGGCGGAAGGCTGCGATTGTGCATGGGAAGTGCCCCCAAGATGGCTCAGGGACTGCCCTCTGACAACGGGCAATCTCCTGAGTCCGACTCCGGAATGACTCCCGTGCGACCAACCCGGCGCCGGGGCTCCCGCTAGACGTTGAAGCGGAATTCGACCACGTCGCCGTCCTGAACGACGTACTCCTTGCCTTCGATGCGGAGCTTTCCGGCTTCGCGCGCCTTTGCGAAGGAGCCGAGCGCGACAAGGTCGTCGTAGGCGGTCACCTCGGCGGCGATGAAACCGCGTTCAAAATCAGAGTGGATGACTCCGGCGGCGGCCGGGGCACGGTCACCCGCGCTGATGGTCCAGGCGCGTGTTTCCTGTTCGCCGGTGGTCAGGTAGGTGCGCAGGCCGAGCAGGTGGTACACGGCGCGGATGAGCGAGCCTACGCCGCTGCTTTGGACGCCAAGCCCCGTGAGGTACTCCTGGGCTTCGGCCTCGGGCAGGTCGACCAGTTCACTTTCAATTTGCGCACTGATGACGACCGCGCCCGTGGCAAAATGGGCGGCCGCGTACTTCTGGACGGCCTGCACGTGGACGGCCGCCGGCAGCGTGGGGGCGGGAGCGGAATCGCCCGCCGCCATCATCGCGGAGACTGCGGCGAGGTCGGCTTCGGAGACGTTGCAGGCGAAGATGGTGGGCTTGTTGGTCAGCAGGAAGAACTCCTTTGCCACCCGTTTTTCCTCGTCGGAAAGCGCGGCCGTGAGGGCGGGCTTGCCGTCGTCGAGGTGGGGGAGGAGCTTTTCGATGACCGCGGCCTCGGCTTTGGCGAGTTTGTCGCCCACGCGGATGGCCTTGTTGAGGCGCTCGAGGCGTTTGGTGAGGGAGGCGTAGTCGGCGAGGACCAGTTCGGTGTTGATGACCTCGATGTCGCGGATGGGGTCGACGGTGCCGCTGACATGATGGATGTCGTCGTCTTCAAAACAGCGGACCACCTGAACGATGGCGTGGACCTCGCGGATGTGGCTGAGGAACTGGTTGCCGAGGCCCTCTCCCGCACTGGCGCCTTTGACGAGGCCGGCGATGTCGACAAATTCGATGGCGGCGGGGACGAGCTTCTTGGAGGCGGAAATCTTGGAGAGCACCTCGAGGCGGGGATCTGGGACGGTGACCACCCCGACATTCGGGTCGATTGTGCAAAAGGGATAGTTGGCGGCCTGAGCCTTGCGCGTGCGGGTGACCGCATTGAACAAGGTGGATTTGCCAACATTCGGGAGACCGACGATACCTGCGGAGAGCATGACTAGGAGAGGATGAGCTTTTTGATGGGTTGGAAGGGTGGGAGCCTCACTGGAAACGGGGAAACCGCAAAGCATAAAGGAGGGGCGGGCTTCCGGGGGGCGCTGGTTTGGAGGCAGTCAACCCGGCGGGGCATTGGTTCCGGGCGTCCCTCGGGCAGGTTTCGGTGCATTGGCCACCTGGGCCCTCCAAAAATCGAGGCGCTCCCGTACCCTGCGTTCGGCGCCGTTTTCGCTGGGATGATAGTAACGGCGCCCTTCCTCCAGGTAGGCCTGGGGCACGAAACCGCCTTCAAAGTCGTGGGGATAGACGTACCCCTCGTGCCCGAGCGCCTTGGCTCCTTTGTAATGGGTGTCGCGCAGCGCCTTTGGGACCGCGAGGGTGCGTCCTTCTTCGACATCCTTCCGTGCCGCCAGAAGGGCGGAGTAGGCACGGTTGCTCTTGGGGGCCGTCGCCAGATGCACCGTGGCGTGGGCCAGCGGAATCTGGGCCTCGGGAAGCCCCACCAGCTCCACCGCCTGTTGGGCAGCCACGGCGGTGGGCAGGGCCGTGGGGTCGGCCATCCCGACGTCCTCGCTTGCGAGAATCACCAGCCGGCGGGCGAGAAAGCGGATGTCCTCCCCGGCGACGAGCATTCGCGCTAGCCAGTACAGGGCTGCATCCGGATCTCCTCCGCGGATACTTTTTATCAGCGCTGAGGTGGTGTCGTAGTGTTGGTCCCCTGAGCGGTCGTAGACGACGGCCTTGCGCTGGATGCTTTCCTGCGCCTCGGTCAGGCCGATGCGCAGAATGCCGTCCGCCCCCGGGGGGGTGGTGAGCGCGGCCAGTTCGAGTGCGGAGAGGCATTTTCGCGCATCGCCTTCGGACTGGAGGGCGAGGTGTTTGAGCGCTTCCTCGCTGGCCTCGATTTGGAGCGTGCCCAGTCCGCGGACGGGCTCGAGAAGTGCCCTCTGTTGCAGGGCCACCAGATGCTCGGGAGAGAGGGGTTCCAGCTGGAAAACCTGGGAGCGGGAGACCAGCGCGGAGGTCAGGACAAAGTAGGGATTGTGGGTGGTGGCGCCGATGAACTGGACGGTGCCGTCTTCAAGCGCCGGGAGCAGGACGTCCTGCTGGGCCTTGTTGAGACGGTGGATTTCATCGATGAAGAGGAGGGTGCGTTGGCCGTTTGCGGTCCGGCGTTCGCCGGCCCGGAGGAGTGCCTTGCGGAGGTCGGCCACGGCGTTTTCCACCCCGCTAAGGGGTTCGAAGGCGGCCCGGGTGGTTTGGGCGATGATCCGTGCGAGGGTGGTCTTGCCTGTGCCGGGGGGGCCGTACAGGAGGATGGAGGTCAGCCGGCCGGCTTCGATGGCGCGCCGCAGCAGTTTGCCGGGGGCTAGAATGTGGTCCTGCCCGGTGTACTCCTCCAGGCAGGCTGGGCGCATCCGTTCGGCGAGGGGCGCATCCGCCGCCAGCGGGACCAAGGACTGGGGCGGCGAATTTTGATTTAGAAACAGGTCGGGCATCTCTGCTCCTACGATGCAAGAGGGGAGCCACGAGCGCCAGAGCGGGTTGCATCGGGTGCCGTGCTTTTGAAAACAAAAGGAGGAGGCTTTATGGGACTGGAAGCGATTGTGGTGGCGGTGGATTTTTCCGAGGTTACGGAGCAGGTGTACGAGGCGGCGGCCGGTCTGGCAGCGCGGCTGCGGGCGCGCGTGGTGGTGGTCAACATCACGGAGCCCCAGGTGGACTTGGTGGGGCTGGCGGTGCCGCAGGCTTACACCGCTGCGGAGGATGAAATAAAGAAACTGGCGGAGGCCAAACTCAATGTGGCGCGGGAGCTGTTTGAAGCCCGGTCGGTGCAGGTGGAGACTGTCCATGAATGGGGGCCGGTGGTGACCTGCATTCTGGACAAGGTGGCAAAACACGAGGCCGGACTGGTGGTGGTCGGGTCGCACGGGCACGGGGCCCTTTACAACCTTCTGGTTGGAAGTGTTGCGGAGGGGGTGATCCGCCATTCCACGGTCCCGGTGGTGGTCGTGCCCGGGGTGCGGTCCAAGGCTGCGCCAAAGTCCTAAGTGTCTCGGCCATTCCATGGGGAGGGGGACCGGGCTCCTGTTTCCGCTCCCCAAAACGTGCGGGGCCTCTCCTTTTTGTTTGGGCGGCCCCTGCGCGATTTACCAGATTGCCTTGTTTTACTCACGCTGCTTTGGCGTTAGAACGGAGGGATGAATCTGGGACTGATTGGTTGTGGCAAGATGGCTTCCGCTCTGCTGGGGGGCGTGCTCAAGGCGGGCGTTTGCGCTCCCGGACAGGTTTGGGCCAGCGACTGCCATCGGGCGGCCGCCACGCAACTGGCGGCTGCGACGGGGATCCACGCGCTCAACACGAACGAGGAGGTGGCCTTGGCCAGTGAGGTGCTGCTTTTGTGTGTGAAGCCTCAGGACGCTTTGCCCGTTTTGGCGACTCTGCGGGCGCAGTTGGCCGGCAAACTCGTCGTCTCGATTGCGGCTGGCGTCTCGCTGGCGGCGCTTCAGGGGGCCGCTGGCTCGGAGGTGCGGGTGGTAAGGGTGATGCCTAACACGCCAGCGCTCGTGCACCACGCCGCCTCTGCCTACGCTCTGGGGGGGACGGCCACTCCGGCCGATGCGGCCCTTGTCGAGCGGTTGTTTGGCGCGGTGGGGGTTGTGTGTTGCGTCAAGGAGGGGTTGCTTGACGCAGTGACGGGTTTGAGCGGGAGCGGCCCGGCCTACGGGTTTCTCTTTATTGAGGCTCTGGCCGATGGGGGCGTGCTGATGGGGTTGCCCCGCGAGATGGCGTTGCGGTTGGCGGCTCAGACCCTGAGCGGCGCCGCTGAAATGGTGCTCCAGACCGGCCAGCATCCCGCCGTTTTGCGCGATCAAGTGGCCAGTCCGGGGGGCACCACGATCGCCGGAGTCGAGGCGCTTGAGGTTGGGGGGGTCCGGGCTGGAATCATCCAAGCGGTGCGCGCCGCTGCGGAGCGCTCCGAGGAAATGGGGAGGGGCAGGGCCTGAACCCCATGCGCGTCCCCCTCTTGAGTGCAGCGCTGGAGTGGCCCACGGGCGGACTGTTGCTTGCGGGAGTGTGCTTCTTTAGCATGTTGTGCGGTGGCGGGTTTGAACGCTCCCGGGCTGGCGCCTCTGAATTGGTTCCCTTCCGCGCCGGCGCCCCCTCGGATCTCCTTTCCAAGGAAACCTTTTTCGACACGGGACGCCTGCAGGTTCCCAGTGGGGCGGCAGCGGGTGAGGAGGCCTGGGCCTCTGCAGAATTGCGCGAAAGCGCAGCCGCCATGGGGCGGGGTGAAGCGGTTCCGGCGCGCGCCGGCTTCAAGCGCGTGCTTGAGCGCCAGCCGGAAAACCTCATCGCCCTGGTAAATTTGGGCTGGATCGCCCAGCGCGAAAAAGCCTGGGACGAGGCGGAGGCCTACCTGCGCAGGGCGCAGCGGCTGGCTCCGGAGAACGCCGCGGTCTGGCTGGCGCTGGGAATTTCCGTGCTGGAGAAGGGTTCCTTGGAGCACGCCTTGGGTGCCTTCGCGCAGGTGGTCGCCTTTGAGCCCAACAACGCCCGGGGCCATCGGTTGCTGGCGATGACTTTGGCGAGGAAGGGGTGGTATTCGGCTGCGGAAGAGGAGCTCAGGCGCGCCTTGGAAATCGAGCCCGACGATGCAGGGGCCCACTTCAACCTAGCGGTTCTTTACCTCCAGCGGCATCCCGGCGCCGTAGAACTCGCGCGTCGCCATTATTTTCGGGCGGTAGACATGGGGGTGGCGCCGGATCCGGCCGTCGAGGAGATCCTGTCCGAGGGGGCTAATTCCGCCGGAGTGACCAAGTCTTCCGGTGGCGGCGTCGGCCAGGCCGTCCGCTGATTCCTTTTCATTTGTATGGCTGATGCCTTTTTTCCCAGCGCGCTGAATTTCGTCCTCGATGTGTTGTCCTCCCGGCGGCGTGCTGGCATGGGGGCGAACGCACCCGCAGAAACCTTGCACGCCCTTCTGGAGCGGCCTCAGTCCGCGACTCCCGCCGAGGCCCGCCCCTTGGAACCCGCTGCTCCTGCGCTGAGAGAGGGCGCTCCGCGTCCAGCGGCACCTGTCCCCGCCGGGGCTCAAGCGGCCGGCCTCTTGCAGGCCGCTGCACCGAGGCCCGCGCTGCGGCCTGGGGCCTCGGCGCTGCCGCCTCCCTTGCCGCAGGCGGGTGAGGGGACCGTAGCCGAGCGCATGGCGGCGCTACGTGCCACGGCAGTTGGCTGCACCCAGTGTCCGAATCTGGCCGCGGCCCGGGCGCAGGTGGTCTTCGGGCAGGGGAGTGTGGAGGCGGCGCTGATGATCATCGGCGAGGCACCCGGCGCGGAGGAAGACCAGGAGGGGCGCCCTTTTGCAGGCGAGGCTGGGGAGTTGCTTGAGAAGATGCTCAAGGTCATGGGGCTCTCCATGGCGGAGGTGTACGTGACCAGCGTGCTGAAGTGTCACCCCTTTGTGCCGGGCGAACCGGGGGCGTTGCGCCCGCCGCATGCCGAGGAATTGGAGCGTTGCCTGCCCTACTTGGCAGCCCAAATCTCGTTGGTGCAGCCCAAGGTCATCGTTGCGCTGGGTGCTGGCGCCATGCAGGCACTCTTCGGGGGCAAAACCCCCATGGGTAGCCTGCGTTCGCAGTGGCACGAGGTGAAGGGCATCCCCGTGATGCCGACATTCCATCCCCGGTACCTGCTCCGGAATGACGATGTGCGCGAGCGCCGCAAGGTGTGGGAGGACCTCATGCAAGTCATGGAACGCCTTGGGCTCACCGTGACGGAGCGCCACCGCTCCTTCTTCCTCAAGGGCGCATAGCCGGGGTAGGTTGGAAAGGCTGGACCGCAGCCGGAAAGTTCAGCCAGCCAAACGCTGGGCCAGCCAGACCAGCGCCATGGCGAGGGCCGCGCCTGAGAGCGCCTTCTGCACAAGCCCGCTCCAGGGGGTCCGGCGCAGCAGAAGCAGGAGGGGAAACAGCGGGGCAACCACCAGTAACTGCCCGGCCTCCACCCCCGTGTTGAAGAGCAGCAGGCTCCACGCCAGTCCCTCGCGCGGCAACTGCAATTCCAGCAGCGCCCCGGCAAAGCCGAACCCGTGGACCAGCCCGAAGGCAAACGTCTGCCGCCAGCGGTTGCGTCCTCCGCCTTGAAAGAGGTTCTCCGCCGCCACCCAGACGATGCTCGCTGCGATGGTGCATTCGACCAGTTTCTCAGGCAAGCGAGCCACTCCGAAGACGGCTAGCCCGACGGTTACGCTGTGGGCGGCGGTGAAGGCGGTGATGATCCCGACCATCTGTCTCCAGCCGCTCGCCGCCACGAGCAGAGTAAGCAGAAAAAGCAGGTGGTCGTATCCCTCCAAAATGTGGCTGATCCCGAGTTGGAACAGCGAGGTCGTCCCGCCCGTTTCCGTGGCGGAGCCAGCCCGGTCCTGGGTGGCAAAGTCGTAGTCAAGTCCCGGCGTTTCGAGTGTGAGCACCGCCTGCTGGGTGGCGTCCCCCTCCACCACGGCGAAAATCACGTTGTGCGCCGGGCCGAAGGTGTCGAAGACCGCGCTTTCCAACCGGAAGCCCTTGGTGCCCGCGGGCAGGTCCCGCTCGAAGGCGAGGTTAACATGGACGGACTGCAAGTCGCCTTCCGCCGCGGTTTCCTTGGGCGCCTGCCATTCGGGTGGCGTCGCGTGACCGAGCGCGGGGGCACCACCCCCAAATCTCAGCAACAGTTTTTGGCGGAAGAATTCCTCCAGTTTGGGCGCTGCCTGCAAGAGTTCCGCGCGGGTGACCGAGCCGTCCCCGTCCGCGTCGAGCGTGACCACGCGGTTGAGCGTGAGCAGGTCGACGTTTGCCTCCAGTTGCAGCTTGTCCGGCAGGACCCGTACCCGGAGCAGGCTGGTGTCGGAAACATGCGCCCCGGCCCCCGCTCCCAGCAGGAGCAGCACCAAAAGGATCGAGCTTAGAGGGCGGAGCAACGGGGCGCACATGGCAACGCGTGTGGTGGACTGGAGGAGGGGGGGCGATCCGAGGCAGGAGGCCTTGCGGGGACCGGATGGAAGGCAGCAACGCCGGGGCGTTTCAAGCAAAGATCCGCGCCCCGCCGGCAAAGTAGTCGGCGAGGCCGCGCCTCAGCGCCCCCGGCCGCCAGTGCGTGACCCTCCGCCAAACGAGGAGCCGCGCCTCGGGTCGGCTCCGCGGCCGCCGCCCTGTCCGCCGCTGCGGCCGCCACCGCCGCGAGGGGAGCGCCTCCGTTCTTCGTCTTCCGGCGAAAGCTTTGGGGCGGGTGCGTTGTAGTCGAAGCCCTCGGCGCGTTTGCGCACGATGCCGCGCCCGATGAAGCGTTCGAGCGACCGGAGGCTGCCGTAATCGTCCTCGCAAATGAAGCTGATGGCGTCTCCGATGGAGTTGGCGCGGCCCGTGCGGCCGATCCGGTGGACGTAGTCCTCCACCTGGGGCGGGAAGTCGATGTTTACCACGTGTGAAATGCCGTCCACGTCAATCCCGCGGGCGGCGATGTCGGTGGCGATGAGCACGCGGCTTGCGCCTGAACGAAAGTCTTCGAGGGCGCGCAGCCTCTGGTTTTGGGAGCGGTTGGCGTGCAGTGTGCCCGTTTTGATGCCAAGCGCATCAAGCCTGCGGGCCACCCGGTCCGCTCCGTGCTTGGTGCGGGTGAAGACCAGCACCATGTTCATGGCGGGCTCGTTGAGCAGATGGCACAGCAGCTGTGTCTTGAGGTGCCGGGGAACCTCGTACACCAGCTGGGTCACGGTCTCCGCCGGATTGGAGCGGCGTCCGATCTGGACCACCTTGGGCGAATGCTGGAACTCGTGGGTGAGGGATTCGATCTCCTTGGAGAGGGTCGCGGAGAAAAGGAGGGTCTGGCGCTTCTTGGGGAGCGCCTGGACGATCCGACGGATAGCTGGGAGAAACCCCATGTCGAGCATGCGGTCGGCCTCGTCCAGAACAAGGTGTTCCAGTCCGGTGAAATCGGCGCAACGCTGTCCCATGAGGTCCAGCAGGCGGCCGGGGGTGGCGATGACCATTTCCGCTCCCCCCCTGAGGGCCTGAATTTGGGGGCGTTCGGAGACGCCGCCGTAGACCTTGGTGATGTGGATGGGAACGTGCTTGGCGTAGGAGTGGACGTTTTCCTCAATCTGGACCACCAGTTCGCGGGTGGGGGCGAGGACTAGGGTGCGGGTCATCCGTGCCCGCGCGGGGGCGTTGCTGTGGAGCCTGTGAAGGAGCGGCAGGGTGAAGGCGGCAGTTTTGCCGGTGCCGGTCTGGGCGATGCCGATGACGTCGTGGCCCAGAATGATTTCCGGGATCGCTGCGGCCTGAATGGGGGTGGGTTCGGTGTAGCCTGTTTCCTGGATGGCTTTGAGCAGAAGGGGATGCAGACCGAGGGCTTTAAAGGGCATGGTAAAAAATACGCTGGCAGTAGGGTTGTGTTGAGGTCGGGCAGGCGGACACGAGCCGTGAAACGAAGTCGCGGTGGAGAAGTCCAGCGCGGTGTCTATTAGACCGCCGAGGCGGGCTCCGTTCTTTATTTCCCCTGGGCCTTACATGCCTTTGGTAAGTTTTGACCCTACACGGAGTAAGCAGGCAGCGCCAGCCTGCTTTGGCTGCGGGGGCCGAGGCCCCCCGGGCCTAAGGGGTATCCCCCCGTGCGGTCGGGAATTCCAGCTTGCAGCCGGTTGGCAGCGCTCCCTATATCCTGCGCCTCCGAGATGAACCGCCCTGCTCAAAAACTCTTCGCTGAATGGCTGGGCACCGCACTGTTGCTGGCCGTTGTCATCGGCTCTGGGATCATGGCGCAACGGTTGGCTGGGGGCAACGACGCGGTGGCGTTGCTGGGAAACACCTTGGCGACCGTGTGGGGGCTGCAGTTTCTCATCAGCGTCTTCGGGCCCGTGAGCGGCGCGCACTTTAATCCGGCGGTCTCGGCCGTCATGGCGTTCCGCGGGGAACTGCCGTGGCGCCATTTTTTCCCGTACACCCTGGCGCAGCTGTTCGGGGCGGTGAGCGGGGCATGGCTGTCCCACCTGATGTTTGCGCTGCCAGTGTTGCAGGTTTCAACCAAGGTTCGCGCAGGTTCGGGGCAGTGGGTGGCGGAAGGCGTGGCCACTGCCGGGTTGCTGCTGGTGATTTTGCGGGCGCCGGCCGACAGGGTGGGCGCACTGGTCGCCGCCTACATCGGGGCCGCCTACTGGTTTACCTCCTCGACCTCCTTTGCGAATCCCGCGGCCGCCTTCGGACGGATGTTTTCCGACACGTTTGCGGGGATCGCCCCCGAAAGCGTGCCGGCTTTTGTCGTGGCGCAGTTTTGCGGAGCCGCGCTTGGGTTGCTTCTTCACCGGGCGCTCGAAGGTGGAACAAAGCAGGGGGCTTGAGGGACTGTCGGGCCTGGTTGCAGGTTGCGTTTCAAAAATTCCGCCCTGGTTTCATTCACTGGCTGCCTGCGCCAGCGGCACCGCTGAAGGGGTCTCCAAAACGAATGCATTTGCTGAAGGCAGGCCAATCGACGAATGAACCGCCCGCTGGCAGGATACAAAGCGCGGCATTTTTTCGACACCCTCCCCAAGCCACCAACCCTCGGGGTGAGGGGGACCGGTTTCGCTACCGCGTTGCCGGACCCCTGGGCCCCATTCCTGCGCCGTGGCGGAAACCGGAGTCGTTTTAGGCGGTCTACTCCGCTAGAGGTCAGCCATGTCTGAAGAAAGAGTGTTGGTGGCCCGCCATACAGGCTTCAATCAGGTCGTTGTGACTGAGAACCGCTTCGGCGTGCGCACCCTGCGTTTCGGGCACGAAGGGGTTTGCCAGAGTATGGTGAAGGTAGGGGATCCAGAGCATCTGGAACTGCCCTACACCATGGTTCTTCCCTTGTGTCTTGGGTTTGTAGAGACACCGCGGCGCGCGTTGATTGTGGGTCTGGGGGGAGGCGCTGTGCCGATGTTTTTGCACCGGCACCTGCCAGACCTGGCCGTTGAGGTCGTCGAGTTGGATCCCGGGGTTTTGGAGGTGGCCTGCGAGTTCTTCGGATTTGCAGAGGACTCCCGACTGCGCGTCTGGATAGAGGACGGAAGGGACTTTATCGAGGGATGTGCCGGGGGGTACGATTTGGTGATCCTCGACGGCTTCGATTCCGAGTCGATTCCCGGGCATCTGCGGACGCTGGAGTTTTTGGAGGCGGTAAAGCGGGTGCTTGTTCCGGGAGGAATCGCGGTGGCCAACGTCTGGGGAAGGAGCTTCAACACCCTCTATGCCGACATGCTTCGAACTTACTCGGCTGCATTCGGCACGGTGTACGTTCTGGATGTGGAGGGGCCCGGCACCAAGATTTTCATTGGCTGCCCTCAACACCGGAGCGTCTCCCGCGCTCAGTTGGTGGTCCGGGCGGCCGAGATTTCCGAACGGTACGGTTTCCAGCATGCGCTGGCGGATGCGCTGGCGGGTTTTCGGCCGGCCGGTGAGGAGCGGGTGGGGCAAGGGTGCGTTCTGCGGGATCCTTAAAACGGCGCCGGTTGGGAGCCGGCGTGCGCGGTTGGAGGGGGAGCCGCCCGGCTTCAAATCAACGCGCCTGCTTTCCTTCCCTTGGCAGCGGCACCCTCTGGGGCTAGGCTAGCGGGCTCTATGAAACCCAAGTCCGCCTTCACTCTCTACGACACCACCCTCCGCGACGGCACGCAGGGCACGGGCATTTCGTTCAGCGTGCTCGACAAGATTCGGGTGGCCGAGAAGCTCGACGCGTTCGGCTTTGACTACATCGAGGGCGGATGGCCGGGGTCCAACCCCAAGGACGCCGCTTTTTTCGCGGAAGCCTCCCAGCGCAAGTGGGTCAACGCAAAGATTACGGCCTTCGGCATGACGCGCCGCGGCAAAATGCGGGTGGAGGAGGATCCGCAGGTGCAGATGCTTCTGGACGCGCAGACTCCTGCGGTAACGATCGTCGGCAAAACCTGGCCTCTGCACGTCATCGAGGTTTTCCAGGTTTCGCTGGAGGAGAACCTGTCGATGATCGCCGACACGGTGGCGCACCTCAAGGCGCACGGGCGCGAGGTGATTTACGACGCCGAACATTTTTTCGACAGTTACCGGGAGGACCCCGCCTATTCGCTGGCGACCATCAAGGCGGCGCAGGATGCGGGAGCCGACCTCGTGGTCTTGTGCGACACCAACGGGGGGAGCCTGCCCGAATTCATTCAGGAGGTGACCAAGGCGGCGATAACAGCGTTGGGACGGCCC